>CAVKKE010000101.1:0-11043 GCA_963656875.1 Barnesiella intestinihominis | reverse complement strand
AAAAAATTAACTGACAACAATAATTATCAGTTGCTCGCAGCCTGAGTGCTGCGCGTTCCGCCCACTCTTGTGTCGTGTGGGGCCGGGGCGTCCTTTAGACACAGCACCTGAACGGATCTAAGCTTTGCGAACCGGCAGGAACTCATGAAGCTACTGAAGCGTTAGCCTGACGATCGGCGTGACGCGGAGGGAATGTTGTAGATCGCCTGCACCCGGAGACACCTACGCTGAACTCTTTTCGGACATGGGTTCGATTCCCATCGCCTCCACCAAAAAGAAAACCCTCACCGCATTGCGGTGGGGGTTTTGCTTTTTGTGGCAAGGCGATGGAGAATCGAACAGGGCGGCGGCACGAAGTGACGCAATCAAATCCCCAGTGGGGATTTGATTAGCCCGCGGGTCCTAGAAAGTCAGGAACGTCAAACGGAACGGGCAGAATCTTTTGCTCGACCCTATGCAACGCTTGCACAACGAACTTCTTACTTTTTCGCGGCCGTCCGCAGCAGCAGCGTTCTCCACTGGGGCATCTCACGGCGGAGCTGATCCCATGCAGGCATCGGGGTCTGGGTCTTGGCACGCAGAGCCTCGAACGCATCGTCGAGATACTTCATCTCACTGACGGCGTGCATGGCATGGTCGGAAGCGCAAAGCCTGCCCAGCGGCGTTTTGGCCATGATGCAGATCATCCGCTCGGTGCTCTTCCGCTTCTTGCTGCCTGCGCGGTAGCAGTCGGTATTGTCAGCGTCGTTCACCGGGATGCCGGCGGCTTTGAGCATCTCGCAGGCCTCCCACGCGGCGTCGATCAGCAGCTTCCGCTGTTCTTTGGTGGCGCGGGTCAGGTCGCCGTTGCAGGCGTAGCAGACATAGCAGACCGGCAGAATAAAGGCCGCGTGGCACTTGAGCCATTCGTCCATGTCGCTGTAAAAAGTCAGCTTATACTTCACCCCATCAAAGGCGGCGGTCAGCCGCTGACAAAATGCACCCGACAGCGGAGCCGTTGCACCGCCGACCGTCATACCGACGCCCATGTGGACGCTGATGACCTGCCCGTTTTCGCGGCGGCCAGCCGTGTTCTGGAAGCCGAACGCGATCTTATCCGCCGGACGCTGCATAGCCTGCATCACGTCCTTGGCATAGGGGTCGTTGCCGACAAAGACGAAGTACTCACTCTTGTTTGCTTTCAGGGCGGGCAGGATCTCCGGCAGCTGGCCGGCCTGCATCACCACAAAGACCAGATCGTACACATCGTCCGGCGCAAGGGCGTCGATGGTCTGCACCCGATCCACTGTGGTCTTGCGCTGGGCCCACTGGCGGATGACCAGACCTTGCTGGTCGATCCGCTCCTTCCACTCGCCCCGCGCAAGCAGCGTGACGACGTTTTTCTGGTTCTGGATCAGCAGGTGAGCCAGCTCACAGCCCAGAACACCTGCGCCATAAACGAGGATCCGCATAACAATACCTCCCTGTCTGAAGGCTTACTTCTTCAGGAACGAGAAGAAGCCTTTCTTTTCATACGGCTTGGACTGTGCGTCGGTGACGGTATAGCCGGTATCGGCGATGGCGGCTTTCAGTTTGTCGATGTCCAGCGGCTGCTCCGAGACGATGACGGTCTCGCCCTTGGTGTGGGACGAGGTGACCTTCTTCACGTCGGCGGTCTTGCGCACGACCTCGTTGATGTGGCTCTCGCACATTCCGCACATCATACCGTTCACTTTCAACACTGTTTCTACCATAAGAGGAACCTCCCTGCATCCTATCGTTTTCCGGTTGGCAGAACATACAAAGTCTGCCGCCGGTTTTTGGCGATTCTGTTAGCAACTGCTAACCTCAAAATTCGAGAAATGGAATCCCGCAAAATGCCGCGATTCCATGTTTATCATACCATACCGCTAGGGAAATTGCAAGGGAGGGCGATTCATCTTATAATTTCAACTGGTGATACACCTCACCGTCCAGCGTTTTCCACTGAAATTCGGTTCCTTCCAGCGTCATATATCCATGCGGGCTGTTCTCCTTGGGAATGCTGAGGGAACCGGGGTTGAGGTAGAGATTTCCGTCGCCGAACTCAGTCCACGCCGGCACATGGGTGTGGCCGTGGAGCAAAATATCGCCCGGGGCCAGCGGCGGCGGGTTCTTGGTATTATGGATATGGCCATGGGTGGCGTAGACCAGCCGTTCCCCCAGCGGCAGGATGCAGTAATCCGCCATCACTGGGAATTCCAGCACCATCTGATCCACTTCGGCCTCACAGTTGCCCCGCACGCAGCAGAGTTTCTGTTTCAGGCCGTTCAGCAGCGGGATCACCTCTTTGGGCGCGTAACCTTCCGGCAGGTCGTTGCGGGGGCCGTGGTAAAGCAGGTCGCCCAACAGCAGCAGCCGGTCTGCCCCCTCCCACTCAAACGCCTCGATCATTTTCCGGCAGTAATAAGCCGACCCGTGCAGGTCAGACGCGATCATCCATTTCATCCGCTTTCCGCCTTTCTGGTTTGAATTTCTGGTTTTATTGTAGGGAGCGGAAGCGGGAAAGTCAAGCAGAAACTCTGCATTTTTCATTTTAAGGATTCGGTTTCTTAAATAGTTAAATAAATGACGTTCTTTATGAAATTTTCGCCAATTTATTTGCTTTTCTCTTGTCACTTCCGCTGAAAGCTGTTAGAATAATATTGTGTGAGAATTTCACTCAGAAAGGAATTGACATGGAACAGAATTATGAAATGGAAGAAGACGTCATTGATCTTGGGGAATTGCTGCGTCTTCTCTGGAACCACGCACTGCAGATCGCAGCGGCCGGCCTTGCGGCGGCTCTGCTCTGCCTGATGGTCTGTGTATTTGCACTGACGCCTCGCTATGAAGCGTCGGTCAATCTGATCGTCAATGCACGGCAGGATGGCAATGCGTCGGTGACCAGCGACAACATCAACTCGGCCCGCAATCTGATCGACACCTATGCGGTGGTCATCAAGAGCAACATCGTGCTGAACGATGTGATCGACCAGCTGGGGCTGGACATGACCTACAACGAGCTGCTTTCCAGCGTTGCAGTGGACGGCATCGGCTCGACGCAGATCATGTCCATCACCGTTACCAACGAAGACCCCGTTCTGGCTGGCAAGATCGTGCAGGCCATTGCGGACACTGCCCCGGCGGTGATCGTGGACAAGGTGGAGGCCGGTTCCTGCAAAGCGGTCAGTGATGTGGAGATCACCACGAACCCGGTCTTCCCGCAGACGAAAAAATACGTTCTGATCGCTGCTCTCGGCGGCATCGTGGCGGCCTGCGGCGTACTGGTGCTCAACCACCTGCTCCACAATTACATCGTCGACGGCGAGGATGTCCAGAAAAAGCTGGATCTCCCCGTGCTCGGCCTGATCCCGGAGGTGTAACGCTATGTGGAATCCGTTCAACAAAAATAAGATCCAGAACTCCGATCCCGGCAAGCATTCGCTTCAGCTCATCACCCAGAAAAATATGCCCTTTGCCTACGTCGAAGCCTACAAATCGCTGCGCACCAACCTGAACTTTCTGGCTGGTTCCGGCGATGTGCACAGCCTTGTTGTGACCAGTACCGCACCCGAGGAATCCAAGTCCAACGTCTCGGTCAATCTGGCCCTGACGCTGGCCGAAAGCGGCAAAAAAGTGGTTCTGGTGGACTGCGACCTCCGCAAACCGGTGCTGCACAAGTACCTGAAAGCCGGACACAATCTGAAGGGTGTGTCCAACATTCTCTCCCGTCAGGCAGAGCTGTCGGATGCACTGGTGGAGCTGGACTCCTTTGGCTTTGCCTTCCTCCCGGCCGGCACAACGCCGCCCAACCCTTCGGAGCTGCTCAGTCAGCCCCGGATGCAGGAGTTGGTAAATACTCTGCGGGAAACCTATGATTTTGTCATTCTGGATGCTCCTCCCATCTCAATGGTCACGGATGCCGCTGTCATCGGCCACATCGTAGACGGTGCGGTCTTCGTCGTCCGCTCCAAGTATGCGTCCACTGAATCGGTCAAAGATGCAGTAGCAAAACTCAAGGATGCCGGTGTGAAAGTGCTGGGTGCCGTCCTGACCCGCTATGACGTCAAGAAGTCGCTCAAGCGGTCGGACTACGGCTACCAGTATTACAGCTACGACTATTCCTACGGTCCCCCCCCGGTCCGATTCCGGCTTCCGGATCAAAAAGCAGCCTGACAACGCAAAAAAGAATGATTTGAACAGGGAGGATTGAGCGATAACCGATCTTCATTGTCACATCCTTCCCGGCATCGACGACGGGGCCAAAGATGTTTCCGTTTCCTTACAGCTGCTCCGGAAAGAATATGCAGACGGCGTCCGGAACATTGCGTTCACCAGCCACTTCAACAGTGAACGGACGACTGTGGAAGAATTTCTCCAAAAGCGTGCGCAGGCTTACGAAACCTTGACGGCCGCTCTGCAGCAGGAGCCGGACCCGATGGAGTTTCGGTTCAAGCTCGGCAGCGAAGTCTACTTTTCGCCCCGGCTCTGCGAACTGGATGCAAAGAAGCTCTGCATGGGCGATACCGCCTATATGCTGATCGAGTTTCCGACCACCCACAAACCGCATTTCATCCGGCAGACCTTCTCCCAGCTGCAGGAGCAGGGCATCCTGCCTTTGATCGCCCACATTGAGCGTTATCCATACGTTCTGGATGATCCAACTCTGCTCTATGACTGGGTGGCCGCCGGTGCTTACGCACAGATCAACGCAGGTTCCCTGCTGAAAACGCCGAAACTGCGGAAAACGCTCTGCAAATTCATTTCGTGGCAGCTGGTCCATGTGATTTCTACCGATACCCATTCCCCTGACAAACGTCCGCCCCGGATGGCCGAGGCTGTTGCCGTGTTGCAAAATGTTCTGGGCGACCAAGCCGCCGCAGCCATCCTGCAAAACGGTGATGACTTGTTTGACGACCGGGAACTGGATGTATTCTCCCCTCACAAACCCAAGAAATTCTTAAACCATTGGATGTAATACCATGAAAAATAAAACGTCCCTCAAACTGATTTCTCTTACTCTTGTGGTCGTGCTGGCCTGCGGGCTGGCAGCCTGCAAAGGATTCGGACACAGCAGCGAAACCGCCGATTCCGACTCCGGCGAGGAGGCTGCGTCCACCGCCAAGACCGAGATCTTGGCTTCGCTGACCGATGAAGAACTGCAGGAGCTGATCTCCGGCGAAGTGACCATCGACGAGATCGCCGAAAAGCGGGCCGAGGCCGCGGCGGAGAGTGCTGCGGCCAGCGGCAGTGCGGAGAGCACTTCCGGCGAAGCGGCTTCTTCGGACAGCTCTGCACCGGCGGAGACGCCCAGCGAAAGCGGCAGCACCTCCCAGAATCCGAGTGCATCCAGCTCTGGCACCGCCGCCGAAGCCCCTGCAGAAGCCGCCTACGAAGCCGAGATCCGCGCGCTAATCAATCAGCTGTACGCGGTCAAAGCCCGGGCGGAAAGCGGCCTGAACAGTGCCATTGCTTCGGCCAAAGCGGAGTACAAGGCCCTGCCTGCCGAGAAGCAGACCACGACCAAGAAGGTCACCATCTGCATGGGCAAGGCCGGTGAACTGAAGAAGCTCGAGGCTTCCTGCGACAAGGAAGTGGAGGACATCGTCAGCCAGATGCGCACCATCCTGACCGAGAACGGCCAGCCCACCACACTGGCAGATCAGGCCATGAGTACCTATAAATCCGAGAAGAACGCCATGTATTCTTCCCTCATGAGCCAGCTGTACAGCTAATGCTCACGGAGCGGCGTCTGTGAAAAGTATGACTTTTCTCTTGACAAGGCCGTTCGGTTATGGTATTGTAAAGTTCCTAAAATACCGTGTGGATTTTTACAGTGTTTGCTATTTTTCGCCACACAATGGTTCCCAAAAGAGCCGTTGTGTGGCTTTTTTGTGCGCCAAAATCCCATTTTTACTTCAAGCAAAGGAGCCTCGAAAAAACGTGAACGATACCTTTATGAAAACCAAGCCGGTTTTTCCGCTGCTGCTGTCGATGGCACTGCCCAACGTCATCTCGATGCTGGTCAACTCGCTGTACAACATCGTGGACAGCCTGTTTGTGGCGCAGATCAGCGAGCAGGCCATGACCGCACTTTCGCTGGTGTATCCCATCCAGAACTTTGTCAACGCCGTCTCCATCGGTTTCGGCGTCGGCATCAACGCCCAGATCTCGTTCTATCTGGGGGCCGGCGACCGGGAAAAAGCCGATGCCGCCGCCACCCACGGCATGATGTACTCGGTGCTGCACGGCGTGATCGCCATGGCGGTCTGCCCACTCATCATGCCCGCATTTCTGGCGCGGTTCACCCCGGATGCAGGCGTTGTCCAGATGGGCGTGACCTACTCCACCATCGTGTTCCTCTTCTCGATCATCAACATGGCATCGCTGGCCTTTGAGAAGATGTTTCAGGCCGTGGGCCGGATGAACATCACTATGATTGCCCTCATCACCGGCTGCGTCTGCAACATCCTGCTCGACCCGCTGCTGATCTTCGGCATCGGGCCCTTCCCCGCCCTCGGCATTGCGGGTGCGGCTCTCGCCACCGGCATCGGCCAGCTGCTGACCCTCTGCGTCTACCTGTTCGTCTACGCCCGCACCGAGATCCCCGTTCACCTGCGCAAGGGCCTGCTCCGGCCCAATGCCGCACTGGACGGCAAGCTCTATGGCATCGGCATCCCGGCCATCCTGAACCTCGCCCTGCCCTCTCTGCTGGTCACCTTCCTGAACGGCCTGCTGGCGACCTTCTCACAGAGCTATGTGGTGGTGCTGGGCATCTACTACAAGCTGCAGACCTTCCTCTACCTGCCCGCCAACGGCATCGTGCAGGGAATGCGCCCGCTGGTCGGTTACAACTACGGTGCCAACGAGCACAAGCGGGTGTCCAAGCTGTACAGCCTGACCCTCGTGCTGAGCGCGTGCATCATGGCGGCCGGCACTCTGATCTGCCTGTTCGCGGCCAAGCCCCTGATTTCCCTCTTCTCCACCAACCCGGAGACCGTCGCCATCGGCCAGACCGCCCTGCGGATCATCTGCATCGGCTTCATCGTGTCGGCCGTTTCCACCACCTCTTCCGGTGCACTGGAGGGCCTTGGCAAGGGCGTGGAGTCGCTGGTGATTTCCCTCTGCCGGTATGTCATCTTCATCATGCCGCTGGCATGGCTGCTCTGCCGCGCTCTCGGGCCTACCGGCGTCTGGCACGCCTTCTGGATCACCGAAGTGCTGTCGGCCGTGATCGCGTATGGGGTGTATCATAAGGCGGTAGCGAGAAAGTAAAGAATTTTATAGAAAACGAGACCCGCCCGGATGCAATCGCCCGAGCAGGTCTCGTTTTTTCACACAATTCTTTATGCGGATTTCTGCTGATCCAGAGCTTTGACTTCTTCCACGGTCAAATCCGTTGCCGTGGCGATATCTTCATACGTCAGCTTTCCAACTTCCAACAACCGCTGTGCCACTTCAATTCGCTCATTCTTCCGCATTTCCTCCAAAGCTTTGCACATAGTCACAACTCCTTTCTGTTCTTCCTTGAAATACCGCACTCGCTCTGCGAGCGTGGGATAATACATAGTTTCCGCGTTGGAGCACACAAAATCGTGCATCAGCCGCCCCAGAGACGTTTCGTCCTGAATCTGCGCGTTTACATACACGATATGTGATTCATCGCCAAATGCTTTTCCGCTCTCCCGAATGATCCGGTCAATGTGGTAGATTGGCAATCCATCCCCCAGCACATCCCGCTCCGTGATGAATATCACATAAGTTTCGTTCAGCTGCTCGTAGCGGTCGCCCTTCGCGGTCAGGTTTGCATCCAGCAGACTGCTGTTATAACGCGCCCGCTTGACCGCCGCACCGCTGTCGCTGCGCTGGACTTCAATATTGTAGGCCCGGTTTGCCTGATCCACGGCCAGAATGTCTAGCCGAACTGACCGACCCTGCAGATTTTTCAGATCATACTGGCTCCGGACACTCTGTACTTCCAGATCTTTCCGTTCCAGAATGATCTGCAGAAGCAGCTGCGCACAAACTGGATTTTCAAACACCTTGCTCATAAAGTCATCGTCCATCAACCGGAAGTTCCGGATGCGCTGCAAATCTTCCTGATGTTTTCGTTCAAAGTCCAGTTCCCGTTCCGTGGTTTTTTCTTTCATCCTGCTTCTCACTTTCTTTGGGAGGCGGTGATCTCATCTGTTTTTATCATACCATAAAAATCATTCGATTGCAAATAACTTTTCCTTGCAACACAAAAGCGGCGCACCCGCTGGGGTGCGCCGCCGAGAAGCCCTGTGGGGGCTCCGTGATTACTGGATGTAGGTAACGTTGGTGAACTCGCTGACGGTGGGCTTGGTGGCGTCGTCGGAGTTGTTATCGACCACGATCTCGCCGCTCTTCACCTTTGCCTTCAGATCCTCGTACTCATCGACGGTGAAGGTCTTGAAGTTCCAGCTGTCCTCTGCGGTGGGCAGGCCGACGTAATCGCCGTCCTCCAGACCGAAGTTGCCGTTGGAAGCTGCGATGTCGCCCCACTCGCCGGCCTCGATGTCGGACAGAGCGGTGCTGACAGCCTCGCTCAGGCCCTTCATAGCAGAGGTGATGAACGGGTTGTAAGCATAGGTGCCGTCGGCCACGCCGTTTGCACCGATGTAGTTCTGGTCAACGTCAACGCCGATGACGTAGCCGTTGTTCTTCAGAGCAGCCTCGACAGCGGAGGTGTAGATGCCGCCGCCGCAAGCGAAGACGACCTGCGTACCGTTGGAGTACCAGCCCTCCATACGAGAGGTGATGTTGGCATCGCCGTAGAACTGGCCGCCGTAGAAGTAGTTGATGTCGATGTTGGTGCCCAGCTCCTGAGCTGCGGCGTCAGCACCCTGCACAAAGCCATAGCCGTAACGGATAACAGCAGGAACTGCCATGCCGCCGAGGAAGCCCAGCTTGGTCCAGCCGTCTTTTGCGATGGCGTAGCCTGCCAGATAACCTGCCTGCTCCTCCTTGAAGGTGATGCAGTAGCAGTTTGCGGGGATCTCATCGGTGCCGATGTCGCCCTGAGTCACATCGATGGCGATGAACTTGACATCGGGATACTGGTCAGCAGCCCAAGCCAGAGATGCACCGTACAGGTAGCCGACGCAGACGATCACGTCTGCACCGTCGTTGACAGCCTGACGGATCATGGTCTCGCGGTCCTCATCGGAAGCGTCAGCCTCGGGGATGTAGTACTGGCAGTCATCGCCCATGTAGCCGGAAACAGCAGACCAGCAAGCCTGATTGAAGCTCTCATCGTCGATCGTGCCGGTATCGCAGGTCAGTGCGACCTTGGCGATCTTCTGCTCGCCTGCCTCAGAAGCAGCAGAAGCGGCAGAGGAAGAAGCAGCTGCAGAAGATGCAGTGCTGGTGGAAGAGGAAGAGCCACCGCAGGCGGTCAGAACCAGAGCAGCAGCAGAAACACCGGCAGCAGCCAGAAAATTACGACGAGAAATCATCTTCATAAGAATCTCTCCTTTTATACAAGTTCATTCTTGAAATCTTTTCAAACGTGCTTACTTGCACATTTATCGTATTTAAGTATAGCGAGGAAATCCGAAAGAAGCAAGCAAAAAGCGATTACAAAATCTTTACAAAGTTTTTATAAAGTTTGTATAAAAGTATGACTTTCTATACTTTTTAAGGCATTTTGCCTGTTTCGCCTGCCAAAATGATTTTTTCGGGTCTTCTCAGCCTTCCACGGCCTTATTGCCCGCCACGTTGGATGGGCCGAAGCCGAAGGGCAACAGCTCGTCCATGCTGCGCTCGATGAAGTCGTCCGGGCTCTTGGCCATGATGACATTCAGGTCCGGGCCGCCGAACTCAAACAATGCCTGCCGGCAGACGCCGCAGGGCGAGGTGATCTGTTTGTTGACTTCGCCCCGCCGGGATCCGACCACCGCGATATCGGTAAACTCGGTCACGCCGTCGGCCACGGCCTTGAACAGGGCCGTGCGCTCGGCGCAGCTGGTGGGGGTGAACGCCGCGTTCTCCACGTTGCAGCCGGTGTAAATACGGCCGTCAGCCGCGCGCAGGGCGGCACCTACCATGAACTCGCTGTACGGAACGTAGGCTTTTTCCCGCGCTTCCAGTGCCAGACGGATCAGTTCCTTCTTTTCTTCCAAAGTCAGATGGGTCATCTTGCTTCTCCTTTCCTGTTTTTATCTCCAAAGATGCCAAAGCCTCCCCCAAGAAGGGGGAGGTGGTATTCCGAAAACGATATTTAGTACTCTGCGCCCAGCGCGACCTTCATCATATCGGTGAAGCTCTTCTGACGCTGCTCGGCCGTGGTGATCTCGGGCGAAACAAAGCTGTCCGAGATGGTCAGCAGGCAGGCGGCATTCTTGCCGAGGACCTTGGCGTTGGCAAACAGGGCGAAGCTCTCCATCTCCACGCAGACACAGCCCTGCTCATCCCGCAGCTTTTCCCAGTAAGTAGGCTTTGCATCGGAAGGCTGGCGGTAGAACACGTCGGAAGAGTGGATGTTGCCCTCGATGAGGGGGATGCCCTGCTTTGCGGCAGAGGCACGCAGTTTGTCGTTCAGGCTCTGGCTGGGGTAGGAGATGGGCTGGTCGTAGCCGCTCTGGACCCGGGCATAGTTGGACTCGCTTACGGCACCGGTGGCCAGCACCACGTCGAAGAGCTTGGCCTTGTCGGTGTAGCTGCCGGCGGAACCGATGCGAATGATGTTGTCCACATCGTAGAACTTGAACAGCTCATAGGAATAGATGCCGATGGAGGGCATTCCCATGCCGCTGCCCATCACACTGATGGGGCGGCCCTCGTAGGTTCCGGTGAAACCCAGCATCCCGCGGACGCCGGTGACCTGACGGACATCCTTGAGGAAGGTGTCGGCGATGAACTTGGCACGGAGCGGATCACCGGGCATCAGGACGGTCTTTGCAAAATCGCCTTTTTCTGCGCTGATGTGAGGGGTAGACATAAGCATTCTCCTATTACAATAAATATGGAACCGGATATAGCAGCCAGCCATATTCCATTCCAACTCGTTCCTAAGCTACA
>CAVKKE010000100.1:0-11172 GCA_963656875.1 Barnesiella intestinihominis | reverse complement strand
GCAGCACATAGCGCAGCACGCCGCCGCAGGCAGTGACCAGCAGGATCATGCCGGTGGGCTCAAGGCTCTTGGTCATGATCTTTTCCAGCTGTGCGTTGGAGTAGCCGTGACGGGTTCCCAGCAGGTACATGGCAGCGATGGTAGCCAGCAGCAGAGCCATGAAGGGCTCACCCAGGAAGGCCAGAAAAGGCTGGATGCCAGCCATTGCAGGCACGACCTTGGCCACGGAGTTTGCAATGATAAGAACCAGCGGGATCATGATGATGCCCACGATGGTGCCGAACTTGGGCAGCTTGCTCTCGTCGATGTCAGGCTGCTGTGCAACGTGCTCGGGCACTTCGATCATGTACTTTTTGCCGCAGATGGAACCCCACACAGGGCCAGCCACGATCATGGCGAAGATGCCGCAGAAGATGCCGATGAGGATGACCCAGCCCAGATCAACGCCCAGCATGGTAGCCACCAGAACGGGGCCCGGCGTGGGAGGAATGAATGCGTGGCCGACTGCCAGACCTGCCAGCAGGGGGATGACGTAGTACAGAACAGAGCGCTTGGTGCGCTTTGCCAGAGAGAAGGCCAGCGGGATCAGGATGATCAGACCGGCGTCGAAGAACACGGGCATTGCGATGACCAGACCGGTGATGCCCAGTGCCCAGGCGGCCTTTTCGTCGCCGAACTTGCGCACCATGGTCACAGCCAGCGTCTGTGCGCCGCCGGATTCTTCCAGAATGGCACCGAACATGGAGCCAAGGCCCACCAGAAGTGCGATGCCCTTCAGGGTGTTGCCGATGCCTTCGTTGACCGAGCTGACGATATCAGCCAGCGGCATACCGCCGATCAGGCCGATGGCCACAGCGCCCACCAGAATGGAGATCATGGCGTGAACTTTGAACTTGATGATGAGGACGAGCAAAAGGATCAGGCCCGCCACAGCGGCGAACACGAGCCGTGCAGCGTCCGGGGTTGCAACAGCTGTCATAAGATTTTTCCTCCGTTTGTGTTTTTAGGGTTCGCGTTTTTATTTCAGCGGCCGTCCCCGCAGACGGCTGCCAAATTTCTGATAAGAATTTATATAAAAGCAATATCCGCTTTTTGTTTTTGGCGCAGCTTCACCCAGGCCGTTCAGCAAAATCACGCTGAACAGTTGGTTTTTAAGTCAAGTTTTTTTCTATCCGAAGGAGTATTTTTTACTCCATGTATGCACCCTTCATGGGGCTGACGGCGTGCTGAGAGTAGAGCTTCAGCAGGCCCTTGGTGTACTTGGGAGCCTTGGGCTTCCAGTTTGCGCGGCGCTGGGCCAGAATGGCTTCCATCTCTTCGGGAGTCTTTTCCTCGCCATTGACGCCCACGATGGCCAGCTCACGGTTCGGCACATCGATGCGGATCAGGTCGCCCTCTTCCACCAGAGCGATGGGGCCGCCCACAGCAGCCTCGGGGCTCACATGGCCGATGACAGGGCCGCGGCTTGCGCCGGAGAAACGGCCGTCGGTGATCAGAGCCACGCTGGAAGCCAGCTTCGGGTCAGCGCAGATGGCCTCGCCGGTGTAGAACATCTCGGGCATACCGCTGCCGCGGGGGCCTTCGTAGCGGATGAAGATGGCGTCGCCGGGCTGCACCTGCTTGTTCAGCACGGCGCTGATGCACTCTTCCTCACTGTCGAAGGGCTTTGCACGCAGGGTGGCGTGGAACATGTTCTTCGGGCAGGCGGTGTGCTTGATGACGCTGCCCTCGGGGGCCAGATTGCCCTTGAGGATGGCGATGCTGCCGTCGGTGCCCTTGGCATTGTCGAAGCTGTGGATGATATCCTCGCGGGTGACCTTGATGCCCAGGCCCTTGGTCTTCTCCTGCAGGATCTCGTCGCAGTGCTCGTAGAAGCCGTTCTTCTTCAGGTCTTCCAGATTCTCGCCCAGAGTCTTGCCGGTGACGGTCATCACGTCCAGATGCAGCATGGACTTGATTTCTTCCATCACGCGGGGCACGCCGCCTGCATAGTAGAAGTACTGTGCGGGCCAGTCGCCGGAGGGACGGATGTTCAGCAGATAATGTGCGCCGCGGTGCATCCGGTCGAAGGTGTCGGCGTCAATCTCAAAACCGAACTCGTGTGCAATGGCGGGCAGGTGCATGGTGGCGTTGGTGGAGCCGGAAATGGCTGCGTGCACCATGATGGCGTTTTCGAAGCTCTTCATGGTGACGATGTCCTTGGCCTTGATGCCATCGGCCACAAGCTTCATTACCTGAACACCGGCGTCGTAAGCGGCCTGCTTCAGCTCGGGGGCAGTGGCCGGCATCAGAGCGGTGCCGGGCAGCATCAGGCCCAGAGCCTCGGCCATGATCTGCATGGTGGATGCGGTGCCCATGAAGGAGCAGGCACCGCAGGACGGGCAGGCGTTGTGTTTGTAGTAGTCCAGCTGCTCGTTGGGGATGACGCCGGTCTTTTCCCATGCGTCAAACTTGCCGATCTGCTCCAGAGTCAGCAGGTCGTTGATGGCGCAGGCGGGGTCGTTGACCACATACTTCTTAGGCAGAGTGTGGGCTTCCATAACGCCGCCGGTGACCACGATGGCGCTCATCTCTTTCAGACGGCCGATGCTCATCAGCATGGCCGGCATGGACTTGTCACAGCTGGCCACGAACACGCCGCCGTCGTAGACGCTGGCGTTGGCCTGTGCTTCCACCAGATTGACGATGGCATCACGGTGGGGCAGCGAATAGTTGATGCCGTCGTGACCCTGTGCGATGCCGTCGCACATATCAGTCGCAAAATAGCGTGCCGCTTTGCCGCCGTGGGTGTTGACCGCCTGCACGGCTTCCCTGACGAACTGGTCCAGATGGGCGCTGCCCGGGTGGCTGTCGCCGAAGGTGCTTTCCACAATGATCTGGGGCTTGGAAAGGTCTTCCACCTTCCAGCCCATGCCGATCTTCAGAGGGTCGTTTTCCGGTGCGAGCTTGCGCACCGCCTGAGAACGAAGTTCCATATCCATACCTCCAGAATACTCTCTTTTTCCTGCTTTGCAAATCGTCCTTTATCAGTCGGACATCTTATATGTTCATTTTAATTTAATATATCAGCATTTTCAAGTTGTCACAGGCAAAACCCACTTTATGACAAAACTCAGCACAATTTTTGGTATATTTCACTCAAAAATCTTGGATACATGATGCAAGACCGCCAATTCCCCGGCTTTTTCATTTCATCAGCGCAGAAAAGTCATCAGACAACTTTAGGCATAAAAAGTCCCCGCACAGCCTTCGCACTGTGCGGGGACTCAGAGAACCGGCGTCAGTCCACCGGTTCACCGTCATAAAGCTTTTTGATATAGGTGCGGTTGAAGTTCAGGTGCATCACCATGGCCGACCGGGCACCGATGGGGTCGTGCCGGGCAATGGCTTCGGTGATCATGCGGTGGGTCTCGATGGTCTCATCGATGAGTTTTTTGTGGGTGACGTTCACGAACATCATGACTGCCGTATCGATGATGGGGATCAGCTGCTCCACCACCATGTTCTTGCTGCTCTCGGCAATGCAGGTGTGGAACGCAATGTCATCCTCGATGTACAGGTCGCCGCTGTGAATTTTGCTTTCTACCCGGTAGCACAGCCTCTGGATGCGCTCAATGTCCTCGTCGGTGGCGTTCAGCGCCGCCATCTCGGCGATGCCCGGCTCCAGCAGCAGACGCACGTTCACCAGATCCAGCGCCAGCGCATTTTTGTCCTGCACGCTGCGCAGGTTCAGCGGGTCGGACAGGCCCTTGGCTGTCGTCACCACATAGGTGCCGGAGCCCCGCCGCACCTCCACGATGCCCTTGCTGGACAGCAGCTTCACCGCTTCCCGGACGGTGCTGCGGCCCACGCCGAACTTTTCGCCCAGCTCGAATTCGTTGGGCAGCTTGGCCCCCGGTTCCAGCGGGGTGTCCAGAATGTAGTGGTAAATTCCGTCCTCCACCTGTTCCGCAAGTAATTTATTTTTCAGATGGGAAAATTCGCTCATGGGCGTTCCCTCCCCTGTTTTTTGAATTTATTATAAGGCAATTCGGGGGTGGGTGCAAGTTTGTCAGCTGGCTCGCCCTCTCCGTCACGCCTTACGGCGTGCCACCTCTCCCAAAGTGAGAGGCTTTGGCAGTACGGCTAAGTTTTTCTTTTTGCCAAGGGCTCTCCTTTTGGGAGAGCTGCTGCACGAAGTGAAGCTGAGAGAGCGAGGACGCTAAAAACCGCCCACCCATTTGCACAGGCAGGCGGCTTTATTTCTTTCAGCTTACTGATTCACAGCCTTTTCCAGCTCCGCTTCTTCTGCGGCGGCTTCGGCTTCCTCTTCCTTCTGGTACTCCGGGAAGGCCGACCACATAGGCTCAATATCTTTGCCCTTCACCTTGCGGTCGAAGTAGTTTTTCGTGATGGCCACCACGGTGCCGGACAGCGCCAGCACACCGATCAGGTTCGGGATCATCATCAGGCCGTTGAAGGTGTCGGACAAGTCCCATGCAAGGCCCAGCTTCATGGTGGCACCCACCACGGTCATGCACACAAAAATGACTTTATAGATGCGGCTTCCGGTGGTGCCGAACAGATACTCCACAGCTTTGGTGCCGTAGTGGCTCCAGCCCAGCGTGGTGGAGTAGGCGAACAGCAGAATGGAAATTGCAATGAACTTGGGGCCAAAGCTGCCGAATGCTGCGGTGAATGCCTGGCCCACCAGCGCGTTGTCCTGCACGCCCGCCAGCACAGCGCCGCTTTCAAGGTCCACGACACCGGTGGTCAGAATGACCAGAGCCGTCAAGGTACAGACCACGATGGTGTCCGCGAACACTTCAAACACGCCCCACATGCCCTGATGCACCGGCTCCTTGACGTTGGAGGCCGAGTTGACCATGACCGCGGAGCCAAGGCCGGCTTCGTTGGAGAACGCACCACGCTTGAAGCCCCATGTGATGGTCTGGCTGATGCCATAGCCCAGCGCGCCGCCGCCTGCGGCGTTCAGGTTGAACGCACCCTTGAAGATGGCTGCAAATGCCGCCGGGATGTTGCCCGCGTGCAGCACCACGATAATGAGTGCACCTGCGATATAGAACAGTGCCATGAGCGGCACCAGCTTTTCGGTGACCGCCGCCACGCGCTTCAATCCGCCGATAACGATCAGCGCCGTGACCACCATCAGTGCAAAACCGGTGACGATCGTCGGCACACCAAAGGCGGCGTTCATGTTGCCCGCGATGGAATTAATCTGGCTCATGTTGCCGATGCCGAAGGATGCCAGGATGCAGAAGCAGGCAAACAGCACTGCCAGCATCTTGCCGATGGTTTTGCAGCCTTTTTTCGCGCCCAGACCGTCGGTGAGGTAATACATCGCACCGCCGTTCCACTCGCCTTTTTCATTTTTGCGGCGGTAGTAGACGCCCAGCACGTTCTCCGAAAAGCTGGTCATCATGCCCAGCAGCGCCATGACCCACATCCAGAAGATGGCACCCGGGCCGCCGGAAACGATGGCCGTGGCCACGCCCACGATGTTGCCGGTGCCGATGGTGCCCGCCAGCGCCGTGCACATGCTCTGGAACTGGCTGATGGCCATGTCTTCCTTGCTGGTGTGGGCGGTGACGTCCTTATTGGTGAAGATGGCACCAATGGTGTGCCTGAGCCAGTAGCCCATTTTGCGGAACTGGAAAAAGCCCGTGCGGGCGCTCATCCAAAGGCCGGTGCAGAACAGCAGCGCCAGCCCGAAGGGCCCCCACACCACGCCGTTGATGGCGTTGTTCACCTGTGTGACGATCTCGACCATACTCTCTTTTCCCCCTATACACAAAAAAAGCGGGCAGAACCCGCCAAAGGCTCTGCCCGCAAAATCCGGAGCGCTCTCATTTCCGCAGCCGGGGCCGCGCCGCTTTCCCGGCCGCGCCCCATTGCGCAAAAGACGATGCTCTGTCCTTTTGCCTGAGAGATACAGCCGCTTTCCCTGCGGCCTTACACCTTCGGCACCCGCCAGCGCGGGCTTCTCCAGAGTGCACGGACTTTCCCCTGCCATGCACGTCTTTTCAGTTCTTCCGCCGCGCACAGCTGTGCGCGATAGAAAAATGATACCACATTTTGTCCGTGTATGCAAGACATCCATTCAAGTTTATGCTGCTTTTTCATCTATGATGCCAATGCATGAATTTTATTTTTGTATGACTTTTCAGGGCCGGTCGATGGGCGGCACGTCGTCCCATGGCTCCAGCGCAAGGTTTTCCAAGCCGGGCTGTTCAGCAGCATTTTCGGGTTCCGCCCCTTCATAGCCCCCCCGCTTTCCATCCGGGCTGGCGTCGCCGTTTTTCAGAGCGGTCTCATATGAGTCCGTGCCGTAGTAGGCGCTGGCCGGGCCGATCTCAAGCCAGAGGTCTTCCCGTTCCTCCCGGGACACATTCTTTTCATTTTTCACGCAGAATCGCCTCCTTTTCTGCATAAAGTCTCCCCTGCGGGCCAAACCTTTATGCAAAAAGCGAAAGGCGGGATGCTTGATGCACAGCAAAGGATGGAAGCCCTTCTGGGCGGCACTGTTCGCAGCGCTTCTGGTGCTGGTGCCGCTGGTGGGCGGAACCGTTCTTTTGTCCCGTCAGCAGCTGCACAGCCAGATCCGGCAGGCTGCCCGAAGTGAAAGCGGCATCCCCATTCAGCTGCCCAGGACCACCGATCAGCTCACCGTGCTGCTGTGCGTCTCTGGCGAACAGCCCGGTTTCCTGCTGGCCTACCTGAATGCCAGCCAGAACTGCGTGCATCTGCTCAGCATTCCCTCTGCACTGACAGTTCCCTTCGCCGAAGAGGAAGCTTCTCTCACCCAGTGCTATGCCGCTGCGGGCCCCGCCCGCTGCCGGGAAGCGCTGGTGCAGGTGCTTCCCCTGCCGGAGGGCACCCACTATCTGGCACTGTCTCCTGCGGTGCTGGAACGCATTGCGGGCCGCTACGGCCCCATCCGGGTGGGCTTCACCGGGGCGCTGACCGACGCCGAGCTTGCCTGCTATGGCCGCAGCCGGGCCGTGCAGGGCATTTCTGCCGGGGACGCCAGCCGTTTTCTCTGCGAGCTGCAGGCCGACGCTTCGGTCTCTCCGGAGCACACTGCCGCCGCCCGCGGCGCTGTGTGGGATGCCTTTTTCCGCCAGAACCTCGACCTTCTGCCCAGCACCCTGCCGGACGCCCTGCGGGGCATCAGTTCTTCCCTGCTCACCGACCTGACCGCGCTGGACTACAGCACGTTGGAGCGCACGCTGGAATTCCTCGCCAACGGCTCCGCTGCTGTGGACACGCAGGCCCTTCCCGGAAACTGGAACGCCGACAATGGCACTTACACGGTCAGCGAAGCTTCCCTTGCCGCCGTGCAGACTTTTTTCAACGTCTCTCCCACCGAAGCACAGGCTTCATCTTTCAGTGAGCCATAACCCAGCACCAGCGTGCCCGCTGCCGAAGGTTCTTCCCCGGTCAGGTCGTAGTCGCTCAGCAGGCTCAGCCGCATGCCCCGCTCTTCGGCGGCACGGCGCAGGGCCGCATCCGTGGGCGGGTCTTTCAGCTTTGCCAGCAGATGCAGGCCGGTGTGCAGGCCCGCAAGGGTCAGTTCGTTTGAAGAAAATGCCCCGGTCAGGGCCTTTGCCAGCGCATCCCGCCGGGCTTTATAGGCCACACGCTCCCGCGCCAGATGCCGGGTGAAGTAGCCTTCCGTGATGAACCGGGCCAATGTCTGCTGCTCGAACCGGCTCACCGTGCCGGAATAAAGGCGGTATTTCTCCCGCCAGGCGGGCAGCAGGTGCTCCGGCAGCACCATGTAGGCGATGCGGATGCTGGGGGCCAGGCTTCGGGAGCAGGTGGAGAGATACACCACCGGGCCGTCTGCCCCTGCCATACCCTGCAGGCTGGGCAGAGGCCGGGTATCGAAGCGGAACTCAGAGTCGTAATCATCTTCTATGATATATCTCTGGCCGGGCCTGCGGGCTGCCCAGTGCAGCAGCTCTGCCCTGCGGCCTGCAGGCATGGTGACGCCGGTGGGGAACTGATGGCTGGGCGTGACGTAGCACACCGACGCGTCCGAGCGGTTCAGCGCCGCCAGCGAAAGGCCGTCGCCGTCCACCGGCAGGCAGCAGCAGTGCACGCCGTTGTTTTCCAGCACCTGCCGGGCGCGGGGGTAGCCCGGCGTTTCCACCGCCGCCGTGCCCGGCAGCAGCGGGGCCAGCAGCCCCAGCAGATATTCCAGACCTGCACCCACCACGATCTGATGCGGCCCGCACTGCACGCCGCGGTACTCGGAGAGGTACTCTGCCAGCGCCTGCCGCAGCGCCGGGTCGCCCTGAGCATCGCCGTGGGTCAGCAGCTCCGGTGAGGAATACAGCAGCTCTTTCTGCAGCCGTGCCCAGGTGCGGAACGGGAACAGCCCCGGGTCCACGCCCCGGGTGGACAGGTCATACCGCACCGGCGGCGCAGGCGGCTCCGGTGCAGGCGGCTCCGGCGGTGCAGCCTGCCCTGCCGGGTGGGAGGGCAGCGCCAGATATTCCTGTACATAAAAGCCGCTGCGCTCCCGGGACTCGAGATAGCCTTCCGCCGCCAGCATCTGATAGGCTGCGTCCACGGTGTTCACCGAGACGGACAGCTCCGCCGCAAGCCGCCGCTTGCCGGGCATCCGGGTGCCCGCCGCCAGCGCCCCGCTGCGCATCTCATCCGCAAGGCTTCCGTACAGCTGCTCATACAGCGGCACCGACGAAGCCGCATCCAGAGCCGTGGTCAAATGAACCATAACGTCCCCCTCCTGTTCGGTCACTTTGCCAAACTGACCCCATAAAAAAACTTTGTTCTGGGTATTTTCATGGTGCCAGTTCTGCGTATAATAGGAGCATACCCGCCGGACGCCCAAATGTCAAGTAGGGTGGTGGGTATTTTGGAAATTTGGAGGGAAAGTAAAATCATGTCTACTCCTGCAATGTGGCTGCTGCTGGCAGTCGTTGTCATCGCTATTGTCATTGGCAGTGTGCTTTATAAGCGCACCTTCACCACCAAGGAGCTGGCCCTGACCGGCGTCATGGCCGCTCTGAGCCTTGTGGCTTATCTGTTCTTCCGTGTGCCCTTCTACGGCGGCTCGTCGTTCCATCTGGGCAACACCTTCACCGCTCTGACCGCCCTGCTGCTGGACGGCGTATCCGGCGGTCTGGCAGGTGCCATCGGTCTGGCTCTGGCCGATATTCTGGCCGGCGACCCGGGCTACGCCATCACCACCTTCGTGCTGAAATTCATCATCGGCATCACCTGCGGTGCCGTGGCACACAAAGCTTTCAAGCTGCGCGCCCTCGATAAGCACAGCGCCGGTTATCTGGTCAAGGTCATCGTCTCTGCCGCTTCCGGTCTGTTCCTGAACGTGCTGACCGACCCGTTCCTCGGCTACTTCCGCAATGTGTACATCTTCGGCCAGGAATACACCGTGGCCCAGGCTCTCACCAAGATCGCCGGCGGCGTCACCTTTGTCAACAGTGTGGCTTCCACCGTGTGCGTCGTCATCCTGTACCTCGCCCTGCGTCCGGCTCTGGAGCGCGCCGGTCTGCTGCCCAAGGGCGAAACCAACTAAGCTATCTCTCTATCCTGATACAGCACCGCTGCCCTCACCTGCCGGATTTCTCCTATCCTCCGGCGGGCGGGGGCGGCGGTGTTTTCTGCGTTCTTGTAGGGACGCAGCTTTTGTGCTATGCTTAAAAATACAGGCGATTTTGAGAGGGGGATGAAACATGGCTGCTGCACAGGCACCATCCAGACCGAAAACGAATCTTATGACCGAGGGCAGCATCGTGAAGAACCTGCTGCTGTTTGCCCTGCCGCTGATTCTGGGCAACCTGCTGCAGCAGATGTACAACACCGCCGACAGCATCATCGTGGGCAACTTTGTGGGCAGCAATGCGCTGGCTGCTGTGGGCTCCAGAGGCTCACCCATCTATCTGCTGATCGGGTTCAGCCAGGGCGTAGCCGTGGGCGCGGGCGTCGTGGTGTCCCAATATCTGGGTGCCGGCGCCCGCCGGGAAGCCCGGGAGGCCGTGCACACCTCGCTGGCCATTGCCGTTATTATGGGCCTTGTGCTGACCATCGGCGGCGTGGCCTGCGGCAAAGCCCTTCTGGTGGCCATGAACACCCCCGCCGAGGTGCTGGCCGACGCCGTGACCTACCTCCGCCTTTACTTTGGCGGCGTGCTGTTCAGCGTGGTATATAACATGACCGCCGGCATCCTGAACGCTGCTGGCAACTCCCGCCGCTCTCTGATCTATCTGGCATGGGCATCGGTGACGAACATCGTGCTGGATCTCGTGCTCATTGCAGGGCTGAAAATGGGCGTGGCCGGTGCCGCCATTGCCACCGACCTGAGCCAGCTGGTGTCCTGCGTGCTGAGCCTGCGCTTTTTGATGAAGACCGATGACGCCTGCCATGTGGATCTGGCCGACATCCGCCTGCACGGCAAAATGGCGGGCCGCATCATCCGGGTGGGCCTGCCCACCGGCATCCAGAACATGGTCATTTCGGTCTCCAACGTTCTGGTGCAGGCCAGCGTGAACGGCTACGGTGCCGCCGCCATGGCAGGCTTTGCCGCTTACATGAAGATCGACGGCTTCAACATCCTGCCTGTCACCAGCATCAGCATGGCCGCCACCACCTTTGTGGGCCAGAACTACGGAGCCGGGCGGCTGGACCGCGTGAAAAAAGCCATATGGGTCACGCTGGGCATTGGCATCATTTACACGCTGTGCACCGGCGCAGCCCTGCTGGCCGGGCAGGACTTCATCCTGCATCTGTTCACCCGGGACGAGGCCGTCATTGCCTTCGGCAAGCTTGCCATGCGGTGGTTCTGCCCCTTCTACTTTCTGCTCAGCATCCTGCACGGGCTGGCGGGCGCGGTGCGCGGCACCGGTGCCAGTGTGCCGCCCATGGTGGTGCTGCTGGTGTCGCTGTGTCTGTTCCGCATCGTGTGGATCCAGTTCGCCCTGCCCTTCTTCTCGGGCATCGAGGGCGTGTTCATCCTCTACCCCGTCAGCTGGGGTCTCGGCGCTGTGCTGATGGCTCTGTATGCCTGGAAGGGCAAGTGGATGGAATATCACACCTGACCGTTATAACGCAAAAATGGGGCTGTTGCAAAACAAAAATGCGATAGCAATTTGCACAAAAAATAGCGCAAAAACAGAAACCCGGAAC
>CAVKKE010000099.1:0-11489 GCA_963656875.1 Barnesiella intestinihominis | reverse complement strand
TATTATAGATTGGAATCCAGTACTTTCCCGTGGATTCCATACAGACATCCTTGCAATTATTGCTTTTTAACCATTCTGCACAGCGATGCAGGTCTTTGGTGAAAGTTGAAAAACGTTTGCTCTTGTAAGTTGTGACACCACGTTCATTTGTGGATGCAATGCAGGCAACCAAGAATGATTTGTGAACGTCCATACCACAGCAAATTGGGTAAACGATTTTTAACATAGCTCATCCCCTCAAAATAAAGACTGAGGGAGCGGGCAGGGACTGGATACCCACTGAAAGATTGAGTAGTCTGTCTCTCCAAAGATAAGTTTACAGGGTACTAAGCCCTACTTGTTTGTGCTTGAAAGGGTATCCGGTACACATAAATACGCGGAGCGGTTGTAAACAACCGCATCCACTCACCTCCACGTACTTTGTAGTGTACCTGCTCTCTCAAGCTAAGTATATCAAATTTAACTATGCTGCGTACAGTACCAACAGGTTTCATTTCTTGTTTGTGCCTTGCAGCGCAGCGGAAAGGTATGGTCATAAGTATGAAAACGCAGGATATTCTTCGCCAGCTGCGCGAAAAGCACAGTCTGACACAGGAACAGCTGGCTGAACGGCTGATGGTCACCCGTCAGGCCGTCAGCCGCTGGGAAATGGGTGAAACAACGCCCGGTATCGACACGCTCAAGCTGCTCTCTGGTTATTTTGACGTGTCCATCAACACATTGCTTGGGTCGCCGCGTCAGCTGGTCTGTCAGTGCTGCGGCATGCCGCTGAGCGAGGACTCCTTCATCAGCCGGGAGCCAGACGGCAGCTTCAACGAAGATTACTGTAAGTGGTGTTATACAGACGGAGCCTTTGCTTATCATTCAAAAGCTGAACTGCTGGACTTTCTGATCTCTCACATGCCGAACCCCGATGCTGTGCCCGACGATCTCCGCCGCCAGCAGTTCGATACATTTCTTTCTCAGCTAAAACATTGGAAGTGACTGCTTGTGCCGCCGCACTGGCGCTACCGATCATGTATTTGCCGTGGGGGACTGCGGGAAAGTGAAAAAGGCATACACGGAACACATTTAAATCCTTTTTGGCCTCTGTAAAATGTGTTCTGTATATGCCTTTATTTTATGAGATTTCCGACTCAGTCATAAGGTGGAATATATAATGAATAACCTTTCAAACCGTTTTGCAATGCATTCTTCATCCCCGCATCCGGTATCTGGTTAGCTATCATATTAAAAACTATCATAAAGTCTTCCATATCATTTTTTCGTCCCGCACTGATTGGAATATCCGTATCATTCCAGAAAATCATTGTCATTGTGCCGCCCCAAACGTCGCTTATGGTTTCGACGCGGTTGATACCGTCGAAACTCACTTCTACTGTATCAGCACTATCCGTACTTGTGAGCAGCTTGTATATGTCAGTAGTAGCATCTCCTTCGATTGGATAAAAACAGTTAACTCCGTTTTTTTCAAAGAGGCTATAAACACCCGTCGGGGTATTTTTGTCGGCCTGATTCATAAAATAAATCTTGCTCGTTTTGCCATTTTCCGTTACTTCTTCGTATACATTTCCGCTTCGAACATCAATCGCCGTTTTTCTTTTTCCATTGTCTGACTCGATATAAATTTCTTTAGTTCCTTTAAGCTCTTTTGAAAATTCAGCCATGCAACTTTCTGAATACGGAATTGTCTGTTGCGTGTCTGTTGATGCAACCTGTGCTACTGCATTGTTGGAAGATAAATTTCCCGCAATTAAACTTACTCCCAAGAAAATTCCTGCCAGTCCTCTCAGCACATCCATAAAATCCCTCCAAATAATATTTAATCTATTTTAAATATTATAGCAGGCTTATTCTTTTATGGTCAACGTATTTTTCGAAAAAATGTGCTTTTAAATAAAATGTTAGATTCCTTACAATTGCTCCAATTCGCACTCTTTTTGCAAATCAAAAATGCAAATTTTCTGCGTTTTAAGGCCGGATTTCTTATTTCTGAAAATCCTGGCAGAATCTTTTCAAAAAGTCTTGACAGACAGCATTCCGCGTGATACTATGAACACATGAACAGACGTTCATATGAATTCGCAGAGAAAGGAGATGCCAACATGGCGGAGACAAAAGACGAAAAGCCCGCAGCACAGCCGGAAGGGCTGGATATGCCGGACGACGAGGTGCTGTACGAGCTGGCCGACCTGTTCCGGGTGTTCGGCGACTCCACCCGCATCAAGATCCTGTATGCGCTCCACGACAACGAGCTGTGCGTGCAGGACATTGCAAACGCTGTTGCGCTGAGCCAGTCGGCTGTGAGCCATCAGCTGCGGGTGCTCAAGGATTCCAAACTCGTGCGGTTCCGGCGCGAGGGCAAAACCGTTTACTACGCACTGGACGACGACCATGTGCGCAGCATCCTCTCCATGGGGATGGATCATATCGAAGAATAATGAAAGGCTGGTATTTATTATGAAGAAGAGCTACAAGATCGAAGTCGATTGCGCAAACTGCGCTCAGAAGATGGAAGACGCTGCCAACACCGTTGCAGGCGTGGCAAACGCAACCGTCAGCTTCATGACCCAGAAGATGAAGGTAGAGTTCGCTGAGGGTGCAGACCCCCACGATACCATGGTCAATGTTCTGGCTGCCTGCAAAAAGGTCGAGGACGACTGCGAGATCTTTGACATCTAAAAACGCATTTTCCCTTCAAAATGACCCCGCTCCCCTTCGGGGGAGTTTTTTGTCGGGAGCATTTTCGTGTTGAAAAAATGGACAGTTTTCAACACTTTCCACCCAGTTTTCAACACGTTTCGCGGAAAACTCGCAAAACAAACGTGGAAAAGCGGTTTTCTTTTTGAAAAACTGCGTGGAAAACCCGGGTAAAACTGTGGAAAACCTGTTTTTGTGGGGAAAACCTGTTGAATCCACCGCCCGCCGCAGCGTATGCGGCCCAGAAATCCGTATAAAAGGAGAGTTTTGTATGAACAAAAAGCAGAAAAAGAACCTCAAGCGCATCATCATCGCGCTGGTTCTGGTGCTCATCCTCAAGCTTCTGCCTCAGTTCCCGACGCCGGTGGAGCTTCTGCTCTACTGCATCCCGTACCTCGTGGTGGGCTGGGATGTGCTGCGCAAGGCCCTTCTGGGCATCAAGAACCGCCAGCCCTTTGACGAGTGCTTCCTGATGGCCGTGGCCACCGTGGGTGCGTTCGCACTGGGCGATTACGTCGAGGGCTGCGCCGTTATCATCTTCTACCAGATCGGTGAGCTGTTCCAGAGCGTGGCCGTGGGCAAGAGCCGCCAGAGCATTTCCAGCCTGATGGACATCCGCCCGGACTACGCCAACATTGAAGACGAGGACGGCAAACTGGAGCAGGTAGACCCGGACGACGTGGAGATCGGCACCGTGATCGTGGTCCAGCCCGGTGAGCGCATGCCCATCGACGGCGTGATCGTGGAAGGCACTTCGGCCCTGAACACCGCCGCCCTGACCGGCGAGAGCCTGCCACGCGACGTGCAGACCGGCGACGAAGTCATCAGCGGCTGCGTGAACATGACCGGCCTGCTGAAGGTGAAGACCACCAAGGAGTTCGGCGAATCCACCGTTTCCAAGATCCTCGACCTCGTGGAAAATTCCAGCATGAAGAAGGCCCGTGCCGAGAACTTCATCACCCGCTTTGCCCGCGTTTACACCCCCGCCGTGTGCTACAGCGCACTGGCTCTGGCATTCATCCCGCCCATCGTGCTGCTGCTCATGGGCCAGCCTGCCCGCTTCGGTGACTGGGTCTACCGCGCCCTGACCTTCCTGGTCATCAGCTGCCCCTGCGCTCTGGTCATCTCCATCCCGCTGAGCTTCTTCGGCGGCATCGGCGGTGCTTCCGCCTGCGGCATCCTGGTCAAGGGTTCCACTTATCTGGAAGAACTTGCCCGCACCGGCATCGTGGTGTTCGACAAGACCGGCACCCTGACCCAGGGTACCTTTAAAGTGACTGGCATCCATCCCGCAGACGGCACCAGCGAAGAACAGCTGGTGGAAGCCGCTGCGCTGGCTGAGAGCTGGTCGAAGCACCCCATCTCCCTGAGCATCAAGGCCGCTTACGGCAAGGAAATTGATTCCAACCGCGTCACCGACGTGCAGGAGCTTGGCGGCCACGGCGTGACTGCCAAGGTGGATGGCAAAGAGGTCGCCGCAGGCAACGCACGCCTGATGGAAAAGCTGGACCTGAAAGCCCCCGTCGTCAGCGAGACCGGCACCATTGTGCACGTTGCCATTGAGGGCATGTACGCAGGCTATCTACTCATCGCCGATGTGGTGAAACCCCACAGCGCACAGGCCATCAAGGGCCTGAAAAAGGCCGGTGTCCGCAAGACCGTGATGCTCACCGGCGACGCCGAGCCCGTGGCAAAGGTCGTCTCCGCTGAGCTGGGTCTGGACGAATACCACGCAGGTCTGCTGCCGGGCGACAAGGTGGATCAGATCGAGAAGCTGATCGCTTCCAAGCAGCCCAAAGAGAACCTCGCCTTCGTGGGCGACGGCATCAACGACGCACCTGTCCTGTCCCGTGCAGACGTGGGCATTGCCATGGGTGCTCTGGGTTCTGACGCCGCCATCGAGGCCGCTGACGTCGTGCTGATGGACGACGACCCGGCCAAGATCGCGCTGGCCATGCGCATCGCCCGCCGCACTCTGAGCATCGTCTACCAGAACATCGTGTTCGCACTGGCCATCAAGTTTGCCTGCCTGGTGCTGGGCGCTTTGGGTCTGGCAAGCATGTGGACCGCCATCTTCGCCGACGTGGGCGTCATGGTGCTGGCCGTGCTCAACGCCACCCGCGCACTGTATACCAAAGACCTTGCGAAAAAGAACGAACAGTAACAGCTGTTTCCTCTTATCATAACCCATAAAGCAGTACAGGCCGCTTCCAAAGGAAGCGGCCTGTACTGCTTTATGCATTGCCTTCATTCCGGAGCGGGCACCACGGAAAAGTATTGACGGGACACCTCTTTTTTGCTATACTATAAAGGCTATAATGTGGAGATGTATCGAAGTGGTCGTAACGAGAACGACTCGAAATCGTTTTGTCCTTAATCGGGCACGTGGGTTCGAATCCCACCATCTCCGCCAGAAGCTCCAGCGTAACCAAAACGCTGGAGCTTTTCTTTTTTGCAGGCTTTCTCAAACCACTGGTGGGATTCGAACAGGGCGGCTCTGATGCGCAGCATCAGAACAATGAAAGCCCCTGTGGGGCTTTCATTAGCCCGCGGGTCCCAACGGCCAGGAATGTCAAATGTGGCAGAACCATACCCCCCTGCACTATTTTATCTCTGCGGGCATAAGCTCCAGCGTAACCAAAACGCTGGAGCTTTTCTTTTTTGCAGGCTTTCCCAAAACCGCTGGTAGGATCCAAACAGGGCAGCACGCGAAGCGCAAAAGAAAGAAATTTTTATTTCAATCTCAGGCCAGAAAGCTGTTTTGTGCGATAAAAACAAAATCATCTCACAATTCAACCATGTATATATGGATTATTGAGGGACATTTATGAAAAAAAGTTCAAAAACTATGGCTTTTTTGTTTTGAATATGTTAAGATACCGTTAAGGAAGGATCGGCAGTGTGCAACCAGCACTGCCATCAACACAAACATTCTTTAAGGAGGAATGTGCTTTATGATGAAGTATCTCCAGAAACTGGGCAAAGCTCTGATGCTTCCCGTCGCGGCACTGCCGATCTGCGGCATCCTGATGGGCATCGGTTACGCTCTGGCTCCCGCTGTTATGGGTGCTGAGGGCGCAACTTCCGGCGCAGCATACACCGTTGGCTTCCTGCTCATCAAGGCAGGCGGCGCACTGATCGATAACATGGCTTGGCTGTTCGCCATCGGCGCAGCTGTCGGCCTGGCCGACAATGACGGCACCGCAGGTCTGGCCGGTCTGGTCAGCTTCCTGATGATGCAGCAGCTGCTGAACCCCGCAGTGGTCGGCGCTGTCCGTACCATTGAGGAAGGCACCACCACCTACATTGCATACCAGAAGGTCACCGGCAACTCTTTCATCGGCATTCTGGCTGCTATCATTGGTGCTGCCTGCTACAACAAGTTCAAGGATACCAAGCTGCCTGACTGGCTGGCATTCTTCTCCGGCAAGCGTTTCGTTGC
Organism: Barnesiella intestinihominis; assembly: GCA_963656875.1. GTDB lineage: Bacteria > Bacillota > Clostridia > Oscillospirales > Ruminococcaceae > Faecalibacterium. The sequence goes on along the minus strand of CAVKKE010000099.1, from coordinate 5,347 downwards.
AATCGCTACCGGTCTGGTGTCCATCGTGGTTTCTGTCATCCTGCTGTTCGTCTGGCCCGTCATCTTCGGTGCTCTGGTTGCCATCGGCAACGGCATCGTCGGCATGGGCGGCATCGGCGCTGGCATCTACGCTTTCCTGAACCGTCTGCTGATCCCCACCGGCCTGCATCACGCTCTGAACAACGTGTTCTGGTTCGATACCATCGGTCTGGGCGACCTGAACCACTTCTGGGCAGGCGAAACCTCTGCTGATGTGGGCTGGAGCCTGGGCATGTACATGTCCGGTTTCTTCCCCTGCATGATGTTCGGTATCGCCGGTGCTGCACTGGCTATGGTCCGCACCGCTAAGAACAAGAAGGCCGCTATCGGTCTGGTCGTCTCCGCTGCTATCTGCGCATTCGTCTGCGGCGTCACCGAGCCCTTCGAGTTCGGCTTCATGTTCCTGTGCTTCCCGCTGTATGTTGTGTACGCAGCCCTGTACGGCATCTTCACCATCATCACCTACTACTCCGGTTTCCGTGCTGGCTTCTGCTTCTCCGCAGGTGCTACCGACCTGGTATTCTCTGCTTCTCTGCCCGCAGCTGCCAAGACCTGGATGATCATTCCTCTGGGCATCGCTGCATTCGTGGTGTTCTACGCAGTGTTCTACTTTGCCATCACCAAGTTCGACCTGAAGACCCCCGGCCGTGAGGACGAGGACGACGAAGAGGCCGAAAAGAAGGTCGTGCTGGCAAACAACAACTACACCGAAGTCGCAGCAGCCGTTCTGAAGGCTGTCGGCGGCAAGGAGAATGTTGCTGACGTTGGCTACTGCACCACCCGCCTGCGCTTTGAGGTCAAGGACAACTCCAAGGTTGACGAGAAGGCCGTCAAGGCTGCCGGTGCTGCCGGTGTCATCCGCCCGAGCAAGACCGCTTGCCAGGTCATCATCGGCACCAAGGTCCAGTTCGTGTATGACGAGCTGAAGAAGATGCTGTGAGAGCGTCTGATCTGAATTTCATGCGGAAGGCTGGTTGATTCCGCATCCATAAAAAGGCCGCCGAAGGCGGGCGTTTACGCCCCGCTTCGGCGGCTCTTTTTTGTTCACACAAAAGCGTTTTTTAGGCACAAAGAGCGTGCTATACTAATGACATCGAGAAACTTTCAGGAGGTCTGATCGTATGAAGATCATTCGTGCAAAAGATTACGCGGATATGTCCCGCAAGGCAGCCAACATCATTTCTGCGCAGGTCATCATGAAGCCCAACTGCGTGCTGGGTCTTGCCACCGGCGGCACCCCGGTGGGTGCATATGCACAGCTGGTGGAGTGGTACAACAAGGGAGACATCGATTTCTCGGAAGTGACCACGGTCAATCTGGACGAGTACCGCGGCCTGCCCAAGGAGCATCCGGAGAGCTATTGGAGCTTCATGCACAGAAACCTGTTCGACAAGGTGAATATCAACCCCGCAAAGATCAATCTGCCGGACGGCACCAACCCCGATGCAGCGGATGCCTGCGCAAAGTATAACGCTATTATCCACGCTGTGGGCGGCATCGACCTGCAGCTGCTGGGCATCGGCCACGACGGCCACATCGGCTTCAACGAGCCGGGCGAAGCCTTTGAGCTGGAGACCCACTGTGTCGATCTGACGCAGGAGACCATTGAAGCCAACAAGCGCTTCTTTGACGGCAATGTGGACCTGGTGCCCAAGCAGGCCTACACCATGGGCATCAAGACCATCATGCAGGCCCGCAAGGTGCTGATGGTGGCAAACGGCGTCGGCAAGGCCGAGATCATCAAGAAAGCCTTCTTCGGCCCGGTGACCCCGGAGGTGCCCGCGAGCATCCTGCAGATGCACCCGGACTTTATCCTTGTGGCGGATGAGGAGGCATTGAGCAAGTTATGATCATCCAGAATGCAAAGGTCTATACCCCTCGCCACACCTTCGAAGAGGGGAGCATCATCATCCGTGACGGCCGCATCGTGCCGTTCGGTCAGCCTGAAGAGGGCGAAGAGATCGTAGACGCTAAGGGCGCCTATGCTCTGCCGGGTCTTGTGGACATCCACTTCCACGGTGCCATGGGCAAAGATTTCTGTGATGGTGAGGAAGAAGCCATCCAGACTCTGGCCGATTTTGAGGCAGGCAAGGGCGTTCTGGCCATCTGCCCCGCTACCATGACCTACCCTGAGAATTTCCTCAACAAGGTGATGGACGCTGCCGCCGCCCACAAAAACGGCAAAGGCGCAGACCTTGTGGGCATCAACATGGAAGGCCCTTTCATCAGCCCCAAAAAGGTGGGCGCACAGAATCCGGAATATGTGCAGGGAGCAAGCGTTGAGATGTTCCGCCGCCTGCAGAAGCGCTCCGGCGGCCTCATCAAGCTGGTGGACGTGGCCCCCGAGGAACCGGGCAATCTGGAGTTTATCAAAGAGTGCCACAACGAAGTGCGCATCTCCATCGCTCACACCTGCACGGACTATGACACTGCCGTAAAGGCTTTCGAAGCCGGTGCCACCCACATGACTCACCTTTACAATGCCATGCCCGGCATCACCCACCGTGCACCCGGCCCCATCATTGCGGCATTGGAGCACGGCGCAGAGGTGGAATTGATCTCCGATAACGTGCACATCCATCCGGCCATGGTGCGCTTCACCTTCAACACCTTCGGCGATGACCATGTGATCCTGATCGCAGACAGCACCATGTCCTGCGGTCTGCCGGACGGCCAGTACACGCTGGGCGGACAGGCCATCACGGTCAAGGGGCCGAGAGCTACCCTGACCGAGCACATGGACACCATTGCCGGCAGCAACACCTGCCTGTATGACTGCATGAAGCGTGCTGTTCTGGAAATGAATGTTCCGCTGGAGAGCGCTGTGCGCGCTGCCAGCGAGAACCCCGCCCGCAGCATTGGTGTGGACGCCGATTATGGTTCGCTGGCCGCAGGCCGCTACGGCAACGTGATCCTGGCTGACAAAGACCTGAACATCCAGGCTGTCTACCAAAAAGGCGTCCGGATCGTCTGATTCATCTGCAGCCCCTGACAAAAAGGGCCCCCGCCGGGAAAATCCCGGCGGGGGCCTTTTTTATGATCTGCTCAGTAGACTATGGCTGCGCTCTGCTGCTCATTCAGCCAGATGTAGCACTGTGCCATCGCCGCATTGTAGTAAGACATCACCCACAGGGTGCCCACGCCCAGGCAGAGCGCACCCACGATGTACCAGCCGATGAAGCTGAGGTTCAGCACGAAGATCTCTGCCTTGTGGCCTTCGGTCAGCTGTGCGCTGGCATCCATGCACTGCTTCCAGGTATAGTCCGGATGCTCCGCCTTGACGTAGTAGCTCATGGACCAGCTCAGGGCCTTGATGATGCCCGGCACGAACAGCAGCAGCGACCACAGGAAAATGAAGATCGACTGCAGCAGATGCAGCAGGAAGGTGCCGCTGAAATCATCCTTGAAGCCGTCGAACATGTCTTCGATCCGCATGGCCTCGCCGTCGCTGGTCTGCTTGAGCAGCATCTTTGCCACGGCGTAGCTCAGCGGGCCGGTGGCCAGCAGCTGCAGCACAAAGCCCACCACAGGGATCCTGCCGCCCAGCACCAGAATGAGATCATAGATCAGGTACACCAGCACGGCATACAGCCACACCGACCCGAAGATTTTGCCGCCAAGCTGCTGTTTTGCCCGGCGCTTGAGTTCTGCTCTGTCCATATCATTATCCTCCTCAAACAGGCATTATTTTCTCTATTATAGCATACTCCGCGCAACTTTCCGCATCTTTTTTCAATTTCATTGGCAGGAAGAAAAAAGTCTGATTTTGCAAACAACCACTACCATTTCTCCGCCGGGCAGTTTATAATGGAAGGGTATCGTTTCCGGGGCGGGAGACCCTCCCTGTCCCGATCTTATGATGAAAAAGGAGAATCGATTCCAAATGGCACAGGCAAAGCAGGACATGGGGACCGGCAGCATCCGAAAGCTGATGCTGCAGCTGATGATCCCTGCCGTGGTGGCGCAGGTGGTGAACCTGCTGTATAACATCGTGGACCGCATTTACATCGGACACATTGAGGGCATCGGCGCAGCGGCATTGACCGGCGTGGGCCTGTTCACACCCATTCTGATGCTGCTGAATGCGTTCGCCATGCTGGTGGGCGCCGGCGGCGCGCCCCGCGCCGCCATTGCACTGGGGCAGGGGGACAGGCAGCAGGCAGAGAAGATCATCTCCAACAGCTTCACCGTGCTGATGTTCTTCGCGGTGGTGCTGACCATCGGCTTCTATGCCGGGGCACTGGCTCTGCTGCGGCTGTTCGGTGCCAGCGACGCCACGCTGCCCTATGCGCTGAGCTACAGCCGCATCTACATTCTGGGCTCGGTGTTCGTGCTGCTGGTGCTGGGCATGAACCCCTTCATCACCACCCAGGGCTTCGCCAAGACCAGTATGCTCACCACGGTCATCGGCGCGGTCATCAACATCATCCTTGACCCCATCCTCATCTTCGGGTTCGGGCTGGGCGTGCGGGGCGCGGCCATTGCCACAGTGCTCAGTCAGGCCGTGGGTGCCGCGTGGATCATCCGCTTCCTGACCGGCAAAAAGACCATCCTGCACCTGCGCAAAGACTGTCTCAAGCCGGAAAAGCAGGTCATTCTGCCGGTGCTGGCACTGGGCATTTCGTCCTTTGTAATGCTGTCCACCGAGAGCCTGCTGTCCATCAGCTTCAGCTCCAGTCTGGCCCGCTACGGCGGCGATGTGGCCGTGGGTGCCATGACCGTCATCACCAGCGCGTCCCAGCTGTGCACCCTGCCCATTCAGGGCATTTGTCAGGGCGGTCAGCCAGTGATGAGCTTCAACTTCGGCGCAGGGAAGAAGGTCCGCGTGAAAGAAGCTTTCCGCTTCCAGCTGACCTTGTGCGGCGCATACACCTGCCTGTTCTGGCTTGCAATGATGCTGTTCCCGGGGGCCGTGGCGGATATTTTCACCTCGGACACCGCCCTCATCCAGTACACCACCTGGGCCATGCGCATTTACATGGCAGGCATTTTCGCCATGGGCTTTCAGATCGGGTGCCAGCAGAGCTTCATGGCCCTGGGGCAGGCCAAAGTCAGTCTGCTGCTGGCCTGCCTGCGCAAGATTATCCTGCTGATCCCGCTCATCTTCATTCTGCCGCACATCCTGCCGGCCCCCGTGTTCGGCGTGTTCCTCGCCGAGCCGGTCAGCGACATTCTGGCCGCGACCATCACCACCATCACCTTCTTCTCCCGGTTCGACAAGATCCTCGACCGTGGTGCCGCGAAGGTCTGAGCGTAAGTGGTCAATAAGCACCCGTCAAGCCTAAAAAGAGAGCACCTCGAAACCGAG
>CAVKKE010000098.1:0-11496 GCA_963656875.1 Barnesiella intestinihominis | reverse complement strand
GTGAGGGAGGAGGCGACGTCCGGGTCGCGGCCCGCATCACCGAGATGCTCGGCGCGCTGCTGGATCTTCCTTCCAACCGCATCTGTGTGGAGCAGCGCAGATCATGAGCTGATTTTCAAAATGACAAAATTTTCTTGAGCTGGAACCGTGATAAGGAGGAATTTTTGATGAGAGCACTTTCCCGGAACACCCGCCGTGTCACAGCGGTCACGCTGGCCGCAGCGCTGATGATCGCCGTTTACTTAAACTGGCAGTACGCACGCACGGATTCTCCCATATCTTCGGATGACGCAGCGCTGATGGTCGCGGCGGAGCCTGCACAGGCAGATGTCATTCTGGACGAACTGCCTACAGAAGCTGAAGCTGTTTCCAGCGCAAACAAGAATTACGGTGAAGCCCAGCTCGTGAGCGTTGCCAGCGACAGCGGCTCCAAGTTTTTTGAACAGGCGCGTCTCAAACGGGAAAAGGCCCATGACGAAGCCATGGATACCATCCAGAAGACCCTGAAATCCTCATCACTGTCTGCTGAAGAGAAGAAAGAATACACAGCGCAAATGACAGCGAACCTTGAAGATTTGAATGCGGAGAACGAGATCGAGACTCTTATCCGGGCCAAAGGCTTTGCGGACTGCCTGTGCTTTCTGCAGTCCGGGCGGGCTGACCTCACGGTCATGACTTCCGGCGAGCCGCTCACCGCCGCCCAGGTGGCGCAGATCCGGGACGTTGTGCTGAGCAAAAGCACGGTTTCGGCACAGAATATCACGGTGGTGGAAGTGAAATGACCGCAAGACGGGCCGGAACCTCAGAGTTTTTGAAACAAGTATTGAAATCGCCCCCGCTTTGATGGTATAATAATTCTATCAATCGAAAATGATGTTGTCCTGCGTATGGCATCAATCGTTTCAGGCAGGACCATTTCAGACGGAAAAGGCGGACGGATTCAGCCGCTTTTAAATGGAGGACAACACAATGGATTTGCAGAACATGGATCTTCAGGGCGGTACCCTTCAGATTTCGACCGAAGTGCTTGCAAAGATCGCACGCTGCGCCGCGCTGGAAGTGGAGGGCGTCGCCGAGGTCTCCTGCGGCAGACAGAATAAAAAGCTCAAGAACCTGCTGGAAGCATCCAGCATTCAGCAGCCGGTCGTGGTGGAAATGCGCGACGGCACCGCCACCATCACCCTTCATCTGATGATGACCTTCGGGGCACGCATTCCTTCTGTGGCTGAGAAGGTTCAGGAAAACGTGAAGAATGCTGTCCAGAACATGACGAATGTGACCGTGAGCCGTGTTGATCTGGTGATCGCAGGCCTTGCTGAAACGGCACAGCAGTAAATCAAAAAATAAAACACAAAAAACGATCCTCCCCACCGTTCCGGCTGGGGAGGGTTCGTGTTGCGAGAGGAACATTATGGAAAATATTTTGCCCCGTAGAGAAGCACGCGAAAATGCATTTTTGCTGGCATTTTCGCAGACCTTTGGTGACGTCCCCCTGGCGGAGGCCATCATCAATCACGAAGAAAATGACGAAGAGCACCCTGTGGATGGCTTCAGCAAGCTGCTGCTGAATGCTTACTACGATCATTCCGCTGAGGTCGATGACGAGATCCGTACACATCTGCGCAACTGGACCATGGAGCGCCTGCCCCGCGTGAGCCTGACGGTTCTGCGCATCGCGATCGCGGAGATGCTGTTTGGCGGCGAGAACAAGCCCGGCGTTGCCATCAACGAAGCTGTGGAGCTGACCAAAAAGTATGGCGCAGATGACGACTATCAGTTCGTGAACGGTCTGCTTGGCGCAGTGGCCCGTGACCACGGTCTGGATGCAGAAGTAGCATCGGAGCAGACTGAACAGTGAACCACTATACGCTTGGGGTCGATACAAGCAACTATGCAACCTCTCTGGCCGTGTTTGATACAGCCGGAGAGGTTGTTTGCGCAAAGAAGCGCTTTTTGCCGGTGAAACCAGGCCAGCTTGGCCTTCGGCAGAGCGATGCACTATTTCATCACACGGTAGCGCTGCCGGAAATGATGGAAGAGCTTGCGCAGGAATTCGACCTGACCCAGATTGGAGCCGTTGGTGTTTCGCAGAAGCCGCGCCCGGCGGAGGGCAGCTACATGCCGTGTTTTCTGGCGGGTGTGAACGCCGCCACTGCTTTTTCAAAAGCCCGCGGCATCCCTCTGATCCTGACCACCCACCAGCAGGGACATGCTGCAGCAGCCTTGTTTGCTGCGAAGGGTGAGCAGCTTTTCCGGGAAAAAGTGCTTCTGTTCCACATCTCCGGCGGAACAACAGACCTGCTTTTGTGCGATCAGGTGCGCCAGATCACGACCCTTGGCACCAGCACCGACCTTTATGCCGGTCAGGCTGTGGACCGCGTGGGCGTGAAGCTTGGGTTTGCGTTCCCGGCGGGTGCAGAAGTGTCACGCCTTGCGGCACAGTGCGGCGAAGAGATCAAGCCAAAATCCAGCGTGAAAGGGATGCAGTGCAGCCTTTCTGGCCTGGAAAACCAGTGCAATGCGCTGCTGGACGCAGGAAAAACACCGGAATATGTGTGCCGATACTGCCTGCTCTGTGTGGCGGATACGGTGGTCAAAATGACAAAGGCCGCCTTGAAAGAATATCCCGGCCTGCCGGTGGTTTGTGCCGGCGGCGTGATGGGCAGCGACATCATTCACGGCTGGGTGCAAAAGAGGATGCCTGGCGTTTACTTCGTTCCGGGGCAGTATTCCAGTGATAATGCCATTGGCGTTTCCATTCTTGCCGCTCGGGAGGCTGGCTTATGGCTGAGGTGATCACAGTCTCGGCACTGAACCGATATGTCAAGACGCTGTTTGATGCCAACGATATTCTGTTTGATCTGGCACTGCGGGGCGAGATCGCAAATTTTGTGCAGAATGCCCGCAGCGGCCACTGCTATTTCACACTGCGGGATGAAGCCTGCAGTGTGAAGGCTGTGATGTTCCGCTCAGACGCTTTCCGTCTGGCGTTCCGCCCGGAAGAGGGGATGCGGGTCGTGGTGCGCTGCCGTGCAACACTGTACGAACGGGACGGTGCATTTCAGCTCTATGTCAGCGAAATGTTCCCGGACGGCATTGGTGCGGCACAGCTGGCGCTGGAACAGCTCAAGGCAAAGCTGGAAAAAGAAGGCCTGTTTGCGCAGGAGCACAAAAAGCCGCTGCCTGCGTTCCCCAAATGCATCGGTCTTGTCACCAGCAAGACCGGTGCGGCGCTGCAGGATATCCGGAACGTTATCGGCCGCCGATGGCCGCCCGTTCGGCTTCTGCTCTGCCCGGTCACAGTGCAGGGCTTTGAGGCTGCGCAGCAGGTCGCGGACGCGATCCGCAGGCTTGACCAGTGCAAAGAGGTGGATGAGATCATCGTTGCCCGCGGAGGCGGCAGCCGGGAAGACCTGTGGGTGTTCAACGCTGAGGTGATTGCCCGGGCGGCATTCCGTTGCAAAAAACCACTCATCAGCGCTATTGGGCACGAGATCGATTATACGATCCTGGACTTTGTTGCGGATCAGCGCGCCCCGACGCCTTCGGCAGCGGCAGAGCTTGCTGTGCCTGACCGAATGGAACAAAAACGAATTTTACTGGATTTGCAGCAAAATATTCGTAAAAATATGCAAAATCGTTTCGATTTATGCTATAATGGTCTTAGTCAATACAACTTTGTGTTGGAACAGGGCGTTTTCCGCAGGGTCTGGCAGAACGACAGTGTTCAGCTGAACCAGCTCCAGGACAAGATCTGCGCGGAGATGCGCGGGAAAAAGGCGGAATCTGAGCGCCAACTGCAGCATTCTGCTGCGCTGGCGGATTCGCTGAGCCCTTATCAGGTTCTCGCGCGAGGCTACACGATGGTGACGCGCCCCAACGGCAGCGTTGCTTCTGTGGACGATTTAAAGCCGGAGGAGACTATTTTTATTCGCAGCGCTGCGCATCGGGCACAATGCCGTGTGGAAGCGGTGGAGGAGATCAATGAAAACACCCAAAAGTTTTGAGGAAGGCATGGAACGCCTGAATGGCATCCTTGCAAAGATGCAGAGCGAAGAAACTTCGCTGGCGGATTCGGTCAAACTTTATGCCGAAGCGGCGGCTCTGATGGAATACTGCCATGCAACACTGGAAAAAACTTCGCTTCAGATCGACGAGATCGATGCCAGAATTGCGCAGGCAGCCCAAACGAAGCAGGAGGAAGAATGATGGACTATCAGGCACAGTATCATGAATATCTCACCCAGACGTCTGCGGCACTGGAAAGAGCCTGTGATCAATTTCTGCCGGAAGAATCCGAAGTGTGCCGTGCAGCACGCTACAGCCTGCTTGGTGGCGGAAAGCGCATCCGTGCTGTTCTTGTGCTCAGTGTATGTGAGATGCTTGGCGGCGATTTGAAAGCTGCAGAGTGGTTTGCTTCTGCCGTTGAAATGCTGCACTGTTATTCGCTGATCCACGATGACCTGCCCTGCATGGATAACGATGATCTCCGGCGTGGGCGTCCATCCTGCCACAAAGCCTTTGATGAAGCAACGGCGATGCTGGCCGGCGATGTTCTGCTGACAGAAGCTTTTGAGGTGATCGCCAATGCCCCTGCTTCGGCACAGGCATGTGTCCGTGCCAGCCGTGCACTGGGAGCCGGTGCCGGAAGCCGGGGAATGGTCTATGGTCAGGAACTGGATCTGAAATATGAAGCTATGGCTGCGACAGAAGAGCAGCTGCGTCTGATCCACCGAAACAAGACTGGTGCGCTCATCAACGCAGCCATTCAGATGGGCGCAGCCGCTGCGGATGCAGACGAAGCCCAGTGCAAAGCTCTGGAAGCATATGCATATGGGCTTGGCCTTGTGTTCCAGATCGTGGATGACGTTTTGGATGTCACCAGCACACCGGAGCAGCTGGGCAAACCCATCGGCAGCGACAGCGAAAATGGAAAAACCACGTTTGTTACGCTGTACGGTGCGCAGGGTGCCATGGAGCTGGCCCGCAAACTGAATGAGGAGACATGTGCAGGCCTTCGCCACAGCTTTGGTGAAAAGTCTGCTTTTCTGGAGCAGCTTGCACAGCAGCTTCTGGTACGCAAAAGCTGAAGACGCTTTATAAATTAGAACGAAGGAAAACGATTATGCAGTTCATACAAGAGATTTTGTCCATCAACCAGATCCTGACCGTATCCTTGCTGGGCTGGTTTGCCGCACAGGTGCTGAAGACGATCATCAATTTCATCCTGCTGGGCAAGTTCCAGCTGGAGCGCATGTGGGGTGACGGCGGCATGCCCAGCGCTCACAGCGCCACAGTCTGTGCCATGGTCATTGCCACGGCACGCTGCGAAGGTGTGAACTCAGCTATCTTTGCAGTGGCCAGTGTCGTGGCTATCATCACCATGCACGATGCCATGGGTGTCCGCCACGAGACCGGCGAACAGGCCAAGGTGCTGAATCAGATGATCGATCAGTGGATCGATGTCAGCGAAAAGAATGCGCCTTTTCTTCAGAACATGCATCTGAAAGAGATGGTCGGCCACACTCCGCTGCAGGTCGTGGCAGGTGTTCTGGTCGGCGTGGCTGTCGGCATGCTCTATCCGATGGTGTAATTTTGTGAAAATCTTTTTGAGGGACGTGTGATTATGAGATCGTTGCTGCTGGACAACATCAATCAACCCAGCGATTTAAAGCGGCTTGACCATCAGCAGGTGCTCCGGCTCTGTGCGGAGATCCGCAGCTTTCTGCTGGAAAACATCTCCAAAACCGGCGGGCATCTTGCCTCCAATCTTGGCACAGTGGAGCTGACCGTGGCTCTGCACCGTGTGCTGGAAACGCCAAAAGATAAAATCGTTTTCGATGTGGGACATCAGTGCTACACGCACAAGATCCTGACCGGGCGTCGGGATCAGTTTGGAAAGCTCCGTCAGATCGACGGCATCTCGGGTTTCCCGAATCCGAATGAGAGTGTTCATGATGCATTTATTGCGGGCCATGGAAACACAGCGCTTTCTCTGGCCATCGGCATGGCATGGGCGAAAAAGCTGCGTCATGAGCCCGGGCTCGTGGTCGCTGTGATCGGCGATGGTGCGTTCACCGGCGGCATGGTCTATGAGGGAATGAACAACATTGAGCAGCTGGACAACCTTCTTGTCATCCTCAATGATAACAAAATGTCTATTTCCAAAAATGTCGGCGCTTTGGCCCGATATCTGACCCATCTGCGCACGACGACTGCGTATTACGACGCAAAAGACAATGTGCGGAGTTTTCTGGATGGTGTTCCGCTTGTCGGCCAGCCGATGAAGAAAACCATCACAAACACCAAAGCCCTTTTCCGGCGGGCAGTGTACCATTCCACCATGTTTGAGGACATGGGATTTGAATACATTGGTCCGGTGGACGGACACAACGAAGAGGAACTGGAGCGGACGCTCCGCACGATCGCAAGCCGTCAGGGACCGCACTTTTTGCACATCGTCACGAAAAAGGGAAAAGGCTATCAGCCTGCAGAGCGGAACCCCGGCAACTATCACGGCGTTTCTGCATTTGGGCCGGATGGGATACCGGATCCTGATGTGGCTCCCAAATTGTCCTTCTCCACGGTGTTTGGCAAAGAGCTCGTCCGAGAGGGGACCTCAAATCCACAGCTGTGCGCAATCACCGCTGCCATGAAATATGGCACAGGCCTGCAGTTCTTTGCGCACAGCCATCCGGAGCGCTTTTTTGACGTCGGCATGGCAGAGCAGCATGCAGTCACTTTCGCTGCAGGTCTTGCCAACCAGGGAATGCTTCCGGTGGTCTGCATTTATTCCACCTTCCTTCAGCGCTCTTACGACCAGATTCTTCATGATGTGAATCTGCTGAAGGAAAACGTTGTGTTTGCTATCGACCGGGCTGGCTTCGTTCCTGCAGACGGAGAGACCCATCAGGGCATTTACGATCCCGCATTCCTGAGCCAGACTGGTATGCCGATCTACGCGCCTTCCAATTATGCAGAGCTGAAATATTGGCTGCACGAACTGCTGTCAGATGCTTTCCAGGGCCCGCGGGCCATTCGTTATCCGCGCGGCGGAGAGAATGCTGCCCTTGCAGAATATCCCTGCAGCGGTGCGGAATATGATTTCCTTCGGAAGACTGAAAGTGCATCAATTGTCCTCGTTGGATATGCAGATGAAGTTTTGGATTTGATTCGTACTTCTGAGATTCTGGAAGCAAAAGGAGTCTCGTGCGACGTGTTAAAGCTTGTAAAGATATATCCCTTTACAGGCAAATTGATTGAATCTTTGTCAAAATATGAAAACATCCTGTTTGCAGAAGAGTGCATTGCTGTAGGTGGGATTGGAGAGCATCTCGAGTGCAGACTGACGGAAAACGGGTGGAATGGCAAATTTGTCCATAAGGCCGTTCAGGATTCCCGCCTGCCTCATGCTGCAGTTGCACAGATCAAGAAGACGGTCGGCCTTGATGCAGAGCACCTTGTGCAGACCGTGCAGGAGGCATTTGTGAAAGGAGAATACATCTCGTGAAAATTCGGTTGGATCAGTATCTCGTTCAGAACGGGCTGGCGCAGAGCAGAGAACGTGCGAAGGCTCTGATCATGTCCGGCATCGTTTTTGTCAATGAACAAAAGGTCGATAAGGCCGGTGAGATGATCAAAGAGGACGCCAAAGTGGAAGTGCGCGGCCATGACATCGGCTATGTCAGCCGCGGCGGCCTGAAGTTGGAAAAAGCCATGAAGTGCTTTCCTCTGACACCGCGCGGCAAGGTCTGCATGGACATCGGCGCATCGACCGGCGGCTTCACGGACTGCATGCTGCAGAATGGTGCGGTCAAGGTTTATGCGGTGGACGTTGGTTACGGCCAGCTTGCCTGGAGCCTGCGCACGGATGAGCGTGTGGTCAACATGGAGCGCACGAATATCCGCAATGTCACGCTGGAAAATCTGGCAGAACCCATCGAATTTTTCAGCGTTGACGTTTCTTTCATCTCGCTCCACCATATTTTCCCGGTGGCGCAGGCCATCACGACCCCGGATGCTATGGGCGTCTGTCTGGTCAAGCCCCAGTTTGAGGCGGGCCGTGAAAAGGTTGGAAAGAACGGCGTTGTGCGTGACCCGGCGACCCATCGCGAAGTGCTGCACAATGCCATGGGCTATGCTGCTGCAAACGGCTTTGCCGTCTGCGGTCTGGATTTCAGCCCGGTGAAGGGCCCGGAAGGCAACATTGAATACCTGATGTTCGTCCAGAAGAGCAGTGAACCTGCAGTGCTGGATGACAGTGTCGCGGAGCAGGTCGTTGCTGCAAGCCACAGCACGCTCGACCGCTGACAGCTGAGTTTCGTCATTCGAGAAGAAAGGGGACACCCGGCATGACAGTCTATATTTCTCCGAACCCCGGCAAAGCTTCCGCCGATGAAATCGCGCTGCGCGCTGCGCAGATTCTTCTGACACACGGTGCCGCTGTTCTGATGTGCGAGACTCTGCGGGAATCCTGCAGCACCATGGGTGTAGTCTACCTTCCGCAGGAAGAGTGCCTGGAGCGTGCCGATGTTATTCTTACGATCGGTGGAGATGGAACGATCCTGCACGAGGCCAATCTGTCCCTGTGGTATGCCAAGCCGATCCTGGGCATCAACCTTGGCCGCTGCGGCTTCCTTGCCACCTGTGAGATCGGGGAGATGGAAACGAAACTTTCTGCTGTGGCAAGAGGAGAATTCAGCTTGGATAACCGGATGCTTCTCTACGTTCGGGTTCTGGGCCACGATGGCTGGGAAGGCCACGCACTGAACGATGTCGTGGTCACAAAAGGCCGGCTGCAGCAGGCCATTGATTTCAGTATCTACTGCGATGATATCCTCGTGGAGCATTACCGGGGCGACGGGGTGATCGTGGCGACGCCCACAGGGTCCACTGCCTACTCGCTGGCCGCAGGCGGCCCGATCTTGGATTCGCAGACAAAAGGCGTTGTTGTGACGCCGATCTGCCCGCACAGTCTGGCAAGCCCTGCCATGGTTTTTGCGCAGGAGCGGAAGCTGAACATCTGCGTAGGACAGGTGGCAGACGATGAAGTGTTCATCAGCTGCGATGGCGCAGCCGGTTTCCCGCTGAAAGCCGGTGCAACTGCGGAAGTCCGCCTTTCGGATCAGGTGGTCAAGCTGATCACCTTCGGCAAGGCGGATCAGTTCCAGGCCATCGACCAGAAACTGCGCAGCAGACGATAAACAGGGGAGGCGATTTTATGGCACGCAGCCGTAAAGAAGATGCAAAAAGCAAAGGGGACCGCCAGCAGGCCATCCTTCGGCTTGTTCAGGAATATCCCATCAGCCGACAGGAGGTGCTGCTGGATCATCTCCGCAAAGAAGGCTTTGATGTGACGCAGGCCACGATCTCCCGTGACATCCGGGAGCTTTGTCTGGTAAAAGCATCCACTGCCGAAGGATATCGGTATGTCTCCAGCCGGAATGAGAGCTTCAATCCAAAGACGCAGGGCCGCTTTGAGACGATCTTTCACGAATCTGTCCTTGGAGTGGACTATGCCGGGCATGTCGTTCTGGTCAAATGCTACTCTGGCATGGCAAACGCCGCCTGTGAAGTTTTTGATGCATTGCAGTGGAAAAACGTTGTCGGAACGCTTTCGGGCGACGACACCTTCCTGATCGTCGCCCGGTCTGAGCGCGACGCCAAAACGATCTGCTCGGAGTTGACCCGGCACATCGGACAGAAATAACATGCGGGAGAGATTATCATGCTGAGCAGCCTGCAAATTGAAAACGTTGCTGTCATCCAGAAGGCAGAGGTCCATTTTCAGCCGGGCCTGAACGTTCTTACGGGCGAAACAGGCGCGGGTAAATCGATTCTGATCGATTCCATCAATGCGATCCTTGGAAACCGCACGTCAAAAGATCTTGTGCGCACCGGGGCATCCAAAGCCGTCATCCGTGCAGCGTTTGACCAGGTGCCGGGAGCGGTGCTGGACCGACTGGAAAATGCTGGTTACGAGCGTTCGGATGCACTGATGCTCAGCCGCGAGATCACGGCTGAGGGAAAAAGCAGCTGCCGCATCAACGGCATGCCGGCTACGGCAGCTGTCCTTCGGGATCTGTGCGGGGGCTTGATCAATATCAATGGGCAGCACGATTCTGTCGGCCTGCTGAACCCAGCGCATCATCTTGGGATTCTGGATGATTACGCACAAAATGGCGCGGAATTTCAGGAATATTATACGTTATACCGCGAGTTGGTGCGCATCAAGCGGGAATTGGATGCAATGATCACCGATGAAGCGGAGAAGCAGCGCCGCATTGATCTGCTGAGCTATCAGGTGCAGGAGATCGAAGATGCCGGCCTGACGGCTGGTGAAGAACAGACGCTGGAAAGCCGCCGGAAAGTTTTATCCAATGCGTCCACGATCCGTGACCGCATCGCACAAAGCTATGCATTGCTGTCTGGCGGAGATGACGCGGCAGGTGCCGTTGACCTTTTGGGGGAAGCTTCCAATGCGATCGATGCGGCTGCGCAGCTGGATGACAGTCTGTCGGGAACCGCCGGGCAGCTGATGGATCTTTATTACACGGCCAAGGATGTCGCTGCCGATTTGATCGGCCGCCTGGATTCCTATGACACGAATGATGCGGAACTGGACGAGATCGAGCAGCGTCTCGATGTGCTGTATAAGCTCAAGCGGAAATACGGTGACACGGTGGAGGATGTGATCTCGTTTGGACAGAAAGCCCGCGAAGAGCTGGAACGCATCCAGAATTCACAGGAGCGCCACGACCATCTGCAGACGGAAAAGCTTCGGCTTTATACGCTGGCTCGTGAAAAAGCCGAAATTTTAACACAAACACGCCTGCACGCTTTTGAGGAACTGAACAAGCGGATCTCCGGAACGCTGGATTTTCTGAACATGCCCGGCGTCCGAATGACGCTTCGGCACACCCGCGGCCCTCTGGCAAGCCATGGCCAGGACAGCATTGAGTTCTATATTTCCACGAACCCTGGTGAAGCGCCGAAACCATTGGCCAAGATCGCATCCGGCGGCGAGCTGAGCCGCATCACCCTTGCAATCAAAAACGCCATGGCCGATAAAGATGCCGTGCCGACCGTGATCTACGACGAGATCGACAGCGGCGTCTCGGGTAAAGCAGCCAGCCGCATCGGTGAGGTGCTGCGTCAGAGTGCACAGGGGCATCAGATCCTTTGCATCACCCACACGGCCCAGATCGCAGCGCTGGCCGACTGTCATCTGCTGATCCAGAAAAATGTTTCTCATGACCGCACCTATACGGAAATTCATCCGCTGGACACGGAGGGCCGTGTGGAGGCACTGGCCCATCTGATCTCCGGCGACCACATCACGGAACTGTCCCGGGCCAATGTGCGAGAGATGCTGGGCATCGGAGCCCGCTGAAGCAGCAGTTTTTGCGCAAAGAATCCTGTAGGTTTGTCAATGATGTGTTCACAGGGGAAGCAGAAGGTTGATTCCTGTATTTAGCAAGAAAAGCTAAAGGATCG
>CAVKKE010000097.1:0-11501 GCA_963656875.1 Barnesiella intestinihominis | reverse complement strand
GTGTCCTTCGCCGTCACCTGGGTCATCTGGAAGCCTGAGGAGGTCAAGGCATGAATGCACTCCAGCGCGACTTGAAAAAGCTCGTTCCTCTGGTAGAATCCCTCGGCAAGGCAAATGTCGAGTTCGACCCCCACCGCCAGCAGTTCCATTTGCAACCGCCGGTTGGCTGGCTGAACGACCCCAACGGCCTGTGCGTCTACGGCGGGCAGTACCATGCATTCTTCCAGTACGGCCCCTTTGATGTGACCGGCGGCGTGAAGCACTGGGGCCACGCTGTGAGCACCGACCTGCTGTCCTGGACCCAGCTGCCCGTGATGCTCTACCCGGACGAACCCTTTGACTGCCACGGCGTCTACTCCGGCTCGGCCCTCATCGAGGGCACCGAGATGTACCTCTACTACACCGGCAACGTGAAGCACCCCGGCGACTACGATTACATCAAGCAGGGCCGCGGCCACAATGTCTGCCTCGCCGTCAGCCATGACGGCAAGACCGTGGCCAGCAAGCAGTGCCTGCTGTACAACAAGGACTACCCCGCCGGGCTCACCTGCCATGTGCGTGACCCGAAAGTCTTTGCCTATGAGGGCAGATATTACATGGTTCTCGGTGCCCGCACGGTGGAGGACAAGGGTGAAGTTCTGGTGTTTGAGAGCACCGACAAACTCCACTGGACTCACATCAACACCCTGACCACCCCGGAAACCTTCGGCTATATGTGGGAGTGCCCCGATTTGTTCTACATCGACGGCCAGTGGTATCTGGCGGTTTCCCCTCAGGGCATCCAGTGCCAGAACATCTACGGCTGCGGCTATTTTGCCGTCTACGGCGACTGGCGTGGTGAATACACATTGGGCGAATTCCATGAGATGGACGCCGGGTTCGATTACTACGCACCCCAAAGTTTCGCGGACGATACCGGACGCCGCATTCAGATCGGCTGGATGGGAATGCCCGATGCCGACTACGGCAACGCCCCCACCGTGGCCCACGGCTGGCAGCACTGCATGACCGTGCCCCGTGTGCTGACCAACGGCGGAAACGGCACCCTTTTGCAGAATCCTGTCCCGGAGCTGGACGCCCAGCGCGGCCCTGCCCGGAAACTGACCGACGGCGAGGAAGCTTTCGTCAGCCCCTGCTTTGACCTGACCGCCTCACCCGCCGGGGACTTTGCCCTGACCATTGCGCATGGTGTGGAGCTGGTGTATACTGAAAAAGACAGCACCTGTGTCCTGCGGTTCACCGATCCCGCCATGGCGGATGGCCGCACTCAGCGGAAAGTTCAGCTGAACGCCCCTTGCCGTGAACTGCGGGTGGTGGGCGACCGCTCTTCGCTGGAAGTTTTCCTGAACGGCGGCGCGGCAGTGTTCAGCACGCGGTATTACCCTGCGGCTGGGGATGTGGCGGTAAAAATCAATGGTACAGAAGCTATGGTATATGCGTTATAAATAACCGTCAATTTCACTGCATAAGGTCAGCGTCCTCGCCCTCTCCGTCATTGCTCACGCAATGCCACCTCTCCCAAAGTGAGAGGCTTTGGCAGTCCACGCAAAGTTCATAGTTTTGCCAAGGGCTCTCCCCTTGGGAGAGCTGTCACCAAAGGTGACTGAGAGGGCGAGCCTGTTTACAAGTTTTCATCTACTTTCTTGGAGGTTCACTATGTCTGGCAGCACTCTGTTTTCCATCGGCGAAGCACTCATCGATATGATCCCGTCCAAAGTGGGGTGTTCTTTTGACGAAGTGCCCTCCTTCAGCCCACGCACCGGCGGCGCACCCGCCAATGTCTGCGCAGCGTTCACCCGCCTGGGCGGCAGAAGTGCCTTTCTGAGCCAGCTGGGCGACGACCCCTTCGGCCACAAGATCGCCCGGGAGCTGGAAGAGTGCGGCATTGACCTTTCCCATCTGGCCTTCACCGACAAGGCCAACACGGCCCTCGCTTTTGTCAGTCTGGAAGAAGACGGCAACCGCACCTTCAGCTTCTACCGCAAGCCCTCGGCCGACCTGCTTTATTCTCCTGAGCAGATCGACCCGGCGTGGTTCGAAGACGCCTTTGCCCTGCACTTCTGCAGTGTTTCGCTGGTGGACAGCCCCATGCGCCACGCCCATCTTGCAGCCATCACTGCCGCCCGTGAAGCCGGTGTCATCGTCAGCTTTGACCCGAACCTGCGCTTCCCGCTCTGGCCCGACCGCGAAATGCTGCGCCAGACCGTGCTGCAGTTCATGCCGCTGTCCAGCATCCTGAAAATTTCGGACGAAGAGCTGGAATTCCTCACTGGCACGGCGGACATCGAAGCCACCCTGCCCCAGCTGTTTGTGGGCGATGTGCAGCTCGTGATCTACACCTGCGGCAGCGAAGGGGCCCACGCCTACACCCGCACGGCACACGGCTTTGCCCCCTGCCAGAAGGTGAAGGCTGTGGATACCACCGGCGCAGGCGACGGCTTCATCGGCTCCTTCCTGTGGCAGCTCAGCCGCGACGGCGTGACGCTGGACAAGCTGGAAAAGCTGAGCAAGACCAGGCTGAACGAGTATCTGGCTTTCTCCAACAAGTTCTGCGGCATCAGCGTGCAGAAGAACGGTGCCATCGACAGCTACCCCACCCTGACTGAAATGCAGGCCTGATTTTCAAAGACGCACAAGGCCCCCGCAGCAGATCGCTGCGGGGGCCTTGTTTATGCCTGTCCTTTGGATTTTTTCCACGCCCACTGCATCATTTTCCGTTCTCCGGCGACCGCCTGCGCATAGGGATATGTTTTTGCTTTCTGCTCAAACTGTGTACGGAATGCTTCCGCCTTTGCCGGGTCCTTTTCCACCAGAACCGCCATGACGTATTCCATGCTCAGAACATCAATAGAGTCTTTCTCCTGCCTGCGGTACTCCTGCATTTCTTCGCTGTTCCAGAGTTTCCACAGAGAGGCAGTTTCTTCGCCGACGAACAATCCGCACTTGATCCGATCTTCCAGCAGCATCTGCCGCTCAGCCGGCGTCAAAGCGGTCTGCTGTGCTCTCAAAGCATTGATTGCCCGAATCGCTTCCCAGCAGCGCCCTTCTCCCATCATGCACTTGATGCATTTGACTGCCTGAGAAACGATTCTCGCATTGTCCAGCCCTTCGGTGGGCATAACGAACCACTCTTTCGGCATCTGCATCAGCGTCATGCCCTCAGCCTGTTTTGCTGCAATGCTCAGGTCTACCCAGAATATCCGCAAAGCCACCGGGTCTTTGCTCAGATACCGGACATTGGCACCGTCATTATTCACACCGCCTGTCCGTTTCGGGATACCGTTATCCCATGCCTGGCACATTCCCACGATGCACAATGCCTCGAAAAATATCCTGACCACCCACACATTCCGGCACAGAAGGGCCAGTACCGCTGCCAGTAGAGCTGTGAGCAGATTTGCGAGCACACCGCCCAGATTATAAAGCTTATACGGCATTGTTCCATTTTTCATCTCCGAAGGTGCCATCAAACACTGTCCGGCAGTGCCGGGCAGTTTATAGCGATGCCAACGGAGCTTCCCGTTCTCCCGCTGCACCATCCAGCTGCCGACACGGTAAGATACAAACCGGTAGCCGGTCAGCCGGCCAAAGATCAGATGTCCTCCCTCATGCAGAGCCGTCTGCAGCATTCCCGCCACAAACACCATCCCAATGGCCCAGCCAAGGTATAGCAGAAGTATCCCAAGCGAGTCCATTCCCGAAAGGCCTATGGAGGTTCCCAATACTGCGCCCACCAGCGCCCAGGGCAGCAAGTCGATGAAGCCATTTTTGCCCTGTTTGTTCTTCCTGTTTTTTCCTTTTGGGCCATGTTATGTTCCTCTTCCTTTTATACTGCCTTTTCGTCCAGCAGGCGCAGCAGGGCGCGTTCACTTTTCATCTCAGCGGCAAACGGGTAGGTCTTTGCATAGTGGTCGAACACGCCGCGGATCTTCCGGGCCGCTGCGGTATCCTTCTGCACCAGAAGGGCCGTGCCATATTCAGTGCGCAGAACGGAAGGGTTCGTCTTCATCTGTTTGCGGAAGGTGCGCATTTCCCGGCTGTTCCAGCGTTTCAGCAGCGGGGCCGTGTCTTCGCCCAGCAGCAGCGCACAGGTGAGCCGGTCGCAGAACAGCGCGTTCCGATACAGCGGCAGCATGGCCGTTTTCTTCGCTTCCAGTGCATCAATGACCCGGGCTGTCTCGGCAAAATGCTGTCCGTCCATCAGGCGGTTGGCGTACAGCACCGCCCGCGCTGCCACCATAATATTGTCCAGACCTTCGGTGGGCAGCGGGAACCACTCCTCCGGCATATCACGCAGGGCCATGCCCTCAGCCTGCTTCGCGTTGACGCTCAGCTGAACCCAGAACGCCCGCAGCGCCGCCGGGTCTTTGCCCAGGTCGCGGGCATTGGCTCCATCGCTTGCGACACCCTGCACCCGCAGCGGCACGCCGTTGGTCACCGCAATGCCGATGCCAGTCAGGCAGAGCATCTCAAAAAACACCTTTGCGCCCCACACATCCCGGCACGGCACGATGAGAACGCCAGCCAGCAGTGCCATCAGAAGATTCATCAGCACGCCGCCCAGATTGTATAGTCTGTACGGAATTTTCCCATCTGTCATCTCCGGCGGAACCAGCAGACACTGTCCTCCGGTGCCTGCCAGCCAAAGCCGGTGCCTGCGGAACTTTCCGTTCTCCCGCTGCACCATCCAGCTGCCAATGCGAAATGACACGAACCTGTAGCCGGTCAGCAGGCCGCAGACCAGATGTCCGCCCTCGTGCAGGATGAGCTGCAGGTAAAATGCAGCGGTCAGCATCACGATAAGCCAGCAGATGTGAAACAGATACTCCCCGAAAGAGACGCCTTCCACCACGCCGAACAGGTCTTTGCCCGCCAAAATGCCCAGCGCCGCGCCAAACAGCAGCATGAACAACCCGCCGACAACGGCACTGCTGTCCTGCCTGTGCCTTTTCTTTTTTGTCATTTTATGTTCCTCTTTGTATTATTTAAAGGTCATATTCCAATTTTTGTCATTTTTCAGCACTACCGGTTCCAGTTTAACATTTGTTTATGCTTTGTACAAGTCTCGTTCTTGTCCTCCCCTGCCCAATGTGTTACCATAAATATAGAAAAACACGATGGGAGGCAAATGCTATGCCCTTTGAATTCACCATTCTGGATGCTCTGCAAAAACTGCGCTGCCCGGCGCTGGATGCGCTGGCAGTGTTCTTCGACTATGCCGGTGCCCATGGCGAGATCTGGATCACATTCACGGCAGTGCTGCTGGCCTTCCGGCGCACCCGCAGGGCGGGGCTTGCCATGGCTCTGGCCCTGTGTCTTTACATGGTGTCCGGCCATTTTATCTTAAAACCGCTGTTTGCCCGGCCCCGCCCCTGCGACATCCGGCCCGAGATGCTCACCCTCGTGGCACGGCCCAGCGGCTGGTCGTTCCCTTCCGGGCACACAGCGTCGGGCTTTGCGGCAGCATTTGCCCTCTGGATGCAGAACCGGAAGCTGGGCGTCCCGGCGCTGGTTCTGGCCGCATTCATCGGCTTCACACGGCTATATCTCTACGTCCACTTCCCCACCGACATCCTGGGCGGCATCCTGCTGGGGCTGGCTGCCGGGTGGCTGGGCTCCCATCTGGCGGATAAAATCAGCAACAAATGGACGAAACGCATAAAAGAAAAACGCCTTGTATAACAAAAATCTCTTGTCAGCAGGCTCACCCTCTCCGTCATCGCTGCGCGATGCCACCTCCCCCCCAAAAATGGGTGGCATTGGCAGTCTACACAAAGTTTACGGTTTTGCCAAGGGCTCTCCCTTTGGGAGAGCTGTCGAGCAAATGCGAGACTGAGAGGGCGAGCCCTCCAAACCAAAAGCCGGACAGCTTACGGGCTATCCGGCTTTTCATCTATTATAAAATTCTGCCAAAAACAAAAGCAGCCAGCACCGTGGAAAGGAGGATAAAGCGGTGCTGGCTGCGATATTGGAACTCCCGAACTTTGCGGCGGATCAGGAGGGATTTGGTAGTCTGTCCGCCGCCCTGGCTATTGCCTGGCATGGGACGGGGGACAGTGTTTTAGTTAAGTACCTGCTGGGTCGTGCTGCTGCACCGGCCCCCGCAGGTGAAAGCCCTTGTTGGCTTTTGGGAGGCGTCTTTCGCATCTCCCTGACTGCACCCTTATACTACCAGACAATCGTGGCATTTCTTTGTGGGGTTTTTGAACAATTTGCAAACAATCGCAGTAACGTAAGACCGGTGTGCCGGTAGTTTCTCCAAGGACCGTCCGCTGGGGTGGGCCCCTGTTGCCGCAGGCAATAGGGCGGGCGATGGAATGGCCTGCAACAATAGCGACTGCGGCCAGTGGCCGATGCAAGGAGCTGTTGTTGGGGCAGCGGTCAGCAAGATGCGAGTGGCATCGAAGCAGATGCTGGGAACCGCAACCCGAACTCGTGTCCGAGGAGAAAGCTACCGGCACACCGGCCAACAGCCTACTTCACCACGCAAAAACAGCCGCACCTTGCGATGCGGCTGCTTTTGCTTATGTGAGCTCTTCTTGTTTTGTGAGGGGGATGTTACTTTTTAGCCTGAGCGCGCTTGCCCAGAATGTAGGTTGCCACGAAGCCCAGAACCACGGCCACGACCATCACGATGATGGAGACGATCAGGTTGTAGCTGGAACCGGTGGGATCGATGTAAGCAGGGATGCTGATGAAGCCCGGGGTGGAGATGACGTACTGAGTCATGCCCAGGATGCCAGCCAGCAGGCCGCCCACACCGCCGCCGATCATGGCGCCGATCAGGGGGTAGGTCTTGGTGAACAGCACGCCGTAGACGCCCGGCTCGGTGATGCCGCACAGAGCGGTGATGCCGGCGGAAACGCTGACGGACTTCTCTTCCACCTTGTCAGACAGCAGGGCGGCAGCAAGGCAGGCACCGCCAACAGCCACGTTTGCGGGAGCCATGCCGGTGCAGATCAGCGGGTCAGAACCCACAGCAGCCAGCAGGGCAAAGACGACGGGGTAGGTTGCGTTGTTCATGCCGAAGAAGACCATCAGCGGGGTGGTGATGCCAATGATCATGACGGCCAGAGCAGGCACGGCCTGATACAGAGCGTAGACGCCGTCTGCCAGCCAGGTGCCCATGGTGTTGCCGATGGGGCCCAGAACGATCAGGGTAACAGGCACCGTGATGAGGATAGTGACCAACGGGACAACGATGGTCTTGAGGAAGACCGGGATGTGCTTTTGCAGGAACTTGTAGACCACGCTCATGAACAGCACGCCCAGAATGACCGGGAACACCGTGGAGTTATAGCTGATGGCCTGCACGGGGATGCCGAAGAAATCCAGACCTTCGGCGCCGTTGATGCTGGAGTACAGCAGGATGGCACCCAGGAATGCGCCCAGGAATCCGTTGGACTTCAGGCGGGTAGCGGCGGAGAAGCCGATGAAGACCGGCAGGAAGTAGAAGGTAGCCTGATTGATGGCATAGATGATGGTATAGGTGCCGGACTCAGCCGAGACGCCGAATACATTGGTGAGCAGAGAGAGCACTGCACCGGTCAGGCCACCTGCAACCAGCACCGGGATGATCGGACTGAAGGTGCCGCCGATGAAGGAGAGGATGGCGTTGCCGATGTTGCCGTGATCCTGTGCGAGATCCTTGGCGGCTGCCTCGCTGTCCTCAACGGTGCCGCCGGCCTTGATGCCGTCGATCTTGATGGCCTCGGCATACACGTCGGGCACATCCTGACCGATGACCACCTGATACTCGCCGTTCTGGATGATGACATTCAGCACGCCGGGCACCTGCTTGACTGCATCGGTGTCGAACTTGGACTTATCCCGCAGCACAAGGCGCAGGCGGGTCATGCAGTGGGTCACGCTGGAAATGTTTTCAGCGCCGCCGGCCTTTTCGATGATGCCGGCTGCCAGTGCCTTATAATCTTTCTTTGCCATTATTTCAGCATCTCCTTTCCCCAGTCCTGGCCGTTGGAACGGATCAGCTTGGAGTACCAGTAGAAGGAGTCCTTCTTGATGCGCTTCATGGACAGATCGTCGATGCTCTTGGCAGCGTTCTGCTCCTCATCGGTGGTGTCGATGTACACCAGGCCATAGCGCTTTGCCATGCCGTTTCCGGTAGACAGCAGGTCAGTGAAGGACCAGGGGTTGTATGCGATGACTTCGCAGCCGTCCTCAATGGCCATGCCCAGCTGATAGATGTGCTCACGCAGGTAGTCGATACGGCCCTGATCGTGCACCTGACCGTCGGCGTCCTTGGTCTCGTGGGCGCCGTAGCCATTCTCGGTGATCATCATGGGCAGGTGATAGTGATCCCACAGGTAGCGCATCTCATAGCGCAGGCAGACCGGATCGATCTCCCAATCCCAGTCGGTGTATTCGACATAGGGGTTGCGGGTCAGGGCGTAGCGGCCGGGCTCCACGGGGAAGACCATCTGGCCCTTGACGCCATTCTTGTTCAGCAGATAATCCTGCTGCTTTGCGTCGTGGGGGGCAAACTTTGCGGTGTTGCTGCGGTAGCAGTTGACGGCAATGAAGTCGATCTTTGCGCTCTTCATCAGCTCAGCGTCGCCGGGCTGCTCTTCAATGTCGATGTCATTCTCTTTCCAGTAGTGCTTGATGAAATTGCTGTACTCGCCGTAGACGTAGGTATCGATCCAGAACTTCTCGGTGAACTCTTCAGCGTTCATGGCAGCGATCTGGTCCTCAGGGCGGCAGGTCTCGGGGTAGATGGGCACACAGCCGGGCACGGGGCCGATCTTGCCGCCCTCCACCATCTCGTGGCAGGCGTTGACAGCCTTGGCATGGCACAGGTTCATGATGTGGTTGATCTTCCACTGATCCTTGAACCAGTCGTCACAGCCCTTGCTAACGCCCAGCCAGTGGCCGTAGCAGATCTGCATGTTCTGCTCATTCAGCGACAGCCAGTATTTAACACGGTCGCCGAAGTTCTCAAAGCAGACGCGGCAGTAGTGCTCAAAAGCGTCCACGGTAGCGCGGTTCTTCCAGCCTCCCAGCTCTTCATCCACCCACACGGGCAGATCGTAGTGATACAGGGTGACGATGGGGGTGATGTTGTGGGCCACCAGCTCATTGATCAGGTCGTTGTAGAAGGCCACGCCCTCGGGGTTCACCTTGCCGTCCGAGTGAGGGATGATGCGGGACCAGCTGATGGAGAAGCGATAGCTGGAGAAGCCGCACTCGGCCATCAGAGCTACGTCCTCTTTATAGTGATGATAGTGATCGGCTGCGTAGGTGTTGTCTGCAAAGGGCTTTTTGGTCTTGGAGTTCAGGTCGATGATGGCCGGGGTGCGTCCGCCGTCTGCGACGCCGCCCTCCACCTGCCAGGCAGCGCTGGAAGCGCCCCACATGAAGTTATCGGGGAATTTGGGATTGTGTCCGTAGTACATAATTTCGTCCTTTCCATGCTGTTTGTATGCCGTTTCTGCCGTCGCAGAAGCCCACGCGCGGGTCATTTTTCTTGCACACTCATCATACCATACCGGCAAAGAAAAATGGGGTTCGCAAAGCGAACCCCATTTGGACGAATGCATAATTTAATTTCGATTTTCTGTGCAGATTCACAGTTCATCCCGTCATTCCGACAGTTTTTGCGCACGTCTTTTGACGATATTGGACAAAGTAGGTTCAGAAACTGGACCCTGCAGCAGGTCGCTCTCACGGTATTTCTGCACATAGTGGCTGTAGAGGATGTCGAAGAAATAGGTCATGCCGTACTGCGAATACACCGTGCGGGCATTGGAGTTGTCCTTTTCGCTCAGATAAATCACCTGATCGTAGTCGGCCCACAGGCGCTTTTCATGGTTGACCGTCACCAGCACCTTATAAGCCTTGATCTTGCGGGTCACAGGCTCCATCAAGGTGGCAAAGTTGCCGGTGGCCGACACCGTGATGAGCAAGTCTTCTTCTGTCAGTTCCTGCAGATATTCCAGCATATAGTGGGCGTCCGACACGATCTGCACCAGCTTGCCCATGACCACCATGGACTGCTGGAAGCTTCGAGCCGCCATGCCGGAAAAATCCGAGGTAAACAGCACCACATGGCGGCTGGCGTGGATACTCTCGGCCAGCTTGTCCATCACTGCCGGGGTGGCAAGGCGGTTGATCTCCGCCATCATCCCCTCAATGCTGTCGGAAAGATATTCCTTATAGTTCGGGCGCACACTGTAGCCGATGAAGTAGTTGCACTGGCGTTGCCACTCGTCGGCCTCGGCTTTCATATCCGAGAAGTTGTCAAAGCCGATGGACTGGCAGAACCGCCGGATGCCGCTGCGGGACACATAGCAGGCATCCGCCACATCGTAGATGTTCAGATCCCGCAACTGATCGAAGTGATAGAGAAAATACTGCGCCAGCACATAGTAGGGGTCTTTCGGCTCGCTCTCGTTCATCACAGCCAGCAGAGCCGTCATCAGGCTGAATGCGGTGTTCTTCATGATCTTCTCCTTCTTTGCTGTATCCGCTTACTGTGCGCCGAAGAACTCCTTTGCAATATCTGCACTGCGCTTGGCGTCCTTGGCGTACCAGTCGGCCCCGATCTTTTCCGCATATTCCGGGGTGAGCACCGCACCGCCCACCATGATCTTGCAGTCCAGCTTTGCTTCGTGCAGGGCGGCGATGGTCTCTTCCATGCTCTTGAGCGTGGTAGTCATCAGGGCAGACAGGCCCACCAGATGCACATCCTTTTCGCGCACGGTATCCACCACAGTCTCCACCGGCACATCACGGCCCAGGTCGATGACCTCGAAGCCGTAGTTTTCCAGAATGACCTTGACGATGTTCTTGCCGATGTCGTGCACATCGCCCTTGACGGTGGCCAGCACGATGCGGCCCTTGCTGGCGCTGCCCTCACCCTTCTGGGCAATGACATTCTTGATCTCTTCAAAAGCGCTCTGAGCCGCGCTTGCAGCCTGCAGCAGCTGGGGCAGGAACAGCGTACCCTTCTCGTACTTGGCTCCCACGATGTCCAGCGCAGGGATCAGGGCTTCGTCCACCACTTCCAGCGGTTGCTTTTCGGCCAGAAGGGCCTTGGTCTGGGCGGCAGCGTCACCCTTCAGGCCCTTTTCCACCGCCTTGATAAGCCCCGCATAGGGGCCGGCAACCTCAGCGTTCTCACCGCCGGATGAGGATGATGAAGCCGACGGTGCCGCCTGTGCGGCCTGCTTGAGGGCGACGGATGTGGGCACGCGGTCAGCATAACGCTCAATATACTTCGTGCTCTGCTGGTCGCGGTTGGTCAGCACGTTGTAAGCGTAGACTGCCGCCATCATGTCCTCGCTGGAAGGGTTCATGATGGCGAGGTCAAGGCCCGCATACATGGCCATGGTGAGGAAGGTCGTGTTCAGGTAGGAGCGGCAGGGCAGGCCGAAGCTGATGTTGGACACGCCCAGAATGGTGCGCACGCCCAGCTCCTTTTTGCAGGCTTCCAGCGCCTGCACCGTGGCCAGAACGTCCTTCTGCTGGGCGCTGGCGGT
>CAVKKE010000096.1:0-11562 GCA_963656875.1 Barnesiella intestinihominis | reverse complement strand
CTTCTACCGGTGTGCACTCCAACGGCTTCTCGCTGGTGCGCAAGATCTTTGACATCGACGGCAACCCCGATGTGCTCAAGACGGCCCCTGCAGAGCTGGGCGGCAAGACTCTGGGCGAGGCCCTGCTGGCTCCCACCAAGATCTACGTCAAGCCCGTGCTCAAAGTGCTGGAAGAGGTTGACGTGAAGGGCATCTCCCACATCACCGGCGGCGGTTTCTACGAGAACATTCCCCGCAGCCTGAAGAAGGGCTGCTGTGCACGCATCAAGAAAGAGGATGTCCGCACTCCGGCCCTGTTCCACCTGATGCAGAAGACTGGTAATATCTCCGAGCACGACATGTTCAACACCTTCAACATGGGTGTTGGCATGGTGCTCACCGTTCCCGCCGAGCAGGCTGACAAGGCACTGGACATCCTCCACGCAAACGGTGAGCCCGAGGCTTACCGTCTGGGCGTCATCGCAGAAGGTGAGGGCGTGGAGCTGTGCTGAACATTGCAGTTTTAGTCTCCGGCGGCGGCACCAATCTGCAGGCCCTGCTGGACAGCGAAGCCCGGGGCGAGAACCCCAACGGAAAGATCACTTTGGTTGTGGCTTCCAAGCCCGGTGTCTATGCGCTGGAACGCGCCGCAAAGGCCGGTGTGGAAAGCTGCGTGGTGCGCCGCAAGGACTACGCCGGCAGCGAGGATTTTGACGCTGCCTTGCTGAAAACCCTGAAAGAACACAACATCGACCTGGTGGTGCTGGCAGGCTTTCTGTCTGTGCTGGGTCCCAGCATCATTGAAGCATATCCCCGCCGCATTCTGAACGTGCACCCGGCACTGATCCCGTCCTTCTGCGGGCCCGGCATGTACGGCCTGCGCCCCCACGAAGCTGCTCTGGCCTGTGGCTGCAAGGTCACCGGTGCCACCGTCCACTTCGTCAACGAAGAGTGCGACGGTGGGCCCATTCTGCTGCAGAAGGCCGTGGACATCCTGCCCGGTGACACCCCCGAGGTGCTGCAAAAGCGCGTGATGGAGCAGGCTGAGTGGAAGCTGCTGCCCAGGGCCGTGGCCATGATTTGCAATGGAGAGGTAGAATAAATGGAAAAAATCAACCTGAACGAATATCTGGCTTCCAACGAGTACCCCGGACGCGGCATTGCGGTTGCAAAGGCTCCGGACGGACGGCAGATGTTCATCGGCTACTTTATCATGGGCCGCAGCGAGAACAGCCGCAACCGCGTGTTTGACCCCGTGCCGGAGCGCGGAGGCATCTGCACCATCGCAGCTGACCCCGCTAAGCTGGAAGATCCCAGCCTGATCATTTACAACCCCGTGCTGACACTGGGCAAGACCCACATCGTGACCAACGGCGACCAGACCGACACGATTTATGACGGCATGAGCCGCGGCAAGAGCTTTGCCGACAGCCTGCGCACCCGCACCTTTGAGCCGGACGGCCCCAACTACACCCCCCGCATCTCCGCGGTGGTGTATGAGGACGGCAGTTATCAGATGAGCATCCTCAAGTCTGCCGACGGCAATGGCGACAGCGTGCAGCGCTATTTCTTCGATTACCCCCAGCCTGTGGCCGGCGAGGGCCATTTCATCAGCACCTATAAGCACAACGGCAGCCCCATCCCCAGCTTTGAGGGTGAACCCCTGCGCTTTGCCTGCCCCCGCACCATCGGCGACTTCGCACAGGGCCTGTGGAGCAGCCTGAACCTGGACAACAAGGTCAGCCTGTTCGCCCGGGTCATTGATCTGGACTCTGGCGAAAGCGGCGACATGATCTTCAACAAGTACGACGCCGTGTGCAGCGATCTGGACGACCCCGAGGAGCCGGAGCTGCTGCCCGAAGAGCTGGAACTGCTCAAAAAGCTTGACGCCGAGGAAGAATAAGACTAAAACAGAAGAGGAACCCGAAAGCATAAGGAGGATGCACCCATGAATGAATTGGCATTGAAGTACGGCTGCAACCCGAACCAGAAGCCCAGCCGTATTTATATGGAAGATGGCTCTGACCTGCCGGTCACCGTGCTGAACGGCAAGCCCGGCTACATCAATTTTCTGGACGCGCTCAACTCCATCCAGCTGGTCAAGGAGCTGAAGACCGCCTGCGGCCTGCCTGCAGCGGCTTCCTTCAAGCATGTGTCCCCGGCGGGCGCGGCTCTGGGCCTGCCCCTGACCGACGTGGAGCGTAAGATGTACCACATTGCACCGGACTTTGAGCTGTCCCCGCTGGCCTGCGCCTATGCCCGTGCACGCGGCGCAGACCGCATGTCCTCCTTCGGCGACTGGATCGCTCTGTCGGACGTGTGCGATGTGCCCACTGCAAAGCTCATCCAGCACGAAGTGTCCGACGGCATCATTGCCCCGGGTTACGAGCCGGAAGCGCTGAAAATCCTTGCCAGCAAGAAGAAGGGCAACTACAATGTGGTGGCCATCGACCCTGCTTACAAGCCCGCCCCCATTGAGCACAAGCAGGTGTACGGCATCACCTTCGAGCAGGGCCGCAACGAGCTGGAGATCAACGCCGACACCATGCTGAACAACTGGGTCACCGAGAACAAGGACGTCACCGACGAGCAGAAGCGTGATCTGGTCATCGCCCTCATCACCCTGAAATACACTCAGTCCAACAGTGTGTGCTACACCTACCACGGCCAGACCATCGGCGTGGGCGCAGGCCAGCAGAGCCGCATCCACTGCACCCGTCTGGCAGGCCAGAAAGCCGACAACTGGCAGCTGCGCCACATGGACAAGGTGCTGAACCTGCCCTTCCGCGACGATGTGGCAAAGCCCAACCGCGACAACGCCATTGATGTTTACATCGGCGACACCCCCGAGGACGTCATCGGCGACGACGTGTGGGCCGAGACTTTCACCGAGCAGCCTGCACCGCTGACCGCCGAGGAAAAGAAAGAATACCTGAGCAAGATCACCGGCGTGTGCCTGGGTTCGGATGCATTCTTCCCCTTCGGCGACAACATCGAGCGTGCCCGCCGCTCCGGCGTCACTGCCATCGTGCAGCCCGGCGGTTCCATCCGCGACCAGCAGGTCATTGACACCTGCAACAAATACGGCATCGCAATGGCCTTCTGCGGCCTGCGGCTGTTCCATCACTAAAAGTAGGCTTCCCCCTCGGGGGAAGCTGTCGCGCAAGCGACTGATGAGGGGAAGCAGTGATCAGATGCCGCTTTATCAGAACGGAATCAAAAGATGACTACCCCTCATCCGTCATTGCTTCGCAATGCCACCTTCCCCCGAGGGGGAAGGCTGGGGCAAAACGGGAAGGTGAATCAAATGAAGAAAAAAATCTTAGTGGTCGGCGGCGGCGGCCGCGAACATGCCATCATCAAGGCACTGAAAAAGAGCCCCGACTGCGGCGAGGTCTGGTGCGCACCCGGCAACGGCGGCATCAGTTACGACGCAAAATGCAAGAACATCAAGGCCACTGATGTGGACGCAATGGTGGCTTTTGCAAAGGAAGAAGCGTTTGATTATGTGGTCGTGGCACAGGACGACCCGCTGGCTCTGGGCATGGTGGACGCTCTGGCAGCAGTCGGTATCCCGGCCTTTGGCCCGGACAGGGCTGCAGCCCGCATTGAGGCTTCCAAGGTGTTTTCCAAAGATCTGATGAAGAAATACGGCATCCCTACGGCCAAGTATGAGACCTTTGACGACCCCGCCAAGGTCATGGAGTACATCAAGGCCGAGGGCAAGTACCCGGTGGTCATCAAGGCCGACGGTCTGGCTCTGGGCAAGGGCGTGCTCATCTGCGAGAATGAGCAGCAGGCTGCCGACGGTGTGAAGGAGATCATGCTGGACAAGAAATTCGGCGCTTCCGGCAACCATGTTGTTGTGGAAGAGTTCCTCACCGGCCCGGAGGTCAGTGTGCTGAGTTTCACGGACGGCAAGGTGGTCAAGCCCATGGTTTCGTCCATGGACCACAAGCGTGCCAATGACCACGACACCGGCCTGAACACCGGCGGCATGGGCACCATCGCCCCGAACCCCTACTACACCCCGGCAATTGCCGCCGAGTGCATGGAGAAGATCTTCCTGCCCACCATCAAGGCCATGAATGACGAGGGCTGTCCCTTCAAGGGCTGCCTGTACTTCGGCCTGATGCTCACCCCGGACGGCCCGAAGGTCATTGAATACAACTGCCGCTTCGGTGACCCGGAGACACAGGTGGTTCTGCCCCTGCTGGAAGGTGACCTGCTGCACATCATGGAAGCCTGCACCAACGGCACGCTGGAAAGCGAGGACGTCAAGTTCTCGGAAGGCGCTGCGGCCTGCGTCATTCTGGCTTCCGGCGGCTACCCCGTAGCCTACGAGAAGGGAAAGCCCATCTCCGGCCTTGTGGACGGCCAGCTGCCCGGTGAAGAGAACGTGACGGTTTATCACTCCGGCACGGCCCTGAAAGAGGACGGCACCCTTGTCACCAACGGCGGCCGCGTGCTGGGCGTCACCGCCACCGGCCCGCGCCTGACCAATGCCATGAGCCGCGCTTACGAGGCTGCTGAGAAGATCAGCTTTGAAAAGCTGCACAAGCGCAGCGACATCGGCCTGCGGGCCCTCAAGGCACTGGCAGAAAATCAGTAAAAGGCTTCCCCCTCGGGGGAAGCTGGATTGACGCGAAGCGGCAAGACTGATGAGGGGAAGCGGTAGTCAGATGCCGCTCCGACAGAACAAAATCAGAAGATGACTACCCCTCATCCGGCGCTTGCGCGCCACCTTCCCCCGAGGGGGAAGGCTTTCGTCCAATATAAATGATTAAGGGGGATATTTACCCATGGTCTATCGTATTTATGTGGAAAAAAAGCCCGGCTTCGATGTGGAAGCCAGCGGTCTGAAAAATGAGCTCACCAGCCTGCTGGGCGTCAAGGAGCTGTCCGGCCTGCGTCTGCTGAACCGCTACGACGTGGAGGGCATCGACGAGGAACTGTTCAATCAGTGCGCAAACACCGTGTTCAGCGAGCCGCCGGTGGACAACACCTATGCCGAACTGCCTGAGCACGAGGGCGCAGCCTTCGCCGTGGAGTATCTGCCCGGCCAGTTCGACCAGCGTGCAGACTCTGCCGCCGAGTGCATCCAGCTCATCAGCCAGGGCGAGCGTCCGCTGGTGCGCTCTGCCCGGGTCTACCTGCTGGAAGGCCAGCTGACTGACGAGCAGGTGGCCGAGATCAAGAAGTACGTCATCAACCCGGTGGAAGCCCGCGAAGCTTCTCTGGACACCAAAACTACCCTGAAAATGGAGTATCCCGTGCCCGCCCCGGTGGCTGTGCTGGACGGCTTCAATGAGCTGGACGAGGAAGCCCTGAAAAAGTTCATTGACGAAAAGGGCCTGGCCATGGACCTGGGCGACATCGAGTTCTGCCAGAAGTACTTCCGTTCTGAGCACCGTGACCCGACCATCACCGAGATCAAGATGATCGACACCTACTGGTCCGATCACTGCCGCCACACCACCTTCGGCACCATTTTGGACGATGTGCAGATCGACGACGCCGTGGTGCAAGCCGCATTCGACCGCTACATGGCCATGCGTGAAGACCTGGGCCGCACCGAGAAGCCCCGTTGCATGATGGATCTGGCCACTATTGGTGCCAAGGAGCTGAAAAAGCAGGGCATCCTGAAAAACCTCGACGAGTCCGACGAGATCAACGCCTGCACGGTCAAGATCAAGTGCGACGTCAACGGTAAGGACGAGGACTGGCTGTTCCTGTTCAAGAACGAGACCCACAACCACCCCACCGAGATCGAGCCTTTCGGCGGCGCAGCCACCTGCATCGGCGGTGCGATCCGTGACCCGCTGTCCGGTCGCAGCTATGTGTATCAGGCCATGCGCGTCACCGGTGCAGGCGACCCGCTCAAGCCTGTCAGTGAGACCCTGCCCGGCAAGCTGCCCCAGCGCAAACTGGTGACCACCGCTGCCGCCGGCTATTCTTCCTACGGCAACCAGATCGGTCTGGCTACCGGTCAGGTGGATGAGATTTATCACCCCGGCTATGTGGCAAAGCGCATGGAAATCGGCGCTGTCGTGGGCGCCACTCCCGCTTCCCATGTCCGCCGCGAGTGCCCCACACCCGGCGACATCATCGTGTTGCTGGGCGGCCGCACCGGCCGTGACGGCGTGGGCGGTGCCACTGGTTCTTCCAAGGCCCACAAGCTGGACAGTCTGGAGCACTGCGGCGCTGAGGTGCAGAAGGGCAACGCCCCCATCGAGCGCAAGCTGCAGCGTCTGTTCCGCCGTGAGGACGCCTGCCGCATGATCAAGCGCTGCAACGACTTCGGCGCAGGCGGCGTGTCCGTTGCTATCGGTGAGCTGGCCGACGGCCTGTACATCGACCTGAACAAGGTCACCAAGAAGTACGAGGGTCTGGACGGCACCGAGCTGGCCATCAGCGAGAGCCAGGAGCGCATGGCTGTGGCTCTGGCCCCCGAGGACGTGGACAAGTTCATCGCCCTCGCCAACGAAGAAAACCTCGAAGCCACCCCTGTGGCAAAGGTGACTGCCGAGAAGCGCCTGAACATGGTGTGGAACGGCATGTCCATCGTGAACATCAGCCGCGAGTTCCTGAACTCCAACGGTGCCGAGAAGCACCAGAAAGTCCATGTGGAAAAGGCCACCGTCTGGCAGCCCCAGTGGGAGGGTCTGACCTTCAGCCAGAAGATGAAGAACATGGTGGGCGACCTGAACGTCTGCAGCAAGAAGGGCCTGTCCGAACGGTTCGACTCCACCATCGGCGCAGCCACCGTGCTGATGCCCTTCGGTGGTGCATACCAGCTGACCCCGCAGAACGCCATGGTGGCAAAGCTGCCTGTGGATGGCGAGACTAACACCTGCTCCGGCATGGCCTGGGGCTACAACCCCTTCCTCATGAGCGCAAACCAGTATGTGGGCGCACGCCTGGCTGTGGTGGAAAGCGTCACCAAGCTGGTGGCCACCGGCTTCCGCTATGAGGACGCCTACCTGACCTTCCAGGAATACTTTGAGCGTCTGGGCACTGCCCCGGAGCGCTGGGGCAAGCCGGTAGCGGCTCTGCTGGGCGCACTGGATGCACAGATGGGCCTGGGCATTGCATCCATCGGCGGCAAGGACAGCATGTCCGGCTCCTTCGAAAAGCTGGATGTGCCCCCCACGCTGGTGTCTTTTGCCACCGCCATCGGCAAGGCCAACAAGGTGGTGTCCACCGAGTTCAAGAAGCCGGAAAGCACCGTCGTGCTGGTGCGACCCATCATTGACCCGGAAACCGGCTGCCCCAACTTCTTCTCCCTGAAAGCCAACTACAAGATCGTGGAGGACATGATCGAAGCCGGCATGGTCGCTTCCGCTTCCTCCGTGGGCTACGGCGGCATTGCCGAGGCCCTGTTCAAGATGGGCCTCGGCAACCACATCGGTTTCAAGATGCGTGCTGACAAGACCACCCATGAGATGTTCCAGCCCATGTATGGCTCCATCATTCTGGAAATGGTCTCCGATTCGCCCGCCGGTGAGATTCTGGGCGAGACCACCAAGGAATACGTCTTTGAGTCCTGCGGCGAAAAGCTGGATATGGCCGAGCTGCAGGAGATCTGGGAGCGTAAGCTCGAGCCGGTGTACCCCTACCGCAAGGCAGGCTCCACCGTGGAAAAGATCAGCGGCAAACTGGAAGCTCCCGCTGCACCCAAGATCGGCGTGGCAAAACCAAAGGTCATCATCCCGGTGTTCCCGGGCACCAACTGCGAGTACGACACCGCCAAAGCCTTTGCCCGCGCCGGTGCTGACCCGGAGATCCTAGTCATCCGCAACCTGACCCCCGCCGATGTCACCGAGAGCTGCAAGGCGCTGGTCAAGGCCATCGACAACAGCCAGATCGTCATGCTGCCCGGCGGCTTCTCCGGCGGCGACGAGCCGGACGGCAGTGCAAAGTTCATTGCGTCCTTCTTCCGCAACCCGGAAGTCACCGAGGCAGTGCGCCGTCTGCTGCAGCAGCGCGACGGCCTGATGCTGGGCATCTGCAACGGTTTCCAGGCTCTGATCAAGCTGGGTCTGGTGCCTTACGGCGATATCCGCCCCATCACCCCCTATGACCCGACCCTGACCTTCAACACCATCGGCCGCCACCAGAGTATGCTGGTGCGCACCCGCATCGCTTCCGCCGGCAGCCCGTGGCTGTCCAAGTGCGAAGTGGGCGATCAGTTCACCGTGGCCATCAGCCACGGCGAGGGCCGTTTCGTGGCTCCGCAGGAAGTGCTGGACACCCTCATCAAGAACGGCCAGATCGCCACGCAGTATGTGGACATCGAGGGCGTTCCCACCATGGATCAGCGCTACAATCCCAACGGCTCGGTGCTGGCCATCGAGGGCATCACCAGCCCGGACGGCCGTGTCTTCGGCAAGATGGGCCACTCGGAGCGCAGCGGCGAGTATCTGTATAAGAACGTCACTGGCGACAAATATCAGCCGATCTTTGAGGGCGGCGTGGACTATTTCAAGATTTGATGGTACAATAAAGGCATAAAAGCCTTCCCCCGAGGGGGAAGGTGCTGAACGAAGTGAAGCGGATGAGGGGAAGCAGAGGTTTGATGAAGCTCCCATGGGAACGGAGTCTGACAAGAACTTCCCCTCATTCGTCTGCTTCCC
Organism: Barnesiella intestinihominis; assembly: GCA_963656875.1. Classification (GTDB taxonomy): domain Bacteria; phylum Bacillota; class Clostridia; order Oscillospirales; family Ruminococcaceae; genus Faecalibacterium. The sequence goes on along the minus strand of CAVKKE010000096.1, from coordinate 2,947 downwards.
CTTGCCGCCTGCCTTCCCCCCGAGGGGGAAGGCAGGCGGCAAGGGGAAGCCTGAAATGAACCCTCAGGAGGAATGACTAAATGTCTCAGCATGATCGTTATATCAGCCCCTTTTCCACCCGCTATGCTTCGGATGAGATGCAGTATATCTTCTCCGACGACAACAAGTTCCGCACCTGGCGCCGTCTGTGGGTGGCGCTGGCCCGGGCCGAGATGAACCAGGACCTGACCAATATCACCCCCGAGATGGTGGCCGAGCTGGAAGCTCATGTGGACGACATCAACTACGAGGTCGCCATTGAGCGCGAAAAGCTGGTGCGCCACGACGTCATGAGCCACGTCTACGCCTACGGCCAGCAGTGCCCCAAGGCAGCGGGCATCATCCATCTGGGTGCAACCAGCTGCTATGTGGGCGACAACACCGACATCATCGTGATGCGTCAGGGCCTTGAGCTGGTGCGCAAAAAGCTGATCGGCGTGCTGGCAAAACTGGCCCGCTTCGCCGAGGAATACAAGGACATGCCCTGCATGGCCTACACCCACTGCCAGCCCGCCCAGCCCACCACTGTGGGCAAGCGTGCGACCCTGTGGGCCAATGAGCTGGTGATGGACCTGCAGGAGATCGACCACCGTCTGGCAACCCTGCAGCTGCGCGGCGTCAAGGGCACCACCGGCACCCAGGCTTCCTTCATGGAGCTGTTCAAGGGCGACGCAGACAAGATCCGCGCCGTGGATGCTTCCATCGCCAAGGAGATGGGCTTTGCACCGGACGCTGTCATCCCGGTGTCCGGCCAGACCTACAGCCGCAAGGTGGATGCATTCATCCTCAACGCCCTTGCAGGCATCGGCCAGAGCTGCATGAAGTTTGCCACCGACCTGCGTCTGCTGGCAAACTTCAAGGAGATGGAAGAACCCTTCGAGAAAAACCAGATCGGTTCCTCCGCTATGCCGTATAAGCGCAACCCCATGCGCTGCGAGCGTATCTGTGCTCTGAGCCGCTACCTGATGGTGGACGTGCTGAACCCCAGCTTCACCACCGGTACCCAGTGGTTCGAGCGCACGCTGGACGACAGCGCCAACAAGCGCGTTGCCATGGCGGAGGGCTTCCTCGCCACCGACGCCATCCTGAACATCATGCTGAATGTCACCGACGGCATCGTGGTGTATCCGAAGGTCGTCCGCAGCCGCCTGATGGCTGAGCTGCCCTTCATGGCCAGCGAGAACATCATGATGCAGGCGGTGGAAAAGGGCGGCAACCGTCAGGAGCTGCACGAGCGTCTGCGCCAGCACGCCATTGCTGCCGGCAAGCAGGTCAAGGAAGAGGGCCTGCCCAATGATATGGTGGACCGCATCGCCGCCGACCCGGCATTCGGCCTGACCAAGGAGGAGATCGTGGCGGGCCTTGTGCCGGAGAACTTCGTGGGCCGTGCACCGCAGCAGGTGGAAGAGTTCATTGCCAATGTGCTCAAGCCCATCTTTGATGCAAACCCGGATGCTGTGGAGCAGCACGCAAGCCTGAGCGTCTGATTTTGAATGCTCTCTGCTTGCGCTCTGAGCATAGACAGCGGAATTGATGCTTTATTTTGGGGCTGTTGCAAAATAAAAATGCGATAGCAATTTGCACAAAAAATAGCGCAAAAACAGAAACCCGGAACCCTTTTTGAGCCACTTTGGCCCTGAAAAGGTTCCGGGTTTTGTGCATGATTTTTTCAGCGAGCCATTTTGCAACAGCCCCTTTTTCACGAAAAAGGCCGGAAAGAACTCCTTCATCCGCACTTCGTGCGCCAGCTCCCTCTAAGAGGGAGCCTCTGGCGAGGAGACAAAGTTTTCCATACTGCCAAAGCCTCCATCAATGATGGAAGGAGTTCCCTTGCGCAAATCTTTTTATCATGCTACACTAAATCCAAACCTATATAAAAGGAGACCGCATCATGCGATTGGATAAATACCTGGCCGAGACAGCCCAGTGCACCCGCAGCGAGGCAAAGGCTCTGCTGGCCAAAGGCCGTGTGCAGGTCAACGGCGCTGTCTGCAAAAAGGGCGATACCCAGCTCAAGGAAAGCGACACCGTGGCCGTGGACGGCCAGCCGCTGACCTATCAGCAGTTCGTTTACATCATGCTCAACAAACCCGAGGGGGTGGTGAGCGCGTCCACTGACAAGCGGGACACCACAGTCGTCGATCTGGTGGGGGACGCCTACCCACGGCGGCAGCTGTTCCCGGCGGGACGGCTGGACAAGACCAGCACTGGCTTTGTGCTGCTCACCGACGATGGCACATTTGCCCATGACATCCTTGCGCCAAAGCACCATGTGTCCAAGACCTACACTGTGGGCATTGACACGCCGCTGACCGAAGAGATGAAGGCGGGCTTTGCGGCGGGCGTTACGCTGGCGGACGGCACGGCCCTTTCTCCGGCCGAGGTGAAGGCCCTTTCGCCGGACGGCCTCACCGTGCGGGTCGTGCTGAAGCAGGGAGTGTACCATCAGATCAAGCGGATGTTCGGCGTCTACGGCGCGGGCGTCAACGCCCTGCACCGGGATGCCATTGGTGCACTGGCCCTTGACCCGGCACTGGAACCGGGGCAGTGGCGGGAGCTTTCTGCCGAAGAAGTGTCAAAAATTACCAGCTGAAAGGGCCCGCTTTTCACCCGTTTTTCAAAAAAGCAACACATTTTGCCGCTACAATAGACACCGAGAACCACGCAAAAAGGCACTTTTTTGGCCGGAAAGCACCCCGAAAGATAATATTCACAAGAAAAAACAATCTTTTTTGTTGAAATATGTTGCAAAAGTAAATTCTTTTGTGTAAAATATAAAATGTAATGCAGCTAAATTGTTGAAAATCACAATCGGCTGCCGCTGCGGTTTGCACAAACGAGGAAAAGGGGTATCCATTATGGCCAATAGAGTATTTCAAAGCGTGATCTACCAGATGAAAGACGCGAT
>CAVKKE010000095.1:0-11731 GCA_963656875.1 Barnesiella intestinihominis | reverse complement strand
TGATGACGTTGCCCAGAGACTTGGACATCTTGACGATGGGGTGGCGTGCCATCTCACCGTACTTCTCTTCCAGAGCCTTTTCAGCGGCCTTCTGGCTGCCGTACTCCTTCAGCAGCTTCTCCTGCTCAGCAGCGGGCAGGTTGACGAAGCTGTGGGGGTTCAGGCCCAGGATCATGCCGTGAGCGGTGCGCTTCTGGTAGGGTTCCGGAGAAGGCACAGCGCCGATGTCATACAGGAACTTGTGCCAGAAACGGCTGTACAGCAGATGCAGGGTGGTGTGCTCCATGCCGCCGTTGTACCAATCCACCGGAGACCAGTAGTCCAGAGCTTCCTTGGAAGCAATGGCGTCCTTGCAGTGGGGGTCCATGTAGCGCAGGAAGTACCAGGAAGAACCGGCCCACTGAGGCATGGTGTCGGTCTCGCGGGTAGCGGGGCCGCCGCAGCAGGGGCAGGTAGTCTTGACCCAGTCCTTGTGACGGGCCAGAGGAGACTCGCCGTCCGGACCCGGCTCAAAGTCAGTGATGTCCGGCAGGGTCAGAGGCAGGCTGCTCTCGGGCAGGGGCTGCCAGCCACACTTGTCGCAGTGCACCATAGGGATGGGCTCGCCCCAGTAACGCTGACGGCTGAACACCCAGTCGCGCAGCTTGTAGTTAACCTTATCGCGGCCCTTGCCGTTCTCTTCCAGCCAGGTGATCATCTTGGCCTTTGCATCGGTGACGGACAGGCCGTTCAGGAAACCGGAGTTGACCAGAGTGCCGGTGGCCACATCGGTGAAGGCAGCTTCGTCCAGATTGGACGGGGTGTTGCCCTTGACCACCTCGATGATGGGCAGGCCGAACTTCTTGGCGAACTCCCAGTCGCGGGTATCGTGAGCAGGCACGGCCATGATAGCGCCGGTGCCGTAGGTAGACAGAACGTAATCAGAGATGAAGATGGGGATCTCGGTGTCGTTGACCGGGTTGATGCCCATGACGCCTTCCAGCTTGACGCCGGTCTTCTCCTTGTTCAGCTCGCTGCGCTCGAAATCACTCTTGCGGGCAGCCTCAGCCTGATAAGCCTTAACTGCATCGGCATTCTTGATGATGCCCTTCTCGAGCCACTCCTTGACCATGGCGTGCTCCGGAGAGACAACCATGTAGGTGGCACCGAACAGGGTGTCGCAGCGGGTGGTGTAAACAGTCAGGGTGTCGCCTGCGGTGGTGCCGAAGTTGACTTCTGCACCGTGGCTGCGGCCGATCCAGTTCTTCTGCTGGGTAGCGACACGCTCAATGTAATCCAGGCCGTCCAGACCATCGATCAGCTTATCCGCATAAGCAGTGATCTTCAGCATCCACTGGCTCTTGACGCGGTGCACGACTTCGCTGCCGCAGCGCTCGCACACGCCGTTGACAACTTCCTCGTTTGCCAGCACGCACTTGCAGCCGGTGCACCAGTTGACGTTCATTTCCTTCTTGTAGGCCAGGCCCTTCTTGTACAGCTGCAGGAAGATCCACTGGGTCCACTTGTAGTACTCGGGGTCGGTGGTGTTGATCTCACGATCCCAGTCGAAGGAGAAGCCCAGTGCTTTCAGCTGGCTGCGGAAATGATCCACATTGTTCTTGGTGACGATGGCCGGATGGATGTGGTTCTTCATTGCGAAGTTCTCAGTGGGCAGACCGAAAGCGTCCCAGCCCATGGGATACAGCACGTTATAGCCGTTCTGACGGCGCTTGCGGCTGACCACGTCCAGTGCGGTGTAGCTGCGGGGATGGCCCACATGCAGGCCGGCACCCGACGGATACGGGAACTCGACCAGTGCGTAGAACTTGGGTTTGGAGTGGTCGATCTCGACATGGAAGGTCTTCTCGTCCTCCCACACCTTCTGCCACTTGGCTTCAACAGCCTTGTAATCGTACTTCATGTTTGTAATCAGCTCCAGACTTTACTTTTACAAATACCGTAATTGGAATGATTTATGCTGCAGGGCTGCCCACCTTGGCGGCAGGGCCCGGTTTGCCTTTTTTACTCAATGGTGCTGTCAGGGGTCAGATACTCAGAGATGTCGATGGGTTCACCATCGGCCCACAGGTGCTCGAGGTCGTAATAGGTGCGGGTGTTGGGCACGAACACATGCACGATGACGTTGGAATAATCCAGCAGCACCCAGTTCTTGGAATCATAGCCTTCGGTGCTGTAGGGCTCCAGGCCCTTCTGGGAAAGCTCAAATTCCACCTCATCGGCCAGAGAAGCCACCTGAGTGGTGGAAGTGCCGGATGCGATGACGAAGTAATCGGTGAGCACGGTCAGGCTCTCCACCTTCAGCACCCGCACATCGTGGGCCTTTTTCTTGTCGAGGATCTTGGCGATCTCAATGGCCAGAGCCTTGCTGTCGTTGAAGTTCTCCATAAGGTTTTTTCCTTTCTGTCAAAGGGCCTTCCACAAGGGAAAGCTCCTGTCGATTTTTAGTTTGCGGAACCGGCCGCCTGACCGTCGGTGGTCACAGCGCCGGAAAGATCAGTGTCGCCGTTCAGGATGGCATCGTCCGACTCCTTGTCGATGCGGCCCATATACTGCACGTTGGCATCGGTGGATGCGCTGCCATGGGGCCATTCGTCGGTGACGAGGTTCATATCGCTGACGTCAATGGGGCCGGTGTAGGTGCAGAAATACTGGTTGAGCAGATTTGCAATGGAGCCTGCATCCGGCACCACGCAGGAGTAGCCGTCAAAGGTGTCGGTCTTGCCCACATTGGGCACGCCCATGAACACCGGCGTCTGTGCCAGAATGATGTTGGAGCTGTCGATCTTCAAAAAGGACACCAGCAGCTTTGCAATGGTGGACAGATCCATGTCTGTCTTGATATAGTTGTTGAAGATCAGGGGCAGCTGATTCAGGATATCGGTCACGCCCATGGAACGGGCACGCTTGAACAGGCCGGCGTAGAAATAGCGCTGCATGTTCAGGCGGTCGATGTCGGAATTGGCGTAGCCTTCGCCATGACGGCAGCGCACAAAGAACTCTGCCGACGCACCGTCCAGGTTGCGGTAGCCCTTGAGCAGCTTACTGCCGCCATAGGACATATCATGAGGGATATACACCTCGATGCCGCCGAAGTTGTCCACCATTTCCACCAGTGCCTGCATGTCCACCGAGACATAATAGTCGATGGGCAGACGGTACTGGTCATAGATGACGTCCGCCAGCGCGGCAATGCTGCCGCCGTTGGACAGTGCCACCGAGTTGATCTGATAGTTGGTGGCGGCGTAGGTCTTGCCGTTGGACAGGGTGACTTTTTTGTTCTTGGTGGTCACAAGGCTGTTGCGGGGGATCTGCAGCATCCGCAGCGCCCCGCCCTTGATGTCGAACTGGACATAGAGGATCATGTCCGTCATGCCGTCGTTGGAGGTGGGGTCATTGGAATAATTGCGGCCCTCTTCATAGTCGATGCCGCACACCAGAATGTTGACCACATCGCCTTTGTATTCCTCGGCGGTCTTCACCTCTTCCTCAATGGTAGGGGCACTGTCGTCCGGGCGGATGCTGTCCTCCACCTTGTTCACAAGGCTGACGCCGTACACCACCACGCCGGAAATCACTGCAATGATGGCCATGACGACCACAAAAGGCAGCCACAGAGGCGTTCTCTTTTTCTTTTTGCGGCGGCGGGGCGGTTCCCCCTGGCCTGTGCTGCGAACCGGACGGCGGGGCGGTTCTCCGCCGTTCTGCCGGGGCGCAGAGCGGCGCGGAGCCCTCGCTGCCTGATCCGGCCGGTTCAGCGAGCGGTCTGTGTTGATGTGACGTGGAGTCTGGCTCATGCTTCTTTTTATCCTCCAGATTTTCGCGGTGCTGCAAAAATCATTTCCTGCAGACCTGTCATAGCTTTTAGTATAACATTATCCGACAGAATCTGCAATCTGTTTTCTTCCGGGGGAATTTTTCCCTCAAAGCTCATTTTTCCCGCTGCGGGCAAGGATATCCTCGTAAGCTGCCTTGGACATTGGGTCAAGGGGCTTGCCCTGCGAGAGCACGAAATCGTTGGTCTGCTTCAGCGCGGCCAGCATGGCGGCATCCAGATCCTTCTTTTCCAGCCTGCGCAGCTTGTTCACACCGGGCCAGTCCCGCTCAGCGCTGGTCATGTCGGCCAGGTACAGAATTTTGTCCAGTCTGGTCATGCCGGGCTTGCCCGCCGTGTGGCAGGCAATGGCGGAAAGCACCGCTTCGTCGGTGACGCCCCACTGGGTGCGGGCCAGAATGGCAGCACACACACCGTGCCACACCGGGGCCGGGCGCTCTTCGCCGCCCTCGGCATACTGAGGGTAAGCCCGCATGAGCTCCCGCATCTCGTCCTTGCTGATCTCCTTGGCAGAGTCGTGCAGCAGCGCGGCCAGTGCGGCCCGTTCTTCGTTTTCTCCGTAAATTTTTGCCAGCTTGACGGCCATTTTTTTCACGTTCAAAGTGTGCTGATAGCGCTTATCGCTCAGACGGCTGCGCACAAGCTCCTTTGCCTGTTTGAAATTCATTGCCCGAACCTTCCTTTTTCTTTTGGTAAAGTTTCTCACGGCGGATGACCGCCCGCACCGCTTCCGGCAGCTCCGCTTTGCAGGGGTCGCCCTCTGCCAGACGGGCCCGCAGTGCACTGCTGGCCATAGGCAGGGCCTGTACCGGTGCAAACAGGATGCGCGCACCGGTGGGGTCCAGCTGCTGTGCCTTGGCGTGCAGCGCAGAGTCATCGCCCGCATGGCGGCTGGTGACCACCAGATGGGCCAGCCGCAGGATATCCTGCCAGCGGTGCCAGCCGTCGAAGCTCAGCAGCATGTCGCTGCCAATGGCGAGATAGATCTGGGCGCCGGGGTTTTCGCGGGCCAGCTTTTCCACCGTGAGCACCGTATAGTTGTGATTTCCGGCCTCCGCCTGTGCCACTTCCCAGCCGCTGACTTCCAGCGCCGGGATGGCGTCTTCGCTCTGCTCCAGCGCCCGGAAGCACTCACACATTTCCAGACGCAGGGCCCCGGGGGCGGCAGTCTTCTGCTTGAAGGGTGAAAGCCCGGCAGGCATCACCACCACTTTATCCGGGCGGACGCGGGCTGCGGCGGCGCGGAGATTATTCAGGTGGCCGTTGTGGGGCGGGTCAAAGGTCCCGCCGTAGAGAAGGATCTTCATCTTACTTCAGCAGATCGGCGTAGGCGCTGTCCTTTTTCTTCTGCAGATACAGCACGAACTTGGAGCCGATGACCTGCACACAGTCGGCACCGGTGGCCTCGGCCAGCTTGACGGAAGCTTCGCGGGCGTTGTACATGCTGCTTTCCAGCACCTTGACCTTGATGAGCTCACGGGCGTCGAGGCAGTCCTTCACGCCCTGGATCATGGTCTCATCGATCTCGCCCTTGCCCACGATGTAAACGGGGTCCATGGTGTTTGCCTTGCCGCGCAGAATAGCGCGCTGTTTGCTTGTCAGCATAATAGTTCTCCTTTAAATTATAACGATTTGGAATGGCCGACGCCTTCGCTCTGGCCATATTCAGCGGAAAATTATTTTTTATATTTGTGTTCTGGAAATGACTGCGGTCATTTCCAGAACACTTTTTCACGGATGGGGTCGTGACGGTAAAATGCAGAAAATCAATTTATGCATCTGCCGGTTCGGGCCTTTCTTGTGAAAATGCGTTTGGAGTGCTCCGCAGAGCACGACAAACGCGAAATAAAAGATTTTAATTCCTTAAATTATGGCCAAAGCGAACGCGGAGGCCATTTAAAATCGTTTTATTTCTCCGCCAGAAATCCCGGCAGCTGTTTTTCCAGCTCCGCCAGCGCGTTGCCGCGGTGGCTGATGGCGTCCTTTTCGTCGGGCGTCAGCTGAGCATAGCTGCGGCCATCGGTGTTGGGGCGCTTATCGTGTCTGCCCACGCCGCAGTCGGCGGGGATGAACAGCGGGTCGTAGCCAAAGCCGTAGTCGCCGTTCAGCCTCTCAAAGGCGATGCTGCCCGGGCACTCACCCATGCAGGTCAGGTGCCGGCCATCCGGCAGGATGAAGCACACTGCCGACACGAACTTTGCACCGCGCTTTCCGGCAGACACGTCCTTCATGGCGTCCAGCAGTTTATCGTTGTTGGCTTCGTCGTCGCCGTGATGTCCGCAGTAACGGGCGCTGTAGACGCCGGGCGCACCGCCCAGCGCGTCCACGCACAAGCCGGAATCATCGGCGATGGTGGGCAGGCCGCTGGCCTTGCAGATGGTCTCGGCCTTGATGAGGGCGTTTTCTTCAAAAGTAGTGCCGGTCTCGTCCGGCTCAATGGTGATGCCCAGTTCCTTCTGGCTGACCACCTCATGGCCCTGCGCTTCCAGAATGCGGCGCAGTTCGTGGAGCTTTCCGGCGTTGCCGGTGGCTGCACAAATCTTCATGCTGCGGTCCTCCTCAGTGCTTCCACTCGCGGGGCAGCAGCTCTTCCACAAAGCCCTCCGGGGTGAAAGGCAGCAGGTCGTCGATGCCCTCGCCCACGCCGATGAACCGCACCGGCAGGCCCAGACGCTGCTTGACTGCCACGACGCAGCCGCCCTTGGCGGTGCCGTCCAGTTTTGTCAGGATGATGCCAGTGGCGTCCGCAGCCTTGCAGAACTCCTTGGCCTGGCTGATGGCGTTCTGGCCGGTGATGGCATCCAGCACCAGCAGAGTTTCAAGGCTGGCTTCGGGGCTGGCCTTTTTGACACTGCGGCTGATCTTGGCCAGCTCTGCCATCAGGTTTGCTTTGTTGTGCAGGCGGCCTGCGGTGTCGGCAATGACCATGTCATAGCCGCGGGCAGTGGCAGACTTCACAGTGTCGAAGATGACAGCCGCCGGGTCTGCGCCCTCGCCTGCGCTGACGATGGGCACGCCAGCGCGGCCGGCCCAGATCTCCAGCTGCTCACTGGCTGCAGCACGGAAAGTGTCGCCCGCCGCCAGCATGACCTTTTTGCCCTCACGGGTGTAGTAGTCAGCCAGCTTTGCAATGCTGGTGGTCTTGCCCACGCCGTTGACGCCGATGACCAGAATGACCGCCGGCCTGCCGGAAAGATCCATCTCAGCTTCCGGCGTCATTTCCTCCGCGATGATGTCGCGCAGAGCATCTGCCGCCTGTTCGCCGGTCTTCAGGCCCTTTTCGCGCACCCGGTCGCGCAGCTTGTCCACCAGACGCACGGCCACGTCGCCGCCCACGTCTGCAAGGATGAGCTGCTCTTCCAGATCATCGTACATGTCGTCATCGATGACACTGCCGGTGAGGGTGTTCAGGATGCTGCCCCAGAAACCGGTGCGGGTCTTTTCCAGACCCGTTTTCATTTTTTCCTGCTCTTTTTCTTTGTTTTTCTTACCAAATCCGAAGAACCCCATGGTGTCCTCCTATACTTTAATTTAGCCTTCCCCCTTGGGGATAGACTCCCCCGGCCGGGGGAGATGGCACGAAAGTGCCAGAGGGGGAACGGGCGGCATTGTGAAGCAATGACGGATGAGGGGCAGTAATCTTCTGATTCCGTCCCTGTATAAAACGAAATCTCACACGGCTTCCCCTCATCAGTCTCGTCGCAAGCTCCTCGACAGCTTCCCCCGAGGGGGAAGCCTTCACATCTATTTTATATCAGGAAACCAGCGTTGCGTCAACCTGTTCCAGATCAAGCTTGAGCAGTTTGGACACGCCGTCCTCCTGCATCGTGACGCCGTAAAGCACATTGGCGGCCTCCATCGTGCCGCGGCGGTGGGTAATGACGATGAACTGGGTCTTGTCGCTCACCCGGCGTAAGTACTGGGCAAACCGCACCACATTGGCATCGTCCAGAGCCGCTTCGATCTCGTCCAGAATGCAGAACGGAGCCGGATTGACCGCCAGAATAGCGAAATAGATACTGATGGCCACCAGCGCCTGTTCGCCGCCGGAAAGTGCTTCCAGATTCTTGATGACCTTGCCCGGCGGGGCCACCCGGATGCCGATGCCGCAGGCCAGAACGTCGTTTTCGTCTTCCAGCACAAGACTGGCTTCACCGCCGCCGAACAATTCGGTGAACACCCGGCCAAAGTTTTCGTTGATGGCGCGGAAGCTGTCCGAGAAGATCTCTTTCATCTGGCTGGAAAGCTTCGAGATCATGCGGCTGAGCTCATTGCGGCTCTCTTCCACATCGGTCACCTGGCGCACCATGGCATCATAGCGGGCCTTGACCTCTTTGTATTCTTCAATGGCGCTGACATTCACGCTGCCGAGAGCACGGATCTTTCCGCGCAGATCGGCCACCTGTGCCCGCAGGGCCGTCAGACTTTCGAACTCCACACAGAGCTCTTCCGCCTGGCTCACCGAGAGCTGATATTCGTCCCACAGCTTTGCCACGGTCTGGTCGTACTCGGTCTCGGCGGCGGATTTGCGTTCGGCAAGGCGGGCCATCTCCCGGCCCATCTCCTCACGGCTGTCGGAGGAAGTGCGGGCCCGGGCCAGTGCGGCAGTCTCCGCCTGCTGACGTTCCAGGCGCTTTTCCGTTGCTTCCCGGATAGCCTGCTCTTTCTTTGCGATCTCACTCTGGCTGTCGGTCTTTGCCTGCCGGATGGCGGCGATCTCAGCCCGGCAGTTCTCACTGCGCTGTGCCAGTGCGGCAAGACTTTCTTCCAGCGAAGCTTTGCGTGCAGCGGCATCCTGCGTCCGCTGTTCCAGAGCAGCGATCTGGCTGTAGGCCAGCTCTGCATCCTTCTGGCGGGTCACCTGTTCCAGCCGCTTTGCGCTCAGCTGCTGGCTGAGCTGGGCCTGCTGGGCCACAAAGCTGTCGTCGCCCTCGGCGATGCGGTTCATCTCAGCAGTCAGCAGATCGATCTTCGCGGTCAGCTGCGCCTGCTGTGCGGCGGCTTCGTCCGCCTTGCTGCGGCTGTCGGAGAAAGACGCTTTCAGGGCGTCGATCTCCTTCTGCCGGGCCGCAAGAACGCTTTCCTGCTGCTGCACGGCGGCTTCCAAACGCTTCTGCTCTGCTTCGGCGCGGACTTTGTCGTTGGCGGCGGTGATCTGCTCACTGGCCGTGGCGGTCAGTTCTGCCTGCAGAGCATCCGCCTGCTCCTTGCACTGGTCGGTCTTTTCCTGTGCGGCAAGGCAGTCTTTCTGCAGCTTTGCCGCCTTCACCCGCAGTTCTTCCATCTCCTGTCTGCGGGTGAAAAGGCCCGCGCTGCGCTGGACGCTGCCGCCGGTGAAGCTGCCGCCCGCATTGATGACCTGACCATCCATGGTCACCACCTTGCTGCGGAAGCCGTTGTCCCGGGCCACCCGGGAAGCTTCGTTGATGTCGTCCACCACGATGATGCGGCCCAGCAGATTCGACACAACGTTGTCATACCGGCGGTCGGCCTGCACAAGGCTGGAAGCCAGCCGCGCCGTGCCGGACAGTCTGCCCCGGAATACACCGGGCTGGACAGTGTCCAGCGGCAGGAAGGTGGCGCGGCCTGCGTTGTCATTGCGCAGCAGAGCGATGGCCGCTTTGGCGGCGGCTTCGTTTTCCACCACGATGTTCTGCAGCGCCCCGCCCAGGGCGGTCTCCACCGCCACCTCACAGCCCGGCTCCACTTTCAGGATGGCGGACACCGGCCCGATGACGCCCCGCAGACGGCGGGCCCCGGCGGCGCGCATGACGGCCTTGACCGAGTTCTGATAACCGTCCATGTTCTTTTCCAGTTCCCGCAGCACGGAAAGACGTTGACGTGCAGCATCCAGTTCGCGGCCAAGCTTCTGCTCCGTCGTGTCGGCGTCGTTCAGTGCGGCCTTGCGGCCTTTCAGTTTCAGCTCCAGACCAGAGCGGACGTTTGCCAGCTGCTTTTCGTTTTCTTCCAGCATCCGGCGGTACTTGATGGTGTCTTCCAAGTCCCGCTTTGCTTCGTCCCGCTGGGCGGTGCTCTCTTCCACGCTCTGTTCCAAGGCGGGCAGGCGCTGGCGGGCGGTCTCTTCGGCAGCTTCGGCAGCAGCCTGTGCCACCTGCGCTTCGGTGCACTGGGCGTTCAGTCCGGCAAGCTCCGCCTTCAGGGTGTCTTTCCGGGCCCCGCTGGCGGTACTGGCATCGGTCAGGCGAACGATCTCCGCATTCAGTGCTTCGATCTCCGCCGCCAGCTTTTCGCCCTCAGCTTCCATGGTCTTTGCCACGGCCCGGTGGCGCTGCAGCGCGGCCTGGGCCTCGGTGCTGTCCTGTTCTCCTGCAGCGATCTCTTCCCGCAGGGACGCAGCGCTTTCCTCGTTGCGGAGGATATCGTTTTCCAGCACCGCGATACGGCTTTCCGACCCGCTGATCTGCTCGGTGATGCTGCGGATATCCCCATTCAGGCGCTCGACAGCAACCGTCAGCTGCTGTGCCTGCATCCGGATCTCCTCAGCCTCCTGTTCGGCGGCTTTCGTCTCCCGGTCAAAGCGTTCATAGTCTGCCTGGGCCGTCTCATAGTCGCGCACCTGCTGGCGCACGGCTTCCCGGGCACGGTGGACGCCATCGGTCCAGAGGGTCACTTCCAGCGTTTTGCGCTGTGCGGCCAGTTCGAGGAACTTTTCCGCCTTGGCGCTCTCTTTTTCCAGCGGGCCCACACGGCTTTCCAGCTCTCCGAGGATATCCCGCAGGCGCTCCAAGTTCTCCCCCGCTGCGGCAAGCCGGCGTTCGGCTTCGGTCTTGCGGTAGCGGTACTTTGCAATGCCGCAGGCTTCCTCAAAGATCTCGCGGCGTTCACTGGATTTTGCGGCCACGATCTCCGCAATGCGGCCCTGCCCGATGACCGAATAGCCGTCACGGCCGATGCCGGTGTCCAGCAGCAGCTCGTAGACATCCTTCAGGCGGCAGACCTGCCCGTTGATGGTGTACTCGCTGTCGCCGGAGCGGTAATACTTACGGCCGATGGTCACCTCGTCGGCATCCAGATCGAAGGTGTGGTCGGAGTTGTCCAGCGTCAGCCGCACCTGCGCAAAGCCCATGGCTCCGCGCCGCCGGGTGCCGCCAAAAATGACGTCCTCCATCTTGCCTGCCGCGCGCAGCTGGCGGGAGCTGGTCTCGCCCAGCACCCAGCGCACTGCGTCGGACAGGTTCGACTTGCCGGAGCCGTTGGGGCCCACCACGCCGGTGACGCCGGCGTCGAAATGAATTTTGACCTTATCGGGAAAGCTCTTGAAGCCCTGGATCTCCAGTTCTTTGAATACCATTTACTTTTCCTTTATCACGCCCAGCAGCTTGAGCGCTTCTTTTGCGGCGCACTGCTCGGCGGCCTTTTTGCTGCGGCCCTCGCCCCGGGCCACACGGTCAGAGTTGAACCGCACCGCCACCACAAAGTGCTTGTCGTGGTCGGGGCCGGACTCACTCTCCACCACATAGCTCAGGCGTTCTTCCGGGTTCTGCTGCACGATCTCCTGCAGGCGGGTCTTGTAGTCGGCTTCCGCGTGCTTGCCCTCGGTGATGAAAGGCAGGATGAAATTGCGGGCCACGTCCATGCCGCCGTCCAGATACAGTGCGGCGATCAGCGCTTCAAACGCATCGGACACAACACTGGGGCGGGTGCGTCCGCCGCAGCGCTCTTCGCCGCGGCCAAGGCGCAGATATTCGCCCAGATTGATCTCCTGCGCGAACTGGAACAGTGCCCCCTCGCTGACAAGGCTTGCACGGATGCGGGTCAGGTCACCTTCCGGCCGGTCAGCATAGGCGTGGAACAGATAATCTGCCGAGACGATCTGCAGCACACTGTCGCCCAGAAATTCCAGCCGCTCGTTGTGCTTGACCGGGGTGCGGCTCTCGT
>CAVKKE010000094.1:0-11854 GCA_963656875.1 Barnesiella intestinihominis | reverse complement strand
ACCAGGCTGTGGAAGCCGGAAACAGCACCACATGCAACGGTAACGAACAGGATGGGGAACATGGTGCCCAGAGAAGCGTTGTTGAAACCAGTGTAAACAGGCAGGTTCATGGTGGGGTGAGCGACCAGCAGGCCGACCACTGCGCCGATGATCATGGCGGCGAACATGAAGGTGGTCATGTGGTCACGGGGCTGCTTCAGCAGCCACATGGGCAGAACAGCGGTGAAGAAGATGTAGATGAAGGTGATGTAGCTCCACATGTTCTTGTTCAGGATCACGGGACAGTTCAGGCCGATGGCAAAGGAAGCAGCAATGAACACGATGCTCAGAACGGCTTCCTTCCAGCCGGACAGATGGAAATTCTTCTGCACCAGACCAAAGATGATAGCGAACACGATGAACATCAGGGAGACCATGCCGGCAGAACCGTTGGTCTGGGCGGCCTCCACCAGAGCGCCGTCAGTGCCATAGGCGTTGAAGGTGCCGGCGACCATGTCAGCGAAAGCTGCGATAACGATCAGGCAGAACACCCACTCGAAGATCAGGAACAGCTTGCGGCCGGTCTTGCCGATGTACTTCTCGATCAGCAGGCCCATGGACTTGCCGTCGTTCTTCACGGAAGCATACAGGGCGCCGAAGTCGGTGACAGCACCAAAGAAGATGCCGCCCAGCAGGATCCACAGCAGAACAGGCAGCCAGCCGAAAGCGGCAGCCTGAATTGCGCCGGTGACAGGGCCGGCACCCGCAATGGAGCTGAACTGGTGAGCGAACACCGTCCAGCCGTTGGTGGGAACATAGTCCCGGCCGTCCTCATGGACAACAGCCGGGGTCTTTGCGTTGGGGTCGATGCCCCATTTGTTTGCGAGCCAGCGGCCGTAAAGCATGTAAGCGCCAAACAGACACACTGCTGCGATCAATACGATGACCAGCGTATTCATTGTTTTTACCTCTTTCCTTTCTTTCCACCCGGCAAATGTCAGCGGCATGAGCGTTCTCACTGCTTCGGACAAGCGGGACACCGAGCGTAAAAAAGCCTCCGTCCTCCAGGGTCTCTCCGGTTTCCCGGACGGACCATCGAAGACGAAGGCTTCCACAATGCACGGCACATCGTGCATGGAAATACTCTCCGCGGTACCACTTCGTTTGCTGCTTGGCAGCCGCTCTTTCAACCAACGTACATGCACTCTGAAGTGCAGATACGCGGCCTGGTAACGTGGGCGAAACGGCCATGCATTACTGAAGACGGGTCAAAGTCTCGTTCACACTGGCTGCTTGCAGGTGAGAACTCCTTGCTCCTGACTGCCGCCTTTCCATCTGACGTGCGGCTCTCTGGAAGAGGGGGCTGCAGGGAATCATGTCCTGTTCATCGCATTTGCCGAATGATTATTCGTATTTTAGTGCAGAATTCATAAATTGTCAATATTCTTGGAACAAGTTCGGTGGATGCGCCAATTCGGAGAAAAGTTTGATAATAATTTTTAGGTGATTTTTATTCATGAATGAAACGACAAAAACTGAACACTATGACGCTTGAAAATAGTTCACACGGAACCCTTGACTTTCACACTTTGAAGTGCTAAAGTAGTAGCGTGACAAAATGCTTTGGTTCCATCCGTGGAGAAGAACAGAAGGAGAAGGACGATGGCCGAAAAAAATTCCAGAAGAAATGAAACCACAGATGCGCTCTTTGACGCCATCCTGAGCCTTGAGACCCGGGAAGAATGCTACAATTTCTTTGAGGATCTGTGCACGGTCAAAGAGATCTCGGATATGGCCCAGCGGCTGGAAGCTGCCAAAATGCTGCTGGACGGCAGCACCTATGACCAGATCGTGAAGGCGGTGGAGATCAGCACCGCCACCATCAGCCGCATCAACCGCTGCATTCAGTATGGCTCCGGCGGCTACCGTGAGACCATTGAGAAAATGCGCAAGCCCCAGCAGTGACACCTTGCACACGGCAGACATAGAATGGAGCGTATCAAGCTCACCGCACCGAAAGGAAGGAGTCTCCTATGTCTGACGAAAACTGCACCCGTACTCAGTGCCCATGCCCCTGTCTGCCCAAGGTCTCGCTGGATCAGGCGGTCATTGACCTTGTGGAGAGCATTGCCCTGCAGGAAAACGCCCTGAGCCATATTCTCTGCGCGGAGAGCCGGAAGATGGAGGCCGCCATGGAGCTGGATGGCCTCGACCTGTGCAAGCTGCTGGAGGTGAACGACTCGGCCACCAACATGGTGCACGCTGTGGCGAACCTGGAGCTGGTGCTCAAGGATAAGCTGGAGTTCGTGTCCAACAATCTGTACTACCCGCCTTCGGATTCAGATGCCTCTGCGGCCCGCTGACCAAGGCGAAATGCCTGCCCGGATGCCGGGCAGGCATTTTTGGTGCCATGCGTAAATGCATAATTTTTGTAAAAACCATTTGTTGGAATTGCTGATAAGGGGATTCTGTGCTATACTATACAATGTATCACCATGAAAGTGAGGAAAACTGTAAATTGCTGAACTACGATGCGATTCTGTTTGATGTGGACGGGACCCTGATCGATTCCGCCCCCGGCATCATAAATACATTAGAAGAAGTCTTCGCCGCCATGGGCGTTGACACCACGAACGTCAACCTGCGCCGTTATCTGGGCCCGCCGCTGCGCAAAAGCTTCGGTGAGCATTTCACCGACCCAGCTCTCATTGAGAAGGCTACCGATCTCTACCGCGACAGCTATGCGGCCAAGGGCAGCCACGAGTGCACGCCCTACCCCGGCGCTGCCGAGATGCTGCGCAGCCTGAAAGATGCCGGGCTGATCCTGTGTACGGCTACCTCCAAGCCCACTGTGGTCGTGACCCCCATTCTGGAAGAAAAAGGTCTGGCACCTTTCTTTGATTTCATCGGCGGAGCCTCCATGGATGAGAGCCGCGACACCAAGACCGAGGTGGTGCGCTATGTGCTCAGCCAGCCCATGATGCAGGGCAAGCGTGTCCTGATGGTGGGCGACCGCAACGATGACATGCGCGGTGCGGCAGACTGTGGTCTGGACGCAGCGGGTGCACTGTACGGCTACGGCAGCAGGGAAGAGCTGGAGCCCTTCCATCCGGTGCTGATGGCAGAGAGCTGCGCCGACTTGGCAGACCAGATCCTGAACGGACAGGCATAAGCCTTTTTTACGCCGGATAAAAAGTGAATGGTGAGAGATATGAAACAAACTACACAACCGGAAAAGCAGCCGCTTACCCCCATGCAAAAGCAGGCGGTGCTGGTGTGCGTCGTGTGCGCGCTGGCCGCTCTGCTGACCATTGGCATCACCCTTACAATGATCAAGCGCGGCAAACGGCCTTCGGTCCCCGCCGAGGACCCGGGCAGTCAGGAGCTTGTGCCGGGGGAAGAGGACATCTCGGATCATTACCAGATCAATGAAACGTCCAGCGCTCTGCTGACGGAGACGGCGGATGCGGGCGACGACTACCAGAACGAGACGCTGTTCATCGGCGACTCCAACACGGTGCGCCTTTACCGCAACGGCCTGATCTCGCTGCAGCAGCTCTGCGCAAAGGAGGGCATCGGCACCCATGCCGCCCTCAACGAAGGCATCATTACCTTTAAAAAGGACAATAACAGCTACACCATCGCCCAGGCCGTGGCAAAGATGAAGCCCCGCCGCGTGGTCATCATGCTGGGCACCAACGACAACGGCATGACGGTGGAAGAGTTCATCGGCAACTATACCGCTCTGGTGCAGGCCATTCAGGAAAGCTATCCTTATACGGATATCATCGTGAACACGGTGCCGCCGATCCCGGCCAGCCACTCCAACTATCCGGATATGGATCAGACCAAGATCGACGACTTCAACATGGCGCTGCTGTCCATGTGTGAAGAGATGGGCCTGAAGTTCCTGAACAGCGCCGAAGCACTGAAGGACGCCAACGGCTACGGCCGCGCAGACTACTATCAGGAAAATGACATCCATCTGAGCCCCGCAGGCCTCAAGGCTCTGCTGAACTATGTACGCACTCACGCCTATGAGACTGAAGACCGCCGCCCGGACACCAGCAACATCCCCACCCGTGCGGAATACAACTCGAACCCCAGCTCTGCCGTGCAGGCACCCAGCAGTTCGGAGGCCGTGAGCTCTTCTGAGGAAGAGACGGTGAGCTATCAGGCCGGCTATCATGTGGACAAATCCGGCGGCGGCACCCTGAGCAGCGGCAATGACAGCGGGAAATCGACTCTGACTTATAACGTCACCAGCGCGGCCCAGTCCATCAGCGTGACTGCCGTGCCGCAGGACGGTTATGTGTTTGTCAAGTGGAGCGACGGCGTGACGGAGAAGAACCGCACGGACACCAATTTCAAGCAGAATGTGGATGTGACAGCGGTGTTTGCACAGGCATCCATCCAGATCAGCAGCACTGGCAAGGCTGTGCTGGGTGACTCTTACACCTTCACGGCAAAGCTCGGCGGCAAATATCTGGACGCCAGCTCCATCCGCTGGTATGCCAACGGCTATGAGGTGACGCAGGCTGCGGGCAGGAGCACGGTGAAGGTTGAGATCGATCCCTCCATGCTCAATGAGACCTTCAAGGTCTATGCCACGGCCAGCTACAACGGCTGCACCGTCACCAGCAACACGCTGAATGTGACGGTGAGCGGCGTGACGCCTGCACATTCCGGCAGCAGTTCGTCCTCCAGCTCTTCCAGCAGTTCTTCTTCGTCTTCCAGCTCCGGCAGCACCAGCAGCTCTGGCACTGCATCCGGCGCATCTTCCGGGGCTTCCTCGGAAGCTACATCTTCGTCTTCCAGTTCGGAGAGCACCGCTCCGGCGGCAAGCTCCTCCGGCTCGGCATCCAATGGAACTTCCAGTTCTTCCCACAGCACCAGCGCTTCCGGAAGCGCTTCGAGCAGCAGCTCCAGCGAAAAGGTTTCGCCTTCTCACAGCTCTTCGAGCAGCGCGGCCAGCAGTGAGAGCACGGCTTCCAGTGCATCTCATGCAGCTTCTTCGGAAGCAACTGCCAGCCGGGAAGCTACCAATGAGGAGCCTGCTTCTTCCGATTCCTGAAAAAGGCACCTCCGCCTGCTTTGCCGCATAGGCTGGCGGGAGAGGAGGCGTTTCCATGGCTTGTGAGGAACCCCGTGTTCCGGGTCTGCCCGGGGAAGAAAATGTAACAGACGGAAGTGTGGATGATTACGGCACCGATTGGGAAAACGTGGACAATGGCGCGCTGGAAGAGGAAATGCAAAAGTGCGCTGCCACACCCTGTGATGCCAAAACCACATGCCCGGACAATGATCCGGAACAAAAAGACGAACAATCGTATGAAATCAAAATAGAATAACCGGAAGCCAGCTCTGCCGGGGGCAGGGCTGGCTTCTCCCTGTTGTTAAGCGCATGGCAAGGAAGGCCATGGCAGAAGGAAAAGAGGGAATTTTATGGCAAAGTATTATTGTGTGCTGTTCGATGCGGACAACACCCTGCTCAATTTTGATGCAGCTGAAAGCAAGGCGCTTGCGGAAACGCTGGTGAATTACGGCATCGAGCCGGACGCCGAGACGGTGCAGACCTACCGCACCATCAACGAGGAGCTCTGGCGCCAGCTGGAAAAAGGCCAGATCCGCCGGGAAAAGCTTATGAACGAGCGCTTCACCCGCTTCCTCAAGGCCATTGACGCAGCCGGTGACGGGGCGGAGATGAACCGCTTTTATCTTGAGCAGCTGTCCACTCACCCCGACCTGATGAACGCCGAGGTGCTGGATGTGCTGCGGGAACTCTCCGAGGTGGCCACGCTGGCCGTGGTGACCAACGGCTTCCAGAAGGTGCAGACCCGCCGTCTGGCGGAGTCCGGCATCCTGAATTTCATGGAGGATGTGTTCGTCTCCGAGAAGATGGACAGCGAAAAGCCCAGCCGCAAGATTTTTGATGGTGCGCTGCGGGCGCTGGGCGTGGAGAACCGGGAACACGTTCTGGTCGTGGGCGACGGTCTGGGCAGCGACATTCAAGGCGGTGCAAATGCGGGCCTTGACACCTGCTGGTTCAACCCGAACCATGCGGAGAACCCCGGCAAGGTGGTGCCCACCTATGAGATTGAAAGCCTGGAGCAGCTGTATCCGCTGGTGATGGAGGATGAGGAGCTGGCCAATGTGGGCCAGAAGAATCGCCGTCATCAGTGCTGAGGTTAAATGTGTAAGAGAACAGATTGGAATTATGCTGATTCATTTGGAAAAATTAGGCAAGAGCTTTGGTGAAAAAATCGTTCTGCACGATGTAACGGCCAGTGTCGAGCGGGAAGACCGCATCGGCATCGTGGGCCAGAATGGCGCAGGCAAGACCACGCTGCTCAAGATCCTGACCGGCGAGTATCAGGACTACGAGGGCGAGTTCAGTGTGACCCACGGCGTGACGCTGGGATATCTGGAACAGAACGCAAAGCTCGATGCAACGCTGGATATTTATGGCGAGATGCGCTCCACCTTTGCTCCTGTGCTGGACGCCATGGCTCAGATGCAGATTTTGGAACGCAAAATGGCCGCAACGCCCGACGATGCCGCTCTGCTGGCTCAGCACGACCAGCTGCAGAATGTCGTGGATGCCGCCGATGGTTACAACAT
The DNA here is from genome assembly GCA_963656875.1 of Barnesiella intestinihominis. Classification (GTDB taxonomy): domain Bacteria; phylum Bacillota; class Clostridia; order Oscillospirales; family Ruminococcaceae; genus Faecalibacterium. The sequence continues at coordinate 5,254 of CAVKKE010000094.1, read as the reverse complement.
GGACGTCAATATCAAAAAAGTGCTGTCCGGTATGGGCTTTGCGCAGGACACCTGGACGAAGAACATTGCGGTGCTCTCCGGCGGTGAGCTGACGCGCCTGCGGCTGGCCAAGCTGCTGCTGGAAAAGCCGGATGTGCTGATTCTGGACGAGCCCACCAACCACTTGGACTTTGCCACCATGGAATGGCTGGAAAACTACCTCAAAGGCTACTCCGGTGCGGTTCTGGTGGTCAGCCATGACCGCTACTTCCTCGACAATGTGTGCAGCAAGATCTGGGAGGTATCTTTCCAGACCATGACCACCTACAAAGGCAACTTCTCGGCCTATCTGCCTCAGAAGGAAGCCGCCGATGCCCTGCGCCAGAAACAGCACGACGCCGATGTGGCGCTGGCGGAAAAGCTGCAGGACTATGTGGACCGCAATCTTGTGCGCGCTTCCACCACCAAGATGGCCCAGAGCCGCCGCAAGCAGCTGGAAAAGCTGGAGATCACCGAAGCCCCCAAGGACGAGACGAACCAGCTGAAATTCCGCTTTGAATATGACGTGGAACCGTGGAATGAGCTGGTGCTGCTCAAGAACCTGACCATCAAAATAGGGGAGCGCACCCTGCTGGAACCCTTCACTTATACGGTATGCCGCGGGCAGCGGCTGGTCATTGCAGGCCCCAACGGTGCAGGCAAATCCACCCTGATGCAGGTGCTGGACGGCAAGCGCCGCCCCTCCGGCGGCATGGTGCGTCTGGGCACCGGTGCCCGGCCCAGCATCTTTGCCCAGCAGCAGAACCGTCTGGGGCAGGGCCGGGTCATTGATGTCATCTGGAATAAGTACCCCCGCATGACCGAGCTGGAAGTGCGCAGCCATCTGGCAAAGCTGGGATTCCGGGGCGAGACGGTGTTCAAGCCCTGCGAAGCGCTGTCCGGCGGCGAACTGGCCCGTCTGCGTTTTGCGGAGATCGTGCTGGAACGGCCCAACCTGCTGTTCCTCGACGAGCCCACCAACCACCTGGACATCTACACCCGTGAGAACCTGACCGAAGCCCTCATGGCCTACACCGGTACGTTGCTGCTGGTGACCCATGACCGCCATCTGATGAACAGTCTGGCCTGCCCCATCCTCTATCTGGAAGACGGCAAGGCCACCATCTATCCCAGCTACGATGCCCTGATGGGCCGAAGCGCCCCGGTGCAGGCCGTGCAGAAATCCGCCGAACCCACCAAAATGGGCTATGGCAAAGAGCAGCGCCGCCGCCGTGCTGAGCTGCGTGCAAAGATCAAAGCCTGCGAGGATGAGATGGAAGCCTGCGGTGCACGGGAAGTGGAGCTGGATAACGAGATCAACTCCCCGGAAGTCTACAACGACCCCGACCTGCTGCGCCAGAAGAGCGACGAGCTCAGCGACCTGCGGTTCCATCAGGAAGAGCTGTTCGCCGCATGGGAAGCCGCCATGGAAGAGCAGGAAGCCTACGAGCAGTCCCAGACCGAAGAGTAAAGGAGCGTGCCCCATATGCCGAAGAATCGACGCAGTTACGAAAAAACACGCCATATTGCACTGTCCGGTCTGCTGTTTGCGCTGGCCATGGCGCTGTCCTTCATTGAAGGCACTCTGACCATCCCGGGCCTTCTGCCGGGCATGAAGCTGGGCTTGGCCAACATCGTGGTCATGTACGCGCTGTTCTTCATGGGCCCAAAGCAGGCTCTTGTGCTGGATGTGCTCAAGGCGCTGTTTGTGTTTCTGGTTTCCGGCTTCACGGCGGGTTTCCTCTCGCTGTGCGGCGGCCTTTTGTCCTTGCTGGTGATGTGGGTGCTCTATTACCTGCTGCCGGTGCGGCCCACCTGGTTCATCCTGTCGGTGTGCGGTGCACTGGCTCACAATGTCGGCCAGCTGCTGGGCGCAGGCGTCATCATCTCGTCGTCGCTGTCCTTCTATTATGCACCGGTCATGCTGGTGCTGGGCCTTGTGATGGGTGCGCTGACTTCCATTACCCTCAAAGCCATCCTGCCCGCGCTGGGCAAAATGGGGTTCAGTACGCAGGAGAAGCGGGGAGAGGACTAAAAGGATTCTTTATTTTTAACGGCCTCGCCCTCTCCGTCACGCCTTACGGCGTGCCACCTCTCCCAAAGTGAGAGGCCTTGGCAGTACGGTAGACTTTCCGGTTTTACCAAAGGCTCCCCCTTTGGGGGAGCTGGCGAATGGAGTGAGACTGAGAGGGCGGGGACGCTGACGAAAAAACAACAGACCATGCGTCACAGTTGCATTTTAGCCGGAAATCAGTATAATAAGGAAACAACCCACTATTTTTATAGATTCCCTAGCTTACAGGGCTGCCGCGTCGGGAAAGTGCGCGGCAGCCGGGAGGTGTTTGCATAATGAGTGAAAAAGTTACCATCAAGGTGGAGCGCCGCGAGCTCCATCTGCCCACCATCGCCCTGCGCGGCCTTGTGGTGTTCCCCAACAACCTCGTGCACTTCGAGGTGGGCCGGGAAAAGAGCATCGCTGCTGTGGAATGGGCCATGGCCAATAACTCCAATGTTTTTCTGGTGGCCCAGAAGGAGATGGAGACCAGCGACCCCACCCAGAAGGATCTGTTTGCCTACGGTGTTGTAGCCGAGGTGAAGCAGGTGCTGCGTGTGTCCGACGACCTCGTGAAGGTTCTGGTGGAGGGCAAATACCGCGCCAAGCTCACCGAGCTGGATACCAGCGGCGACTTCCTGCTCTCTGCTGTGCGCCCGGCCCCGGTGCGTGCCGGCAAGCCTGAGGACGCTGTGGAGACGGAGGCTCTTCTGCGTGCGCTGAAGAGCGGCTTTGACGAATATCTGGGCATGAACCCGCGTCTGGGCAAGGACGTGGTGTTTGCCATCGTGTCCAGCGACGACCCGGAATTCCTCAGTGAGTACATGCCTGCCAACCTGCTGCTCCGCTACGAGGACAAGCAGGCCGTCATGGACGAAAACACCCTGAACGGGCGGCTGCAGCGGCTCATTGAGATGCTGCGCCGCGAGTGCCAGGTGATGAAGATCGAGAAGGAGATCGCTGAAAAAGTCAACGAGTCCATGGACAAAAACCAGCGGGACTACTATCTCCACGAGCAGCTGCACATTATCAGCGACGAGCTGGGCGAGGGCGACGACACCCACGCCGAAGCCGACGAATACCGCCGCAAGATCACTGACCTGCACCTTGCAGAAGACAGCGAGAAGAAGCTGCTCAAAGAGGTTGACCGCCTGTCTAAGATGCAGGGCAGCAATCAGGAAGCCACGGTCATCCGCACCTATCTGGACACCTGCCTTGACCTGCCTTGGAACACCTTCACGGTGGACGACTTGGACATCGCCCGGGCTCAGCAGATTTTGGACCGCGACCACTATGGCCTGAAAAAGGTCAAGGACCGCATCCTCGAGACGCTGGCCGTGCGCAAGCTGGCACCGGACGTGAAAGCACAGATCATCTGCCTTGTGGGCCCTCCGGGTGTCGGCAAGACCAGCATTGCACGCTCTATCGCCGAGAGCCTGGGCCGCAAGTATGTGCGCATCAGTCTGGGCGGCGTGCGTGACGAAGCCGAGATCCGCGGCCACCGCCGCACCTACATTGGTGCCATGCCTGGCAAGATCATCAGCGCCATGATCTCCGCCAAGAGCTCCAACCCCCTGATGCTGCTGGACGAGATCGACAAGCTGGCGGGCGATTTCCGGGGCGACCCGGCGGCGGCTCTGCTGGAAGCACTGGACCCTGAACAAAACAGCACCTTCAACGACCATTTCATCGATATCCCGTTTGATCTGAGCCATGTGCTCTTCATCACCACCGCAAACGACCTGAGCAGCATCCCGGGCCCCCTGCGCGACCGCATGGACGTCATCGAGCTGCCCAGTTACACCCGCGTGGAGAAGTATAACATCGCCCGCAAACACCTGCTGCCCAAGCAGCTCAAGGCCTGCGGCCTGACCGGCAAAGTCACCCTGAGCCAGAGCGCCCTTTATGGCATCATTGACGGCTACACCCGGGAGGCCGGCGTGCGCAATCTGGAACGCACCATTACCAGCGTTCTGCGCAAGTGCGCCCGCAAGATCGCATCCGGCGAAGCCGAGAGCGTATCTGTCACCGGCACCACGCTGGAAGAGCTGCTGGGCCCCCGTTTCGTCAAACCCGACTTCCTCAACCGCACCAATGCCATTGGCATCGCCAACGGTCTGGCTTGGACCAGCGTGGGCGGCGAGACCCTGCCCATTGAGGTGCAGGTCATCGACAATGGCAGCGGCAAGATCACGGTCACCGGTTCTCTGGGTGACGTGATGAAGGAAAGTGCTCAGCTGGCAGTTACCTGGGTGCGCGTCCATGCAGCGGAATACGGCATCGACGCCGAACGGCTCAAGAAGTGCGACCTGCACATCCACGCCCCTGAGGGCGCTGTGCCCAAGGACGGCCCTTCTGCCGGTGTCACCCTGACCACGGCTCTGGTGTCCTGCCTGTCCGGTATCCCGGTGCGCGGCGATGTGGCCATGACCGGCGAGATCACCCTGCACGGCAATGTTCTGCCCATCGGCGGCCTGCGTGAAAAGAGCATGGCCGCTTACCGCGAGGGCATGAAGACCGTGATCATCCCTAAGGACAATGAGCCTGACCTGTACGAAGTGGACGACGAGGTCAAGAAAAACCTGACCTTCCTGCCCATGACGAACCTGACGCAGGTGCTGAATGCGGCTCTGCTGAAGCCCCAGAGCGCCAAGAAGGCCAAGGCCCCGGCCAGCCGAACCCGCAAAAAGACCAAAGCAGGGGAGACCATCGTCCCGCCTGCCGCCGATAAGCCCCAGCCGGGCGCGGTGTGCTAAAAGATAAGGGGCTGTGTGCCGATAGCTTTCTCCTCGGACACGACTCGGGCCATTCCATCGCCCGCCCTATTGCCTGACGGCAACAGGGTCCCACCCCAGCGGACGGTCCTCAGAGAAACTATCGGCCCGCAGCCCCGGATAGATGCAGTTTACCGGGCGGCGGCACCGGACACTCAGGCACGATGCCGCGACGCCATGTCTGAAGGGTGGGCAACGACTACAATCGACACTGTATCCCCGCATGGAAAGTAAAGCTTTCTTTCGCTGGTGGTCTGGCGAGCGCAAGCGGGACGGAGTGTCCGGTGTCACCGCCCTTTATGAAGAAAGGAAAGCTCCATGAACTACAACAAAGCTGATTTCATTGCCAGTTACGGCATTTCCAGCCAGCTGCCCGAGAGTGACCGCCCGGAGCTGAGCTTTTCGGGGC
>CAVKKE010000093.1:1133-11923 GCA_963656875.1 Barnesiella intestinihominis | reverse complement strand
TCCGGCCGCGCCGGGGCCGCCACCGTTTCCAGCAGCTCTTCCAGCCGCACCGGCATCTGCTGGAACACCACCTGGTTGGCATCCATCTGGGTCAGCAGGAACAGCCGGTCCAGCAGGCGGCTGACGTACTGGGCCTTATCGCTCACTTTGGTCAGAAAACGCTGTGCCTGCGCGGGCTGGTCCAGGCTGGCTGCAGCCATATCCGCATAGCCCACCAGGGAAAACAGCGGCGTTTTCAGGTTGTGGAGCATACTGCGGATGAACCGGCTCTGCTCCCGCGTTTTTTCCTCCACAATGGCTTCCAGGTGGGCGTTCAGCTCGTCCGCTTCCTGAAACTTGATGGCAAAGCGGCGGCAGGCAATGACAAAGAAGGCCACGATGTAAATGCAGGAGACCATGGGCGGGATGTGGAATTTCAGGCCCACGTCCCCGCTGGGGATCGCGCCGAAGCCGCTGAGGGTGTGAAAGATCTGGAACACCACTGTGAGCACCCATGCCGCCGAAAGCGTGTTCTGCTCCATGGCCGAAAGCTTCTGCTCCTTCTGGATGCAGAGGATCTGGCAGGCATACAGCACCGTAAAATAGAACAGCTCCCAGGCCATGCTGCGGCCCGTCAGCGCCCTGCCCGCCGTCAGCATCAGGGCCGCTATGGTGATGTAAAGCATAATGGAATGCCCCAGCAGCTTTGCGGAGAGGAAATGCCGCAGCACCTGATAATTCAGCCAGGCGGACAGAATGGTGTAGATCAGCCGGAACACCGCGCTGGACGTCACAAACTGGTCCGCCGCCTGGAACAGGGCTCTGTCCGTTCCCACCAAAAAGCCAAGGCCCAGTGCATCCTGGGTGCGCAGCATCATGCACGCCGCGTAAAGGGCCAGCCAGAACAGATAGGTCTCGCTGCGCTTCCAGGCATAGAGCACCGCCGAAAACAGCAGCACGCAAAAGCAGATGCCCGTTACCACAAAGCGGCTCACGATCTGGCTGCTGACGCACTGGCTTACCGCCGCCAGCGGGCCAAGGTAGATGCAGCTGCCGTACCGGTCCAGCGTTTTGCCCGCACTGCGGATCTCCACCTCATAGCGGCCATCCGCCGCCGGGGCGTCCCGGAACTGGAACAGCCGCAGCTTGCTGTCCTGCAGCTCATCCCATTCCTGCCCGTTCACCAGCAGGGTGTGCCGGTTCGCCTTGGGCAGAAACAGGCAGCCATCGCCCTGCCATTCCAGCGTAAAATACAGGCTTTCGCCGCCGTATTCGTTTGCCTTTACCGTGCCGCCTTCCAGCAGCACCAGCCGGTCGGCCGGTACGCTCTGCGCAGACACCTCTTCCACGCGGACCCGCGGAGAATCCGCGTTGATGCGCAGCAGCGCCCAGAACAGCAGCACCATCAGTGCCGCGATCCACACAGCCTCCCACACGCGATATTTTTTCATCCTCTCACCTCCCCTTCAGGATACCGCATTTCGGCGCAAATGCCAAGGACTGCGCCTGCGTTAATTGAAACTTAATTCAGATTAGGGTACATTTAATCCGGGAGCCTTCTCTGATATGTTATAATTTTAACATCAAGAGGAAAAAAAAAGGAGGATTTTCTTATGGGCAATTTCATTTCCCGCCGCAGCTTTCTGAAGGGCGGTGCCTTCGGTGCCGCCGGGCTGGCCGCCATGGGCATGTTCAGTGCCTGTTCCGCCGCATCCGGCTCCACTTCTGCCGCTGCTTCCACAGGCAGCACGCCTGCCGCCTTTTTCAAGGCCGGTACGTACACCAGCATCCAGAGCAGTTCTTTCGTCAGTGTAGAGGTCAGCTGCACCTTCAGCGAAAGCGCCCTGACCGATGTGAGCTATAAGGTGCTGCACTCTTCCCACGCCGATTACTTCACGGCCCTGGCTTCCCCCATGGAGCAGTACTGCCAGAGCATTGTGGCCAACGGCAAGGCCGATGGTGTGGACGGCGTGACCGGTGCCACCCTGTGCACCAACGCCATCCGCGCCGGTGTCAACGCCTGCACCGCCCAGGCTCTGGGCCTGCCCGCCGCTCCCGCCCCGGTGAACCCGCAGGACGACAGCTTTGATTCCTTTGAGGGCGACTGCGCTTCGGTGTTCTCTGAGGTCAAGCTGGGCACCATGACTCTGCCCAACCGCATCATCAAGTCCGCCGGCAGCGGCCCGTGGAAGGACAGCACCGGCACCAACGCAAAGGTTGCTGCCGAATGGTACGGCACCATGGCCGAAAACGGCGTTTCGCTGAACATCTTTGCAGGCGGCGTGGTGAGCGCCTGCGGCCTGCTGCCCGACAAGCTGGAGGCCGATGGCATGGAAGAAGCCCGTGCCGCTCTGGCTCCGCTGATCGACCGCATTCACGCAGCAGGCGGCAAAACCGGCCTGCAGATCTGCTACGGCGGCCTTGCCCCCACGGTTCCGGACGAGAAGATCAACGAATCCACCATTGAAGAGCTGGACGCCTTCATTGACCGTGTGGGCATCTCCGCACAGCGTGCCAAGGAAATGGGTATTGACTGCATCGAGATCAAGGGTGCCAGTGCCGATGGCCTGAACGGCTTCCTGACCCGCCGCATCAACAAGCGCGAGGACGAGTACGGCCCCCAGTCCTTTGAAAACCGCACCCACCTGTACCGCCGCATGATCGAGAAGATCAAGGAAGTCAACGGTGCCGATTACCCCGTTGGTGCCCTGATGAACGGCGTGGAAGAAAACGATGTCACCCTGGGCGACAACGAGCTGTTCACCACCATTGAGGAAGGCAAGGAGATTGCCAAGTGCCTGGAGAGCGCCGGTGCCGACTGGATCCAGGTGCGCGTGGGTGCCAACGGCCAGGAAATGAACATCTGGGCACCGGATGTCCAGCACATTGCCGAGGGCTATGACGGCCTGACCGGTTACGGCACGCAGTTCGACTTTGCCTCCAACTTCAATGGTATGGTGGATGGCAGCCACTCCGGCTTTGCCTCCTTCCTGCCCATCGTCAAGGAGATCAAATCCGCCGTCAAGGTGCCCGTTGGCTGCGCCGCCTACATGGACCTGCGCGTTGGCCCGGACTACCTGAACGATGCCATTGAGCGCGGCGACCTGGACCTGATCTTCATGAACCGCCCGCTCAACTGCGACCCCGAGCTGGTGACCAAGATCAAGGAGCACCGCCGCGAGGATGTGCGCCCCTGCATGAAGTGTATGCACTGCCACGACAACAACAGCCCGGCACGTGTTCCCTCCTCCTGCCGCATGAACACAGCCTACTTCAACGCCTACACCGACACCATGCCGGAAGGCTTTACCCCCACGCCCGCTGCCTCTAAGAAGAATGTGCTGGTCATCGGTGCAGGCCCTGCCGGTATGGAAGCCGCCCGTGTTGCTGCCGAGCGCGGCCACAGCGTGACCCTATGTGAATCTTCGGATAAGACCGGCGGTCTGCTGAACTTTGCCCGCGGCGTCAAGGGCGACCACGAGCGCTTTGACGATTACCTCACCTACATCAACCACCAGCTGGAAAACAACGGTGTGGAAGTCAAACTGAGCACCAAGGTCGATGCAGCCGCCGTCAAGGAAATGGCTCCGGATGCCGTGATCGTTGCTGTGGGCGGCACCCGTGAAAGCAAGCTGTCCGGCGCAAACGTCTTTACCCCGGAGCAGGCTTTCGGCTCTTCCGACCTGGGCGAGCACGTGGTGATGCTGGGCGGCTCGGTGCAGGCCATTGACCTTGCCGCATGGCTGGTTGCCCGCGGCAAAAAGGTGACCATCGTCCACTCCGGCGCAGCTGCCGATCTGGACAAGGGCCAGTCCGGCTGGTTCCGCACCTACATGCTGCCGCACCTGCGGAGCAAGGGCGTCAACATCCTGAACGGTGCCACGGTCAAGGGCCTGAACGGCGGCGAACTGACCATTACCACCAATGCAGGCTTTGAGCGTACCCTCTCCTGCGACAGCGTGGTGGAATGCTACGATATGGTGCCGAACACCAGCCTTGCACAGGAACTGGAAGCTGCCGGTTTTGCCGTTACCTCCGTGGGTGACTGCGCCGAGCCGTACAACATCCAGAAGGCCGTGCTCTCCGGCAACCTGGCTGCCCGCGCACTGTAACCCTTCCCGCCGGGTTTTTGCAGCCCGGCCCGGTTCCCCATGATCCCAAGCACCTCCTGCAGGCCCGCCGCCCGCAGGGGGTGCTTTTTTGCGTCTTTCCGGCATCACCCAAAAACTGCCGGTGCTCCGCTGCCGGCAAGAGAAAACCCGCCCCGGCTTCCATTACGGAAACCGGGGCGGGTGCCGGAATCACAAAGCGTTCAGAGCAGCTGTGAATCGCCATTTTGGATTTTTCGTTTTTTACTTCATCTCCAGCCCGGTTCCAGGCACGAATCATAACAGGGTCTGAGTACTTACTCTTCCGCCTGCTTTACCGGTGCCTTTTTCTTATGCCGGATCAGAACCATGCCGCCTGCCAGCACCACCACAGCCGCCGCTGCAGCTGCGATGATCCAGAGCGGAATACTGCTCGCCTGCACGATCGTAAGGTCGGCTTCACTGCCTGGCACCTCGAACGCAAGATAACTGCCGATGGTCTCGGTATCCAGCTGCTTCCATGCGCCGTCCTGCTTTGCATACACCTTGTACTTCTGGCTGGTATCCGTGGGCAGATAACGCAGCGTATGGCTTTCCAGTCCGTCATCCGGGATCTGTACATTCCAGCTTTCCACTGCATTTTTCAGCTCTGCAGGTGCATCCTGCATCGAGACGGTCAGGCTGTCACGGTCGCCGAACTGACCTTTTGCAAAAAAGACCGACCGGTCGTCCTCGCGCTCAAAGGTGCTGGCAAGAGCCGTGATGTAATCGGTATATACCGCTTCCACCACCGTGTCCAGATGCACATCGGTCAGCTCGGTGGTGCTCCAGCGAGCAGCGCAGCCCTCTTTTGCGGGCAGTTCCGGGTATCCGGATTCATCCAGCGAATCGCCGTAGTTCAGATTCACCCGGCCCAGAACGTGGTCCTCGTCCTTGAAGGTCACGGTGATCTGCTTGAACCGCCAGGGCGTGTTCTCCTGCGCGATCAGGGTCTCGTAGTCGGTGGGTTCTGCCTGCCCGGCCTTGCTCAGGCGGTCGATGCCGCGCAGAGTGTCGGACACGAACAGGTTACCGGAAAAGCTGCCGTCCTGTCCGCCGGAGATGGCTCCCGCGAACTGGTCGGCTTCGAGGATATCCACCAGTGCACGGCAGTCCACCACGGTGCAGCTGCCATCCGTCAGGCGGCTGTCGGTGCCCTCGCCCACAATGCCGCCCACAATGCCGCCCACGGCGTCCTTTTTGCCCTCTACCGCGGCTTCGTTCACGCAGCCGTCCACCACAGCAAAGGCCGAGTAGCCGGTGCGCAGCAGAGAGCCGCTCTCGTTCAGCGTATCATCCTCGGGGTCCAGCAGGTTTTCCACGGCCATGGCGCCTGCAATGCCGCCCACGTCCACATCGGCCTGCACGGTGCCCCGGTTGGTGCAGTTTTCAATGCGGCCATCGGTCATGCCGGTCAGGGTCCCAGAGTCATCCTCCAACACGGTCTTGCTGCCCGGGTCGCTGATCTCTTCCACAGCGTCCAGCAGCAGGCCGGTGACGACCTGTATCTGATCGTTGATGGCGCGCACCTGATTGCTCATCCGGTCGCTGACACCCTTCAGGTTCTGGTTCAGCGTGCTCATCTGGCTGGACATGCCGTCCACTGCATCGAACAGCGTGTTGGTGGTATCCTGCAGGGCGGAGTCCGGCCGGGGCATGTGCACCGGGTCCTGATCGTTCAGCCAGCCCACGATGTCCTTCATCTGGCTCAGTGCATCCACAACGCCCGAGCTGGCATCTTTCAGGGTGTCAATGGCGCTCGAAAGGCGCTTCACCGTGGAGCTGACCAGCCAGCCATCCCGCTCCAGCCAGGTGATGCCGGTCTCCAGGTCATCGGTGGCATCCCGCAGCTGTACTGTTGCATCTTCCAGCTTGCCAATGCCTGCCTGAATGGAGTCGGCACCGCCCTGCAGTGCGCCGGTGTCGAAACCGAGGTCCGTAAGGATGTCTTCCAAGTCGCCCAGGTCGATCCCGATATCACCGATGGCACGGGAAATGGTGCTGAGCGAGCTTGCCAGCTCGGCGCTGCCCTGTGCGGTGGCCGCTGCCGCAGCGTTTCCGGCCAGCGTGCTCATCTGGCCCGCCAGACGGGACAAATTGCGCAGGGCGGCTGTTACCTGACGGGAAGCCGCCGTCAGCTCACTGCTGCCGCTGCCGGATACCAGCGCTGCACTGCGCAGCAGGCCCAGACCGGCAGAGACCGCCTTCATCTCGGTGCTCATGCCGCTGCTCACGCTCACCGCACTGAAAACATTGTTTGCAATTTTCAGCATCTGCACAGCGGACTGCAGATTCGCGTCACCCGTGCCTGCGGGCAGCATGCTGTAACCGCTGAGTGCCGTTGCAATGGCTGCCTGGGCGGCGGATTCATCACCCATGTCGTAGGCGTCTTGCAGCTGTTCCAGGTCGGTCTCGATGAGTTCCAGCCCCTTCTGGGTGTCGTCCATGGCATCGCCCATCTGGCCGGCGGCCTTGCGGATGTAGTCCAGATCTTCGGACAGGTAGCCGATCTCCATAGCGGCTTCGCTGACGACCCACTCCAGCTCGTCCAGCGCGTCCGTCACCTGCTGCATGGCCTGCTCGGCGGCGTCCGTCACCGGCTCCATCCGGCCCAGCGTATCGCTGACCAGTACGCCGGTACGGTCCACCTCATCGGCCACGGTATCCATGTAATCACTTCCCTGCTCCTGCAGCTGACGCGCCGCGCTGATGGCGGTGTTCATCTGCGCCTTCAGGGCGTTCATGTCGCTGCTGATGATGGACGAAGAATTGTCCATCTCATTTGCCGAGCCGTCCACCACATCGTGCAGCTTGTCCAGCTCGGTGCGCAGCTTTTCCAGCGTGCTCTGGGACAGGTCCAGTTCGAGGTACGGCTCTGCCTGACCGGCAATGCCGCCCACGTCCTTGCGGCCATAGACCGCGCCCTGATTGATGCAGCCGGACACAAAGCCATCGGTACGGCCCACGATGCCGCCTACATTATAGCCCAAATGTTCGTAGCCCGCAGTGCCCGCGTTGGTGCTGGTGAGAATCATACCCGAAGAGCGGCCCGCGATGCCGCCGGTGTCGGTGGGGGCGTTGGACGCCACGGGTTCCGCGCTGGCATCAACCTTCTGTTCAATGTAGGAGAGCACATCTGCCGACAGGCCGTCCAGATTGAGGGTAGTATCCTGATAATCAGCATTCACCGCGCCCACATTGGTGCAGCTGGTGATGGAGCCGGAGTTCTGGCCTGCGATGCCGCCGGTGCAGCTCTTGCCGGTAATGATGCTGCGGGAGGTGCAGCGGTCAAGCACACCGGTGTCATCGTTGCGGCCGGTGATGCCGCCCACAGTGCCTTTTTCACCGCCGGGGGCCACCCAGCCCTGCACACTCAGGGACTCCACCACAGCCCCCTTTTCCACCACGGCGAACAGGCCCGCCGGGGAGTAGGAGCCTTCCAACTCCAGATCACGAATTTCATGGCTGTTGCCGCGGAAGGTACCGCTGAAGGATGGAATTGGCTCCCAGTCCACATCTTTTAGGGAGAGGTCCTCCTGCAAAATCACGGTCTTGCCTTTGGACCAGCTGTCCACCGCACAGCGCTGGGCAAAGCGGATCAGGTCGGATGTACTGTTGATATAAATGGTGTCGCTCTGGGCGGCTGCTTCCCCTTCTGCAAAGGCAGGCAGGGCAGCGGCCCACACAAACGCTGCGGCCAGCAGCAAGGCTGCCAGACGGTTCAGCGCCCGCACATGATGCTTACTGTTTTGGTTCATCTTCTTCCTCCTGCGTCACATTGCCCGAAAGAACGGTCAGCTGCACATCACCGTTCACAATGGCATTCATCGTGCCGGAAACGCTGCCGTGCACCTCGCCCTTGACGATGCCGTTGACACGCACACGGCCCTTGACGCTGGAACGCGCCGTGACCTTCGGCATGGAGAAGGACGTTTTGTCCACCAGCCCGCCGCCCAGCAGCAGGATCTGCGGCAGCACGAACAGCACCAGGATCATGGAGATGATGGTGCCGCGGCCCAGGCTCTGGCCAATGCCAACGATAGCGGCGTGCGAGGTCATCTGACCGATCAGGATGCCTGCCGTTGCCAGAATGGTGCCGGATGTGAGAATGGTGGGGAATGCGAAGTTCATCGTTTCAATAATGGCCTGCTGGTGGTCCATCTTGTCTTTCAGCTCACTGTAACGGGTGGCGATAACAATAGCGTAGTCAATGTTTGCACCCATCTGGATGGAGCTGACCACCAGATAGCTCAGGTAGAACAGCGGCGAATCCGTAAAGGTGGGGAACGAGAAGTTGATCCAGATAGAACCCTGAATGACCAGGATCAGAAGCAGCGGCATACCAGCCGACTGGAAGGTGAACAGCAGAACCACCAGAACGATCAGGATGGACACGATGCTGACCACCTTGTTATCAATTGCAAAGGACTTCTGGAAGTCGTATTCACTGGTCACATCACCGGCCAGATAGATGTTGCCCTCCGGGTAATACTTGCGGGCAATGCGCTGGATCTCGTCGGTGAAGTCGTAGGTCGTCTGGCCGGCTTCCAGATCCGGGCTGAGGTAGATCAGGATACGGTTATAATCCTCGCCCTGCAGCTGCGCCTTACCGCTGAGCATCTGCTCCTGCGCGTCGTGCAGGGTCTCGGTCAGGTCGTCGTCCAGCGTCACAAGGCCGGAATCCAGCTTATCGCAGACGTAGAGGAACATATCCATCAGCGGCACGCTATAGCTGGAAAAACTGCCGATCATTTGGTTGTATTCATCATTCTCGGCAGCGTAAGCCGCGTAGACAGTCTGGGCCAGCTCGTAGTCCAGACCCACCAGTTCCGAGAACTGACGGGCGGTGAGCTTATCTTCCAGGCAGTAGCCGTCCATGGCTTCGATGTTGGAAAGGCCCTTGGTGCTGTCCACCTCGTCGTGGCTTTCCAGCTCTGTGATCATGGCTTTTTCCACGCTGTAGTCTGCCTTGGGCGTGACGAGTGCCACATAGTTGGAGGATGTAAAGTTGTCCTTGATCATGTTGCTTGCAACCTGCACATCGTTCAGCTTGGGCGTCTTGATGCTGTTCAGGCCGTAAGCGTAAGGGCACAGACTGGAGAAGTGGTAAGCAATGACCACCACCACCAGAAAGATCGGCGGGATGATCTTGCGGGTCTTATAGGCAAACTTGCCCACGAAGGGGATCTTGGGCACAAAGCTTTTGTGCTCGGTCTTTTCCATCCAGGGTCCAAAGATCATCAACAGACCCGGCATGATCAGGAACACCGACAGGATGGAGTAGGCAATGGCCTTGATCAGGCAGATAGCCATATCCGGGCCGATCTTGAACTGCATGAACATCATGGCCACCAGACCACCCACGGTGGTCAGGCAGCTGGACGAAATTTCCGGGATACTCTTGCTCAGTGCTTCGATGACCAATTCCTTCAGCGGCAGGGTCTCGTGCTCTTCGCGGAAATGGTTGGAGAAGATAATGGCGTAATCCAGCGACAGTGCCAGCTGCAGAATGCTGGTAACGGAGTTGGACACGAAGGAAATGGTGCCGAACAGGAAGTTCGTGCCGCTGTTAAGCACCATCGAGATCACGAAGGTGAGCAGCAGAACCGGAATTTCGGCATAGGTCTGCGAGGTAAAGATCAGCACGGCCACCACGATGACGGCAACGTACACCATGATGACGTTGACTTCTTGTGCAACGATCTCGGCCTCGGTGTCGCCAAGGCTGGTGGATACATACAGGTCGTAGCCCGCCAGGTATTCCTTGACGCGGTCCAGCGCTGTCAGACACTCTTCGTCCTCTTCCGGGTAGTCGAAGGTGATGGAATACAGCGCCGACACGTTGTTGTAGTGGGACGATGTTTCATCGTAGTCCACCGTCTGCACGCCTTTCAGCTCAGCCAGCTGGTCGGCCAGTTCCTGTGCGCGCTCCGGCCCGATGTTTGCCACCATCACGTCTGCCGTGCCGTAGGTGGTAAACTGCTCGTCCATCACATCCAGTGCCTAGCGTGTGCCCGAAGTCTCCGGCAGATAAGTGGTCAGGTCGTTCTCAACGCTGACCCAGCTTTGTGAAATAACAGAAAAGATCAGCAGGATCACCACGATCAGAAAAATCAGGTTGCGCCGTTCCACGATCTGACGCGCCAGCTTGTGCATCAGGTCGTTTTTCGGTGCGGCTTGTTCGTTCATTGGCATTCCCTCCCATGTTAAAAATCAACAAGGATAGGATAACTCAGTCAACCCAAAGATAAAATGGTCACTTCCGGTCATTTGTGCAAATATGGACAAAAATCTTGTTTTGTCCAGCAAATACCGGACAATCGTCCGCATTCGTCCCTTGTTTTGTTTGCCGGACAACTGTATAATAAACTCCGAATGGAGGATTTTTGCCATGAAGCACGAAGAAGCCAGCATGAAAACCCGCAAGGCGCTTTCATCCGCGCTGAAAGCTCAGATGGAACACAAGCCCCTGCGCAAGATCACGGTGAACGACCTGATCGGGATGTGTGATTTAAACCGCAAGACCTTCTACTACCATTTTTCCGACATCTACGATCTGCTCAAGTGGACGCTGGAGCAGGAGACGGTGGAAGTTATCAAGCAGTTCGACCTGCTCACCAACTACCACGATGCCATCCTGTTTGTGATGAACTATGTGGAGGAAAACGCCCACATCCTCAACTG
>CAVKKE010000093.1:0-1123 GCA_963656875.1 Barnesiella intestinihominis | reverse complement strand
CATCTATGCGCTGCTGAAGTGGATGCTGGAGGAAGAAGCCATAGAAGTAGTCAAGCAGTTTAATCTGCTTGTGGATTACCGTGAAGCCGTACTGTTCGTGCTGGACTATGTAAAAGCCAATCAGCATCTGCTGTGCTGTGCCTATGACAGCATGGGGCGGGATGAACTCAAGCGCTTTTTCTGCAACGACTTCTACGAGCTTTCCGATGGCATCATCGACCGGTGCAGTAAAAGCTGCGGCATCACCATCTCGCCGGACTACCACCGCTTTCTGCGGGACCTCTACACCGAAGCGTTTGCGGGCATTCTGGTCAACTGGTTCCGCGAGAGCCACACCCCCGAGGAAAAGGAGAACACCATCGCGTATCTTTCCCAGTTCGTGATGACCACTCTGCCCGCCGTGCTCCGCCAGAACGGCAAGCTAATCTCCCCCTCAACCGGCTCCTGATGTGCAATCTTCCCCATTCAGGCCGTTTTGTTGGTTTTCCTGCGGCAAAGATTCTGTTATCATGGAGACACTCTAACAGAAAGAAGCCGTTTTCATGACAGAACACCGTTATCAGATCCAGGTCTCCACCCAGCTCGGAATGCGCCGGGGGACTCTCACGTGGACCGAACAGGGCAGCATTTTACAGGGCACGCTGCATTTTCTGCACCGGGCAAATCCGTTTTCCGGGCAGATCGTTTCCACCGGCCAGTACACCTTTTCCGGGCAGATTCAAACCCTCGTCTCCCATATCCCCTATCAGGCCGAATGCGTTCTGACCGGCAGCAGCCTGACCGGCATCTTCCGCACGGCATCCGGCGCTTACTCCGTTGTTGGGGAAACGCTCGGGCCAGAAAATTCCACCGGCGAAGAAACGGCCTGACGCACCCGCCCTCCCTTTTTGGCAGCGCCACCGTTTTTACCACCCAAAAGGTCAAAATCATTCTTTTTTGCAGCAAAAAGCCCCTCGGCTTCCTGTAACGGAAACCGAGGGGCTTTGATGCTTTCTTGGTGCTTTTTATTCGCACACTCTCAAGCGCTCACGCAATTACTTGCGGGGGTTCTTGATGGCAGCCTGAGCGGCGGCCAGACGTGCGATAGGCACACGGAAGGGAGAGCAGCTGACGTAGTCCAGAC
>CAVKKE010000092.1:0-11954 GCA_963656875.1 Barnesiella intestinihominis | reverse complement strand
AGGATCTCCAGCGGGCGGATGTGCTGGGCGAGGGCACGCTCACGGTGCATGACAAAGACGTTTTCTTCGTACAGGGCATCGTAAGCGGGCAAAGTTTTGGGGATGATCAGCGGCATAGTGTCGTACTCCTAACGATTTAGAATAGCCTCCGCTGCGCTCTGGCTATCTTCAGCGGAATTTATTTTTTATATTTTGCGTTTGTCGCGCCCTGCGGGGCGCTCCAAACGCTTTTTCACGGGAAGGGGCTAAATCGGCAGATGCTACTGAGCAAATCTCTCAGATCTGATCCAGCGCCTGCGCGATATCTGCGATAAGGTCTTCGCTGCTTTCCAGACCGCAGCTCATGCGCACCAGCTCTGCGGGCACACCGGCAGCTTTTAGCTGTTCGTCGTTCATCTGGCGGTGAGTGCTGGATGCAGGGTTCAGGCAGCAGGTACGGGCATCGGCCACATGGGTCTCAATAGCGGCCAGTTTCAGCTCTTTCATGAAGGTGCTGGCAGCTTCACGGCCGCCGGCCAGGCCAAAGCTGACCACGCCGCAGCTGCCGTTCGGCAGATACTTTTCAGCCAGTGCATGGTAGGGGCTGCTTTCCAGGCCGCAGTAGTTGACATAAGCCACTTTCGGGTGTGCTTCCAGGAACTTTGCCACAGCCATGCCGTTTTCGCAGTGGCGCTGCATGCGGACATGCAGGCTCTCGAGACCGAGGTTCAGCATGTAGGCGTTCATCGGGGACTGCATGGAACCGAAGTCGCGCATCAGCTGGGCAGTGGCCTTGGTGATGAATGCACCCTCCTTGCCGAAGCGCTCGGCATAGGTGATGCCGTGGTAGCTGTCGTCCGGAGTGCACAGGCCGGGGAATTTCTCAGCGTGTGCCATCCAGTCGAACTTGCCGCTGTCCACAATGGCACCGCCCAGCACAGCGCCATGGCCGTCCATATACTTGGTGGTGGAGTGGGTGACGATATCCGCGCCCCACTCGAAGGGGCGGCAGTTGACTGGGGTCGGGAAGGTGTTGTCCACGATCAGCGGCACACCGTGAGCGTGAGCAGCCTTTGCGAACTTCTCGATGTCCAGCACGGTCAGGGCCGGGTTTGCAATGGTCTCGCCGAACACGACCTTGGTATTGGGCTTGAAGGCGGCGTTCAGCTCTTCTTCGGTGCACAGCGGATCAACAAAAGTGGCCTCAATGCCCATCTTCTTCATGGTGACAGAGATCAGATTGAATGTGCCGCCATAAATGGTGCTGGATGCCACGATGTGGTCGCCTGCTTCGCAGAGGTTGAACAGCGCGAAGAAGTTTGCGGCCTGACCGCTGGAGGTCAGCATGGCGGCAGTGCCGCCTTCCAGCTCGCAGATCTTCTTAGCCACGAGGTCACAGGTGGGGTTCTGCAGGCGGGAATAGAAGTAGCCGTTGGCTTCGAGGTCAAACAGCTTGCCCATATCCTCGCTGGTGGCGTACTTGAAGGTGGTGGACTGAACGATGGGGATCTGGCGGGGTTCGCCGTTGCCGGGGGTATAACCGCCCTGAACGCAGATGGTATCACGATTCATACTACATACTCCTTTACTGGGTTTGTCTATATAGCACAATTCCCCGCAGGAGTGCAGATGCCTCCGGCGGGGAATTGAAACGTTAAATTTTTCCCTGCCGGATGGGCAGTTTGGCACAGGACTCCTTCCGTCATCGCTGACGCGATGCCACAGTTCCCCTTTTTGTCGCTTGCGCGACATCTTCCCCCAACCGGGGGGAAGTCTTTCTCACAGAGGAAGGCTTTGGCATTAACGGAAAGTTTTCCTTTTCGTCAGAAGCTCCCTCTCCGAGGGAGCTGGCGCACGAAGTGCGACTGAAGGAGTTTTACTTCCGCAGTCTCTTATCGCTCCTGGTAGCCCAGGCGGTGCCCACAGTCTGGAACACCT
Source organism: Barnesiella intestinihominis (assembly GCA_963656875.1). Classification (GTDB taxonomy): domain Bacteria; phylum Bacillota; class Clostridia; order Oscillospirales; family Ruminococcaceae; genus Faecalibacterium. The sequence continues at coordinate 10,037 of CAVKKE010000092.1, read as the reverse complement.
GAACCATCAGCACCAGCAGGATGACGCAGACGATCATGATGTCGGTCTGGTAGCGGTAATAGCCATAGGACAGGGCGATCTTGCCCAGACCGCCGCCGCCGATGACGCCCGACATGGCCGAGTAGCCCAGAATCGTGGTCAGGGCGGTGGTCATGCTGGAGATCAGGCCGGGCAGGCACTCGGGGATCATCACCTTGGTGATGATCTGGAACGGGGTGGCCCCCATGCTCTGGGCGGCTTCCACCACGCCTTCGTCCAGCTCACGCAGGCTGGTCTCCACCAGACGCGCCACGAACGGGAATGCTGCCACCACCAGCGGAACGATAGTGGCCTTGGTGCCCACCGTAGTGCCCATGATGGCACGGGTGAGCGGGAACACACAGATCATCAGAATCAGGAACGGCACACTGCGCAGGATGTTGATGATGATGTTCAGGATGTGCATCAGCCAGCTGGGCAGGGGCAGAACGCCGTCCTTGTCACCGGCCACCAGCAGCACGCCCAGCGGCAGGCCCAGCACCAGCGCAAAGGCGGTGGAAAGGACCGTCACATAGAAAGTCTCCCAGATGGCAAAGCCATAATCTGCAACGCTCATTCGCCGGTCACCTCCTCTACCGTCACACCGGGCTGGCTGCGGATGTACGCAGCCGCCTGTCTTGCCTGCTCCACATCGGCAGGCAGCTTGAGCAGCATGGAGCCATAGCACTGGCCGCTCAGATCACGGGTGTCGGCGCTGAGCACCGACACCAGAATGCCTTTTTCAGCCGCAAGGCTCGCCACCAGCGGCTTTGCGGTGGAGGAACCATTGAAGGTGACGCGCACCACATGGTCGTCCGGCGCAAAACTGGACAGATCCCGTGCGGCGCTGCCGCCGTTGGGTGCCACCAGACGCTTGGCTGCAGCCGTTTTGGGGTTGGCGAAGATTTCCTGCACGGAGCCTTCCTCCACCACGACGCCGCCGTCCAGAATCGCAACGTGATCGCAGATTTCTTCCACAACGCTCATCTGATGGGTGATGACCACAACCGTGATGCCCAGCTTCTTGTTGATGTCCTTGATCAGGGTCAGGATGGCATGGGTGGTGTTGGGGTCCAGAGCGCTGGTGGCCTCGTCGCAGAGCAGGACTTTCGGGTCCGTTGCCAGTGCACGGGCAATGGCAATGCGCTGCTTCTGGCCGCCGGACAGCTGAGCCGGGTAGGCGTTGGCCTTGTCGGGCAGGCCCACCACTTCCAGCAGTTCCCGGGCACGCTTTTCGGCATCCGCCTTCTTCACACCGGCCAGCTCCATCGGGAAGCAGATGTTCTTCAGGCAACTGCGCTGCATCAGCAGGTTGAACTGCTGGAAGATCATGGTGATGTCCCGGCGGCGCTCACGCAGCTGCGCAGGGGTCAGGCTCTCCATGGCGGTGCCATCAATGACGACGCTGCCCTCGGTGGGCCGCTCCAACAGGTTGATGCAGCGCACCAACGTGGATTTGCCTGCGCCGGACATGCCGATGATGCCATAGATAGAACCATCCGGAATGGTCAGGTTGATGTCCTTCAGCGCGTTGACCGCGCCGTCCTTCATCTGGAAGGTCTTGGAAAGATGTTTGATCTCGATCACAGAAATTGCTCCTTGCTTTTAAAGAGAGGGAATCAGCCCTCGATCGGTGCCAGGCTGTCCTGCTTGCCGCCGTAGATGCCCATGGGCTCAACGTGGATGCCGGCAACAGTCACCAGATGGGTGCCATGCTCTGCATTGAAGTCGTCCAGGTACGGCTGATGCTGGAAGTAGTTGGTGTCGCACTGGCCGTCCTCAACGATGTTGTTGGGGATGATGTAGTCATCGTACTCCTGGATGTCCAGGGTGATGCCCTTTTCGGCCAGGATGTCCTTGCAGATCTCCAGCACCTCGCAGTGGGGAGCCGGGGTAGCAGCGCAGCTGACGGTCTCGCCGTTCAGTGCATCGTAGTCGATGGAGGAATCATAGCCGTCGGTGGGGTTCTCCACAACGGACACCACAGCGCCCTTGTAGTTCTCATCCATGAAGTCCTTGACCTGCTGGCTCTGCAGAGCAGCGGCCAGAGCCTTGATCTTGGGCTCTTCCTGGTTGCCGTCCTTGCAGACCAGAATGTTGACGTAAGCAGAGGTGCCGTCCTCCATAGCCAGAGCGTCGGTCATGGGGTCCAGACCAGCGGAGATCGCGTAGTTGGAGTTGATGACAGCGTAGTCCTCATCCTGCAGGACGTTGGGCACCTGAGCAGCCTCCACCTCATCGACGGAAACGTTCAGGGGGTTCTCCTCGATGTCCTTTGCGGTAGCGGTCAGGCCGGCGTCAGCCTTCAGCTTGAAGAAGCCGTTCTTCTCCAGCAGGGTCAGAGCGCGGGCCTCATTGGTGGTGTCGTTGGGCACTGCCACCTTCACCTTGTCCAGCTTGGCCACAGCAGAAGCAGCCTCAGAAGAAGCGGCAGTGCTGGAAGCAGCGGAAGAAGCGGTGGAAGATGCAGAGCCGCCGCATGCGGTCAGGGCAGCTGCAGCAGCTGCAACACCAGTAACTTTCAGAAAATCACGACGAGTAATCATAGTTTTGTTCCCTCTCTATTTGCTTATTGTAATGTACAGCGGCCCGCACGGCACAGTTCCGTGCTCAGGCCTTTGAACGGACGCATGAAAAAAGCTCCCGTCCTTGACTTTGAGCCAGACGCTCAGCAAGGACGGGAGCATAACATACTTCCGTGGTACCACCTTGGTTTACCGCACCCTCACGGGCACAGCCTCGATGCTGCGGCAGCTTTTGCTGCTTACAGCCGGACGCTGTAACGGGCGCTCCCGTTGCGAACTTAGTGCTCATGCACCTCGCCCGCACGGCTCCGAGACCATTTTCAGCTTCCTGTTTCCTGCCCTTTTCCATCGCCCGGGCTTTCTGGTAAGGATCAATGCGAAGGCCTACTCTTCTCTTCACAGCCATTTTAGTGATATTGCGTTTATTCTAACCCAATCAATCAGATTTGTCAATACCTTCAACGAAGTTTTTTAGTAGGAAATTGCAGTTTTTCATCTTTTCTCTTGTGCGCCAGCTGCGGACATGGTAGAATAGGCTCAGATTGCCGGTGAGCCGGCCAAAACTACTATCTATCATCTTTTACAAGGAGGTGCGGCAATGAACGGCAGAGAGGCCTTCCCGGACGAGGAACTGCGCCGCCGCATCATGGATTTCATCATGGCAGCAGGCCAGACCCTGCTGGAAAACGGCGCGGAGGTGTTCCGGGTGGAGCAGACCATGGAGATCATGGCCCGGTCGTTCCACCTGCGGGAGTTCCACGTCTATGTGCTGACCAACGGCATTTTTGCCAGCGCAGGCACCGCCGAGATCAGCGAGGTGCGCAATGTGCCCAGCCGCACCACCCATCTGGGCCGAGTGGCGGCAGTGAACGCCCTCTCCCGCGAGATTGCCGAAGGCAGCATGACATTGGACGAAGCCGAAAGCCGCCTTGTGCTGGCGCGGCGCATCCCCTTCCCCAAAGACTGGGTGCAGCTGGTCAGCGGCATGGGCGGCGCATTCTGCTTTGCGCTCATCTTCGGCGGCACGCTGCGCGCGGCGCTGGCGGCAGCGGCGGCCGGATTTCTGGCCAGCGGCTATCTGCTGCTGTGCGAGCAGCACGAGCTGCCCGGCGGCTTCCAGAAGATCAGCTGTGCGGCGCTCATCACGCTGGTGTGCATTCTGGGCTGCGGCCTGCTGGGCACACCGGCCAGCCACGCCATCATTGGTTCGCTGATGATCCTGACGCCGGGCATCGCCTTCACCATGGGCATCCGGGACTTCGTGCACGGAGACTATCTTTCCGGCACCATCCGCATGATCGACGCTTTGCTCATCGCGGCCAGCATCGCCATCGGCACCGGCCTTGTGCTGAGCCTTTATACATTCTTTACGGGGGTGGTGGTCGCATGATGCTTACCAGTGCACAGATTGGAGAGCTGGCGGCGCAGTTCTTCATTGCCGGGGCCGGCACCCTGAGCTTTGCCGTTCTGTTCGGCTGCCCCCGCCGGAGCCTGCCCTTCTGCGGGCTGGTGGGAGCCGTGGGCTGGCTGGTCTACGAGCTGGCCGTGATGCTGGGGGCGGGCAGCGCCGCCGCGTCCCTGCTGGCGGTGATCCCGCTCACGCTGCTCACCCGCGTGTTTGCCATTGTACTGAAAATGCCGGTGACGGTGTTTCTGCTGTCCGGCATTTTCCCGCTGGTGCCCGGCGCAGGCATCTACTACACCGCCTATTACTTCATTCAGGGCAACAATGCGCTGGCGCTTTCCAACGGCATCAGCACCTTTAAGATCGCGGTGGCTCTGGCCGTTGGCATCTCGCTGGTGCTCAGCGTGCCTATCCCAAGCCGGCGCCGGAACAAGTTATAAGGATACATTAAAAAGGAGGGCGGCAGTCATGCGACTGCCGCCCCTCTTTTTAATGCCTGAGTTTGATTTTTAAAGTTTAAAAATCCAGTTCAAATCACTTGCGGCTGACATAGATGAGCTGCAGCTTAGCATCGTTGATCATGACGTCGCCAACAGTATCCAGCTTGTAGCCTTCAGGGATGTGCTTCAGCTCGCTGGTGTTGAACTTCCATACGTCCTTATCCAGCTCCAGGATCTCGGTGCCGACCTCGCCGTCACCCTCGCGGTTATAATACTGAATCTGAACCTTCTGGACTTCCTTCTTGTCAACAGTGAAGGTGACAGTCTGGTTATCCCAGTCGATGAACTCATCGCCAACGATGCCGTACACATAGCCTTCGGGCGGCTCCACAGAACCAGTGTTCATCTTGGTCTCGGTCAGCGGAACATTCTTGACGACGGTAGAACCGACCTCATTGCCTACACGGTCAACGAACTTGACGGTGACGTCCTTAGCGGTCACATCGGGAATAACAGGTGCTTCGCAGCCAGCCAGAACACCAGCAGCAGCAACGGCCAGTGCAGCAACACCTGCACCCTTCAGGAACTTACGGCGAGAAATGTTAGACATAAGAATCAACCTCACATTCTTTTTTGAGCGCTCCGATTGTTAAGGAGCTGCTTTGTTTATATAATACCCCCCCCCGGTAATTGTTTGTCAAGTGCTTTTTCCCCTTTTTTCGATCCACCGGCTTTTGCTGCCAAAAAAAGAGAGCATCTGCGGCCTGTATGACGCGTTCCCACGTCAGCAGACATTGCAGATGCTCTTTCGGTTTTATGTTTTCAGTTTCTCAGCCCTTCATCGGCACAAAGCCCACGAGGTCTTTTACGACCTCGCCGCCGATGATCAGGCCCACCACAGAGGGCACAAAGGCGTTGGAGCCCGGCACGGCACGGCGCAGGGTGCACTTGCGCTGGGTGCCCGGGGGGCAGATGCAGTGATACTTGCAGCTGATGGAGTCGTCCTCGATGGGAGTCATGGCGGGCTCTTTGGAGTAGACCACTTTCAGGTGCTTGATCTTGCGCTTGCGGCACTCGGTGCGCATCACCTTGGCCAGCGGGCAGACCGAGGTCTTGTAGATGTCGGTCACCTCAAAGCGGGTGGGATCCATCTTGTTGCCCGCACCCATGGCGCAGATGATGGGCACCCCGGCTTCCTTGCACTTCATCACCAGAGCCAGTTTGCCGGTGACCGTGTCGATGGCGTCCACCACATAGTCGAACTGGGTAAAGTCAAAGCTGTCCTGCGTTTCGGGCGTGAAGAAGGTCTTGTAAGTGGTTACCTTGATGTCCGGGTCGATCTCATGGATACGCTCTTCGGCTACGTCCACTTTGAACTTGCCCACAGTCTTGCGGGTGGCAATGATCTGACGGTTGAGGTTGGTCAGGCAGACCTTGTCGTCGTCGATGAGGTCCAGTGCGCCCACACCGCTGCGTGCCAGCGCTTCGACAGTGTAGCCGCCCACGCCGCCGATGCCGAACACCGCCACGCGGGAATTGTGCAGTTTTTCCATGGCTTCCGCGCCCAGCAGCAGCTGTGTGCGGGAATATTGATTTTGCATTTTGTTCTCCTTTTGATTCTCTGCTTCTCCAAGCACTGGCTCGCCCTCTCCGTCTTTGCTTCGCAAATCCACCTCTCCCAAAGGGAGAGGCCTTGGCAGTACGGTTAACTTTCCAGTTTTGCCAAGGGCTCCCCCTTTGGGGGAGCTGTCACCGAAGGTGACTGAGAGGGCGAGGCCGCTTCCCTTATTACTTTTCCACTCTCGTAATAGTGCCGCCGCCCAGCACCACATCTCCCTGATACAGCACCACGGCCTGGCCGGGCGTGGGGGCACGCTGGGGCTGGTCAAATTCCAGCCGGAAGCCGCACTGGGCCGGGTAGACGGTGGTGGCCTGCTCCACCTGATGGTACCGGGTGCGTGCCGTGACCCGCAGCGGCTCGGTCAGCTCCGGGATGGCGATCCAGTTCACCTCATCCGCATACACGATGCGGTCAAACAGCGTGTCTTCCGGGCCGACGGTGACGGTGTTTTTCTGCATGTCCTTGCCGCAGACGTACACCGGCGCACCCATTGCAAGGCCAAGGCCCTTGCGCTGGCCGATGGTGTAGCGCACCGCGCCGTGGTGGGTGCCCACCACTTTGCCGCTCTCATCCAGAAAATCACCTGCCGGGTAGACCTTGCCGGTGAAGTCCTCCATGAAGCGGGCATAGTCGCCGTCCGGCACGAAGCAGATGTCCTGGCTGTCGTGCTTGCGGGCGTTGACGAACTTGTGCTGTTCGGCGATCTCACGCACCTCGGTCTTGTGCAGGCTGCCCAGCGGCAGACGGATATGGGCCAGCTGCTCCTGTGTGAGATTGTAAAGCACATAGCTCTGGTCCTTGCCTTCATCCAGACCCTTTTTCAGCAGGAAGCGGCCGGTGGCTTCGTCCTGCTCCACCCGGGCATAGTGACCAGTGACCACATACTCCATGCCGTGAGCCTGTGCCCAGTCCAGCAGATGACGGAACTTCATATATTTATTGCAGTCGATGCAGGGGTTCGGCGTGCCGCCCGCCTCATAGACGCGGATGAACTTTTCAATGATCTGCTCCCGGAAGTCTGCAGTGAAGTCCAGCACTTCGTACGGGATATCCAGCGCAAAGGCCACCTCCGCGGCGTCCTCAATGTCCTTTTCCGAGCAGCAGGTGTGAAAACCGGACTGGCCCAGCGTCTCATTGCGGGTGAGCCGCATGGTGATGCCGGTGCAGTCGAAGCCCGCCTGCTGCATCAACCACGCCGCCACCGAGCTGTCCACGCCGCCGCTCATGGCGATGAGGGCGCGGGGCTTTGAATCAGGGGTCTGAATGGTCATAAATTCTCCTTTGGTGCGATCAACACACTAAGACAGTAGTATAATAGTAACGCAGGCAAAACCGCTTGTCAAGACGCAGAAAATTCCCGCGCCGCCGCCAGCAGTGCTTCCCGCTCGTTGGGATATTCTTCCCGGATAACGCCGTCCAGCAGCGTTTCCAGCGCCCGGCGCAGCCCCGGCCCCGCCGGGATGCCCGCCGCCATCAGGTCGCGGCCGTTCACAGCCAGCTGCGAAACCCGGCAGCACACGCCGTCGGCGTCCAGCTGTTCGGCCAATTGGGAAAGTGCTACAAAATCAGCCGAACGTTCCGGCTGCATAGCCGCACCCAGCGCCGCCAGACGCCGCACCGTTTTCAGGTCATATTTCCCCAGCAGACGGCGGGTGTAGATGGTAAGGGAAGGTTGGCCGGGCGTGCCGGGAGTTTCTCCGAGGACTTCCGGGAGGTGGGGCCCCGGCGCGAAGCGTTGGGGCGGGACAGGTGTCCCGGGCTGTCCGAGGAGAAAGCTCCCGACACACCCTCCTGCTTCTCTTACCAGCACCGCCGTCTCTTCAATGCAGGCGTTGGAGCAGCGCAGGCGCTTGAGAGCGCGGCGGATGCCCGCTTCCCCCAGACTCATCAGCAGCGCCGCCAGACGGATGGGCAGGTCTTCACTGCCCGCCGGGCAGGCGTCCACCACCGGCTTTGCCTGCTCCAATGCTTCCGCTGTCAGCTCCGGAAGAATAACTTTTAGTATTTTTTCATTGAGATATGCCGCAGGGTCGGGTGCTGCCAGCAGTTTGAAGAGCTCTTCTTCAATGCGCTCTGCCGACACGCAGTCCAGATGCGCACAGAGCTCCTGCGCCGCCTGCGCCGTAGCCGGGTCGATGGCAAAACGGAACCGCGCCGCAAACCGGTACAGCCGCAGGATGCGCAGAGCATCCTCTTCAAAGCGCTGATGCGGCACACCCACAGCCCGGACGATGCCGTTTTTCAGGTCGTCCTGCCCGCCGAACGGATCAATGAGCCCTTCGGCTTCATTATAAGCCATGGCGTTGATGGTGAAATCCCGCCGGGCCAGATCTTCCCGCACATCCGGAACAAAATGCACCTCGTCCGGGTGGCGACCGTCGCTGTAGCTGCCCTCGGTGCGGAAGGTGGTGATTTCATAAAGTCCGCTGCCCTGCTTGACCGTCACAGTGCCGTGCTGCAGGCCGGTGGGGATGCACTGCTCTTCCCCGAACAGCTCCATCACCTGCTGCGGCAGGGCGCTGGTGCAGAGGTCCCAGTCGTGGGGGCACAGGCCCAGCAGGCTGTCCCGCACGCAGCCGCCCACGGCATAGGCCCCGTGGCCTGCACCATGCAGAGCATCCAGCAGCGCCGCAGCGCCTTCGTCCAGGGTCAGCTTCATGCGTCTGCCTCCTCATACTGCAGGGTGATGCGCTTGCCGTCAAAGCCGCATTCTGCCGCCGGGAAGATGCTCTGCGCGTGGGGCAGTTCGGCCTCCGGGTCGGTGATCATGGGGGAATAGTGGGTCAGCCAGAGCCGTTTCGCCCCGGCCTGCGCGGCAAGGGATGCACTCTGCCCGAAGGTGCTGTGCCCCCACTGCCTTGCCTGCGTCTCCTGCTCTGGCAGAGCATAGGTGGCGTCGCATATCAGCAGGTCTGCGCCATTCGCCGCCTGCAAGAAATACGGGCAGGGGGCCGTATCACCGGAAAACACCATGCTCAGGCCTTTGCGCGGCGCGCCCAGCACCTGCACAGGATGGATGTCACACCCGTTCACAGTCACCGTCTGGCCCTTCTGCAGCAGCTTCCACTGCTGCACCGGCACGCCCAGTGCGCGGGCCTGCTCCGGCGAGAACTTGCCCGCCCGGGGCAGCTCCAGCCGGTAGCCAATGCTCTTTACCCTGTGCCTTGTGGCAAAGGGTATAAGCCGTGCCCCTGCAGGCCAGCCGTCTGCAAGGCGTTCCAGCGCCAGCGGCTCTCCCGCTGCCAGCACGCGAAGCCGCACCGGATATGGCAGCGGCCCCGTGAGGGCGCGCACTGCCATCCAGACCTCCAGCAGGCCCTCCGGCCCCAACAGAAAGAGCGGGCGTGTGCGACCCTGTGCCCCCAATGTCTGCAAAAGGCCCGGCAAGCCAAAAATGTGGTCGCCGTGGTAGTGAGTCAGGCAGATGGCATCCGCCCGCATCAGGTTGACGCCCGCCCGGCGCGCCGCCGCCTGCGTGCCCTCGCCGCAGTCCAGCAGCAGGCCATGGCCCCCGCACTCGGCAAATGCGGCGGAAAGGGCCCGATCCGGCAGCGGCATGGTGGCCGCCGTGCCCAGCAGTGTAATGGTCAGCATCCGTTTTTCTCCCCCCTGCGCAATGTTCTGTGTTCTAATATTTTATTGTACCACAGCACGCGCAGTTTCACAATCATCCGCTTGGCTGCATAGGATGGCGCAGCACAGAAAAGGAGGCGGGCAGATGCGGCGCAGAAAAGGCAGTTCTTCCACCAGACACAACACCCTGGCGTGGGTGCTTCTGGCAGCGGCGGTGATTTTCTTTTTGTTTGCGGGCGCGCCCGGCTGCATGGCCCAGCGGATGGTCTGGTCTGCCCGGGGCACCATCATCTTTCTGCCCGGCGGTTTCTGAACCCGCTTTCCAACACAAAAGCCTCCCTCTGAGTGAACCGCCCCAGAAATAGTAAACATGCACAAAAAGAGCCCCATGCAGGGTAAATCTCAACAGGACTGACGAAGCGAAAGCGGAGGCAGTCCTGTTTTTAGTTGGATGC
>CAVKKE010000091.1:0-12105 GCA_963656875.1 Barnesiella intestinihominis | reverse complement strand
CTGAATTCCAGAAATTTTCTCAAATTACTGCTTGACTTTTATTAGCAGGTCTGTTGTATCTCAAGACACATCGTTGTTTATTGTAGCATATTTGCGGGGAAAATTCCATGGTCATTTTGCACGACGCCGCTTTTTCAGCCGACTGCGAAGAAGCTGCTCAGTGCCCCCAGCAGACCCGCACTGGCCAGACCCATGATGATGCCGGCCAGCAGCACGCCGCCCATGCAGGCCGCCAGTACATCCTTGAACTTCATATCGAGGATGGAGCCGGCCAGCGTTCCGGTCCATGCGCCGGTGCCGGGCAGCGGGATGCCGACGAAAAGCAGCAACGCCAGCGGCAGGCCGCGGCCCGCTTTGGCTTCCAGCGCACGGCCGCCCTTTTCGCCCTTGACGGTACAGAACTTGCAGATCGGGCCGATGATGGGTTTGTTGTAGCCCCAGATCAGGAACTTGCGGGCAAACAGGTAGATGAAGGGCACCGGGATCATATTGCCGACCACGCAGACCAGATAGGTCGGCAAGGCCGGCAGGCCCATCCCCAACCCGATGGGGATGGCACCGCGCAGCTCGATGATGGGAACCATCGAGATGAAAAAGACGAGCAGATAATTTTTGATCATAAGCGGTTACTCCTTTGAAAAGGGGTTGTTACAGGTCGATCTGCAGCTCCACCGGGCAGTGGTCGGAGCCAAAGACTTCGTTGTGGATCTCGGCGGCCTTAATTTTGTCGGCGATCCGGTTGGACACGAGAAAATAGTCGATCCGCCAGCCGGCGTTCTTCTCGCGGGCGTGGAAGCGGTAGCTCCACCAACTGTACTTGACCTCCTCCGGGTGGAGCAGGCGGAAGCTGTCGGCAAAGCCTGCCGCCAGCAGCTCGGTCATCTTGGCCCGCTCCTGATCGGTAAAGCCCGCGCTCATCCGGTTGGTCTTGGCATTCTTGATGTCGATTTCCTCATGGGCCACATTCAGGTCGCCGCAGAGGATCACCGGCTTTTTCGCATCCAATGCCAGCAGATAGGCCCGGAAATCGTCCTCCCAGTTCATGCGGTAGTCCAGCCGCTTTAAACCTTCCTGACTGTTAGGCGTGTAGCAGTTGACGAGGTAGAAGCCCGGATATTCCAGCGTCAGCACCCGGCCCTCGTGATCGTGCTGCTCAATGCCGATGCCCTGCGTCACATTCAGGGGCGGCTGTTTGCACCAGCAGGCCGTACCGGAATAGCCCTTCTTCTCGGCGGAATAGGTGTATTCGGTGTAGCCCTCGGGCGCGAAATCGGCCTGTCCCGGCTGCATCTTCGTCTCCTGCACCGAGAAGATGTCGGCATCCAGCGCGGCAAAGCTCGCTGCGAAATCGTGGGTCAGGCAGGCACGCAGGCCGTTCACATTCCAGCTGATGAGTTTCATGTTCCCGTTCCCTTCTTATTTTATGCTTGATATTTCGTTTTCCAGACACCGCTTTGAAACCGCGCCACAAAGCAGATGACCCGGCAGACCCAGTCCACCACCATGGCGATCCAGACGCCGATGGCACCCATTCCCATCCGGACGCCGATGACGTAGCTGAAGCCCAGACGCCAGACGGCCATGCTGAGGATGGAGACGATCATGGTGAATTTCACGTCGTTGGCTGCACGCAGGGCGTTGGGCAGCACGAAGGAGCTGGGCCAGAGCAGGATGCCAAAACCTGCATGGATCTGCACCAGCAGGATCGCCAGTTCCATCGTTTCGCCGGACAGCTCGTAGATTCCCACCAGCGGCCGCAGGAAGATCAGGATCGCACCGTTGAAGATGCCCATAGCGATATACGCCCAGAGCACCAGCTTGCGGGTATAGTAGACGGCCTGATCGTTGTCGCCTGCGCCGATGCACCGGCCCACCACCGTGATCATGGCCAAGCTGATGGCCTGTCCCGGGATGCAGCCCATGCCGTCGAGGTTGTTTGCCACCGCGTTGGCCGCGATCTGGACCGTGCCGAAGGCGGAGATCATACTGACGACGAGGATGCGTCCGGCCTGAAACAAACTGTTCTCAAAGGCCGACGGAATGCCGATGCCGAGAATGCGCTTGGCCAGACGGCCGTTCAGCCGGGTGGTCTTGGGGACGGTGAGCATCTGGCCCTTCTGGTAGCAGCGGGTCAGGATCAGCACCGCCGCCACCACACGGGAAACGACGCTGGGCCATGCCACGCCGTCCACGCCCATCTTGAGGATGAAGATGCAGACCGCGTTGCCTACAATATTAATAATGTTCATCAGGATGCTGATCTGCATCGAGATCTTCGAGTTGCCCATGCTGCGGTAGAGGGCCGCACCTGCGTTGTACAGCGCGAGGAAGGGGTAGCTCAGGGCCGTGATCTTTAAGTACAGGACGCCGGCTTCCAGCACGTCGGCATCGATGCTGCCGTAGCACAGCCGGATCATGGGCCGGGCCAGCACAAAGCAGAACAGCCCGACGCCCGCGCCCAGCAGGGCACTGAGCAGGATCAGCTGGCCGGAGCTATTGTTGGCGTGCTCCTGCTCCCGTGCGCCAAGGTACTGGCTGACCACCACCGCGCCGCCGGTGGCCAAAGCCGCAAACAGCACGATTATGAGGTTGTTGATCATATCCACAAGGCTGACGCCCGAGATGGCCGCCTCGCCGCAACGGGAGACCATCATGGTATCGGCCATGCCGACCGTCACCGCCAACAGCTGCTCCACCAGCAGCGGGCCGGTCAGTTTTAGCAATTCTGCCTGTGTGAACAGCGGTTTCCGTCCGCCGAACAACGTTTTTTTCGCAGGGATGGTTTCAGTGTTCATCCACACTCTCCTCTCATCTTTCGCCGCTTTTTTCAAAAAGCGCAAACGTTCTATTCTTTACAATCAGTAACATCTTAACACACCCGCCTGCGGTTGTAAAGCAATTTTGTCGCAGCGGGCTTGCCCTCTCAGTCAAAGCCTTCGGCTTTGCCAGCTCCCCCAAGGTGGGAGCCATTGGCAGGCCGGGAAAGTTCCTGCAAACTGCATTGGGCTTGTGGTAACGCAAACGGGTGGGCCTTGTCGTCTAGCACTTTGCCGAGAGAATCGCCCCTAATTTTGTGCGTTCCGCCAAAAGTGCGAATTCGTCGCCGTTTTGGGGAGATTTTTTCAAAAAAAGGCTTGTAATTTTGGGACAAACGTGATAATCTTGTATCCAACAAGAGCAGGTGCTTGGATACATTCCTTCTTTCCAGCTCTCTCTTGGATTTTCTTTCTTCATTTTTTTGCTATTTTCTTCATTTACCTTCTTATCATTTACCCTGCTGTTCCCGAAAGGGAACAAGAAAGGCGATGACCCATCCTGCACCGGGTCACCGCCTTTTCTTTTTGTCTTTTTCGGGTCAATGGATCCGTTTCTCGAACGCCTGCCGGACGTCACCCGAGAAGTAGAGCGTCCCCAGTGCGCAGACCGGGCCGTTTCCGCCCAGTTCCAGCGCGCGGGCTACGCCTGCCTCGATGCTGGGAGCCGCTTCCGCCGCAAAGCCTGCGGCACGGATCTGCTCCGCCAGTGCCTCGGCGGGCATCGCGCGGGGCGTATGTGCCGCCACGGTCACAAACTGCTTTGCCAGCGGTTCCAGCAGGGCCAGCATCTCGCTGACGTCCTTATCCGCCATGATGCTGACGAGGAACACGAATTTCTCCCCCGGGAAGCGGTCTTTCAGGCTTTGCACGGTCGCCCGCATTCCATGGGCGTTGTGGCTGCCGTCCAGCAGAAACGCCGGCGAATGCCGCAGCAGCTCGAACCGGCCCGGCCAGCAGACGGTTTCCAGCCCCTTCCGGATGGCTTCTTCCGGGATGTTCCAGCCCTTTTCCCGCAGGACGCGGAGGGTCGTGATGGCGACGGCGGCATTTTTCGGCTGGTAGCTGCCGATCAGGGGCAGCTTGACGCCGTTCAGTCCGTCGAAATCGAACGTCACATCATCGAGATTTCCACCGTCATAACGCAGCTTGTTGAAATCCACGACGGTCAGCGGGGCGTGCATCTCGGCGGCTTTCTGTTCAATGACCGCATCGGCCTCGGGCACGCCGCCGTAGCTGACCACCGGGCAGCCTTCTTTGATGATGCCGGCCTTGGCCGAAGCGATGTCGGCGATGGTGGGGCCAAGCTCTTTCACATGATCCATCCCCAGAGCCGTGATGACCGCGCACTCGGGGGCGTCGATGACGTTGGTGGAGTCCAGCGTACCGCCCAGACCCACTTCCAGCACCACGATGTCGCAGTGCTTCTCGGCAAAATAGAGCATCCCCAGCGCGGTGATGATCTCGAACTCGGTCGGCACGTCGGCCATGGCGTCGGCGGCGGGTTTCACCTTTTCCACCAGCCGCACCAGCTCCTCGTCGCCGATCTGCGCCCCGTCCACCTGAATGCGCTCGTTGAAGCGGTTGATGAAGGGCGAGGTGTACAGGCCCACATGATAACCTGCGGCCTGCAGGCAGGAAGCCAGCATCGCCGCCGTGCTGCCCTTGCCGTTGGTGCCCGCCACATGGACGAATTTCAGCTGTTTGTGCGGGTCGCCCAGTGCCGCCAGCAGAGTGCGGGTGCGGGTCAGGCCGGGTTTATGGCCCGCCCACTGCACCGCGTGAATGTATTCCAGTGCCGATTCGTAGTTCATATTCTGCCTCTTACTTTCCGATCGCGCTGCGCACGGCCCGGTTCTCCATCAGCAGCCGGATCAGCACCGTGTTGACAGCACTGAGCACCAGTGCATTGGGGATGCGGGCAAACAGCACGCTCCACGCATAGCCGTAAAAAATGCGGAGGGCCAGCGAGTTGATGACGATGGACCCCACCACATGGGCGGTCACCACGCTGATCTGCAGGCGCAGGCCCAGACGCAGCTGGGGCAGCTTCTCCCACAGGAAACCAGCCACGAGGCCGATGGAACCCGCGCCCAAGGTGATGAGCGGGTTGATGGCATAGCCGGCCAGCACGCCGCCGATCATATCGGCCAGTGCGCCCACCACAAAGCCGGCCCCCGGCCCGAAGAAGATCGCCGCCAGCAGCACCGGCAGGCTGCCGAGGTTGAACCGGACAAAGCCGGTGGAGATGCTCAGCACCCGGCTGAATACGATGCTCATGGCGACCAGCAGGGCCAGCACCGTCAGCGTGCGGACAGAAGTTTTCGCGTTTTTCATATCAATTGTCCTCCCAGAAGGAACTTGCACGGGAGGGCAGCAAAAAACGCCCTCCCTGTGTGACAAACCGCACAAAGGAGGGCGTGAATCCAACAAGTTTCACTTCCAGACAAGAACGGCAGACCGTCTCGCCTGCACCCAAGTCCATGCAGCAGCGGGATGCAGACCATGCACCGCGGGTCTCCCTTCGTCCGCAGCACAACTCCCCGTTGATGCGGCACTTAACGCGCATGGCCTTACTCTGTTGATGGTTTCATTATATGCTTTTTTTCGCCCGCTTGCAATCGCAGGATGCAACAGGTTTCACAAATAGTTTCGCTTGTTTTTGCACATATTGCCAATGAGTAGTTTAACCTCTCCGTCATCGCTCGCGCGATGCCACCTCCCCTACTGAGGGGAGGCCTTGGCATTTCGTAAAGCTTTGTCTCTTCACCAGTGGCTCCCCTACTAGGGGAGCTGTCGAGCGGCAGCGAGACTGAGAGGTTCGCAACGCCGTCAGGCGTTGACTGAGAGGGTTCCCCGTGATAAGATTAAATCAACATTATTAAAGAAAGGACAACCTCTATGAAATTCCAAGAGATGACCTATACCCGGCCCGACATCGACGCCCTGCTTGTCCACTGCAAGGAGCTGGCCGCCAAAGCCGCCGCTGCCCCCAGCGACGAGGCGATCGTGGACGTCTACTATGAGCAGAGCCATGCCTTTGCCGATTACAACACCGCCGCCAACCTCGCCAGCATCCACTACACCTGCGACACCCGCGATGCCTACTGGAAAGCCGAGCAGGATTTCTTCGATGAGAACAGCCCCGCCGTCTCCAACGCCAGCACCGAGATCAGCCGTGCTTTCCTCTCCAATCCCCATGTGGACGCACTGACCAAGGCCTTTGGTTCCACCTGCGTGGCCGGCATGAAGAACGCCGTCCTCGGCATGGACGAGCGCACCATCGACCTGCAGAAAGAGTACAACGCTCTCGTCAGCAAGTACCAGCAGGTCTACGGCGGCGCACTGGTGGAGTTCGACGGCAAACAGCTGACCATCCCCCAGCTCGGCCCCTACAAGGAGAGCACCGATCCCGCCGTCCGCCGCGCTGCATACGAGGCTGAGGCTTCCTACTTTGACGCCCACCGCGATGAGCTGGACAGCATCTACACCCAAATCGTCAAGAACCTGAACGCACAGGCCAAGATCATGGGCTACCACGATTACAGCGAGCTTTCTTACGTCCGGATGAACCGGATCGGCTACGGCCCGGAGGAGATCCAGAAGTTCCGCGATCAGGTGGCCAACGACGTAGTGCCCGAGCTGCAGAAGGTCATCGAGCTGCGCAAAAAGCGCACCGGAATCGAGCATCTGACCTTCACCGACCTGCCTGTTTCCTTCAAGGACGGCAACCCCAAGCCCATCGAGGGCTACGAGGCCCGGATGTCCGCCGCCCGCACCATGTACCACGAGCTCAGCCCCGAAACGGCAGAGTTCATCGACTTCATGCAGGACAACGAGCTGTTCGACGTTGAGAGCCGCCCCGGTAAGATGTCCGGCGGCTATATGACCAGCCTGCCCGCTTACAAGGCCCCCTTCATCTTCGCCAACTGGAACAACACCTCCGCCGACGTGGACGTGCTGACCCACGAGTGCGGCCACGCCTTCGAGGGCTATGTAGCCGAGCGGAACCCGAAAGTCCCCGCCGATCTCGAGTGCCCGGGCATGGAGAGTGCCGAGATCCACTCGATGGCCATGGAGTTCCTGACCGCCCCGTGGCATCACCTGCTCTTCGGCAAGGACACCGAGAAGTATGCCCTGCTCCACGCCGAGGACAGCTTCCTCTTCCTCGCTTACGGCTGCATCGTGGACGAGTTCCAGCACAAGATGTACCAGAATCCCGACCTGACCCCCGACGAGCGGAATCAGGTCTGGCTGGAGCTGGAGCACAAGTACCGCCCGTGGATCGACTTTGACAACCTGCCCTTCTATGGCCGCGGTGCCGGCTGGCAGCGTCAGCTCCACATCTACGAGTGCCCCTTCTATTATATCGACTACTGCCTGTCTACCATGGCTGCCCTGCAGTTCTTCCTGCTGAGTCTCAAGGACCACAAGGACGCATGGGAGCGGTATCTGCGTCTGGTGCGCCGGGCAGGTCTGGCCAGCTACACTGAGCTGTGCGAGACCGCCGGGCTGAAAGTCCCCTTCACCGATGGCAGCATCAAGGCCATCGCCCAGCAGATGGGCCAGTGGATCGCAGAGCATCAGGTGTGATGCCCGTCAGCTGGCTCACCCTCTCCGTCATCATCGCTTCGCTCGATGCCACCTCCCCCAAAGTGGGAGGCTTTGGCAGTCCGTCACGTTTTCCAGCAAACCCCATCGGGGCTCATCGAAAACGAAACCTTTTTGCCAAGGGCTCTCCCTTTGGGAGAGCTGGCGAGCGATAGCGACGCCTGAGAGGGCAAGCCCGTTGACAAAATGCCACTCTTCTTATTATAATAATACTAAATAAGCGGCCCATCCGGGCGCAAAAGGAGCGGTATTGCTATGGCAGAAAAAGAGATCAAAGGCATCAAAAAATTCTTTGAGGAATTCAAAGCATTCGCCATGCGCGGCAATGTGCTGGACATGGCAGTCGGCGTGGTCGTCGGCTCGGCATTCACGGCCATCGTGAATTCGCTGGTCGGCGACATCATCTCGCCCCTCATCGGTCTGTTCTTCAATGCAGACTTCTCGGACGTCGTCATTCAGATCGGCGATGTCGGCATCGGCATCGGTGCGTTCATCAACGCCATCATCAACTTCCTGATCGTGGCCTTCGTCCTCTTCACCGTGCTCAAGGCCTTCAATGCCATCTTCAACAAGAAGAAGGAAGAGCCTGCTCCGGCTGAGCCGACCACCAAGGTCTGTCCCTACTGCCAGAGCGAGATTGCAATCAAGGCCGTCCGCTGCCCCCACTGCACCACCAAGCTGGAAGGCTTCCCCGAGATCAACGACTGATTTTCCCATGAGCCAAAAATTCCTCCTGAGCGATTCGCCCGGGAGGAATTTTTTTGCTTGATTTTACGGTTTGGGGCTTTCTGGAGCTTACTGCACGTTGGTCAGCTCGGCCAGCTTGTGGAAGATCTCGGTGTTATCGAACACGCCGCGGAACTTCTCAGCACCGACACCCTTGGCGTAGATGTTCACCGAAGCACCGGTGTGGGCGTAAGTGGTGTGGTCCATGCCGGACTTGTGGTTGATGGTGTGGCAGATTGCCATCGAGAACGGGATGTAGGTGCCGTACAGCTCATAGTCTTCCTGACTCATCTTGCTCTGGGAGGAAGCACCGACCTCGAGAGTGCGCTCGTAAGCCTTGCGCAGGTTCTCCACCTCGTAATCGGTCAGCAGCAGCTTGCCTGCGTTGGCAGCGTCCGGGTCGGTGGGAAGGGTCAGGCCAAAGGCGTTCTTCACATCGGCCATGGCTGCCTCGAAGGGCGTCTTGTTGGCGATATAGCCCTGCACATAGGTGGAATCGAACTTGGCGTAGGACATCTTCTGGTGGGTCAGGTTGGTCAGGAAGGTGTCGTAGTTGGTGGTCTTGTAGCCAATGGCCAGGCCGCCGGTCTCGTGGTCGGCGGTAACCAGGATCAGGGTCTCATTGGGGTGCTTGGCGGCAAAGTCCACGGCAGCCTGCACAGCGTTGCTCAGCTCCAGCACATCGTGAATGGAAGCGGCGGCATCGTTGGCGTGGCAGGCCCAGTCGATCTTGCCGGACTCGGTCATCAGGAAGAAGCCCTTGGGGTTGTCCAGCAGTTCAATACCCTTTTTCACGTAGTCGGTCAGCTGCCACTCGCCTGCAGCGGCATCCATGGCGTAGTTCATGGCCTTGCCATCGGCCAGATTTTCAGCAATGATCAGGGTCTTGCCTGCGCCATTGGTCAGGGCAGCGGCACCTGCCTGGGTGGTAACCACATTGTAGCCGGCCTGCGCCGCCACCTCGTGATTGTTGGGGCCGGTGCCGTCGCCGTTCACCTTCTGGAACTCGCCGCCGGCAAAGTATTCAAAGCCGGAATTTGCCAGTTCCACGCCGATCTGATAGTAGTTCTTGCGGCTGTTCTGATGGGCATAGAAGGCTGCCGGGGTGGCGTGGTCAATGTTGACGGAGGAGATCACGCCCACCTTATAGCCCTTCTGGGCGTGCAGCTTTTCGGCAATGGTCTCGTAGGGCACATCGCGGGTCCAGGGGCACATATTGATCACGCCGCTCTCGGTCTTGTGGCCGGTGGCAATGGAGGTTGCCGTGGAGGCGGAATCCGGGCAGAAGGAGGTGCTGTCGTAGGTGGTCACGCTGCCCACCTGCGGGAAACCGGTAAAGCTCAGGTCGGCCTCGGTGACCGCTCCATTGTTTTCCACGGTGCCCTTGTAAAAGCGGGCGGACTGGATCTGGGCAGTGCCCATGCCGTCACCGATGAACAGGAAGATGTATTTGGGCTTTTTCAGCAGGCAGTTTTCTTCTTCGGCTGCTTCTGCCGCAGGGGCAGCTGCATGGGCGGCTGCGGGGGCGGCGGCCAGCATCCCCAGGGCGGATGCCATGGCACCGGCTTTCAGAAAGCTGCGGCGGGTGATCTTGTTGTTTTTCATACTGCAATATCCTCTCTTATCCGGCCTGTCCTCAGGCGCTGTCTTTTTTCTTTCCGGGAACGCTTTTATTCTAGCGCAGCCTGCCTGCCGCCGAAACCAGGCCCGTGCAAAGCTTTGGTAAAACCGGCGCGGCGGTTTGCACTCCGGCGTAAAATGCCGGGAAGAAATGTAAAATCCCGCCAAAAGCGACTTTTTGCACCAAACTCTGCCGGAAGGGTTGAAACCGGGGGGCCATTCATTGTACAATAAGGAGTGTAAGCATTCTTGGAACATCACCCTGGAGAGAGAGGACTGGATACCCTATGGCAGAGATCAAAGTACTTGCGTTGGACCTGGACGGCACCCTGACCAACGATCAGAAAGAAGTGACCCCGCGCACCCGCGCCGCCCTAGACGCGGCCATTGCCCGGGGCGTGACCATCGTGCTGGCTTCCGGCCGGCCCACCGCCGGCATCCTGCCGCTGGCCAGAGAACTGGAACTGGACAAAAAGGGCGGCTGCATCCTGTCCTACAACGGCGGCAAGATCGTGGACTGCCGCACCGGTGAAACACTGGTGGAAAAAACGCTGAACCCGGCACTGATCCCGGAACTGTGCGCCTTTGCCGCAGAGCAGGACGTGGCCATTCTGACCTACAACAACGAGGGCATTGTGTGCGAGCGCGACAAGGACGCGTGGGCCAACAAGGAGTGCTTTACCACCAAGCTGCCCATGATCCATGTGGACGACCTGGCCCGGTATGTGGATTACCCCATCTGCAAAATGCTCCTCACGCTGGACCCTGCCCGCCGGGACGAGGTATGCGCTGCCGGCCAGCAGCAGTTTGCAGGCCGCGCCGACCTGTACCCGTCCAGCCCGTTCTTTATTGAAGCAGTGCCCCTGGGCGTTGCCAAGGACGGCAGTCTGGCAGCCCTGCTGGAACGCATGGGCCTGACCCGGGACAACCTGATGGCCTGCGGGGACGGCCTGAACGACCGCTCCATGATCGAATATGCAGGCGTGGGCGTTGCCATGCAGAACGCCGAACAGCCCGTGAAGGACTGTGCCGACTACGTGACCGCCGCCGACAACAACCACGATGGCGTGGCGGAGGCCGTGGAGAAGTTTATTCTGAACTGAGAGGAACACGAAACAATGCCGCGCAATCTGGTTTTATTTGATCTGGAATGGAACATCGGCTATCAGCCGTATACTTTTAACTATCATGGCGTGCAGCAGACCTTCCGGGGCGAGATCGTGGAGATCGGCGCCGTGAAAATTGACGAGGACGCAAATGTTCTGGATACGTTTTCCATCCATCTGCGCCCCCGCATCTTCCGCAAGCTGCAGCACCACATTGCCAAAGTCACCGGCCTGACCCAGGCCGACCTGGACAAGGGCGAACCCATTGTACAGGGGCTGCGCCGTTTTATGCAGTGGTGCGGCCCGGACGCCGAATTTGCCGAGTGGGGCATGGATGACGTGCCGGTGCTCAAGCAGAATCTTTTTCTCTGTAACATTGACGAAAGCCGCCCCACCGTGTGGTACGACCTGCAGCAGGTGTTCCTGCGGGAGCACCCCCGCAAAGAGGGCGAGGGCATGACACTGGAAAGTGTTGTGACCCGCATGGGCATTCCCATGGAGCGGCAGTTCCACGATGCTTTGTCCGACACGCTGTACACCGCAGACGTCTGCCGCCTGCTGGACCTGCGGGCAGGCCTGGCCGCCTACCCCACCGAGGACGAATCCCTGCGCCAGAGCCTGTGCCCCGCCCCCGGCGACTACCGCAGCTTTGAGGTATTCCACGGCTATGTGGAGCAGTACACCTGGCGCACCGACCCCAAAATTTACACCATGGCCTGCCCGGAATGCGGCACCCCGCTGACCCCGGACGATGTATGGCTGAAAAAGGGCAGCAACAGCTGGTACACCCTGAGCCGGTGCCCCCACTGCACCGGCAGCGGCAACGCCGCCGACAAGGGCCTGTTCCAGCGCTACAAGCTGGCCCGCCGCGATGGCCTGCACTGGAGCTTTGCCCGCTGCCTGCAGGTGCCGGACGAAGTCGGCCTGGCCCGGTGGGAAAAGCAGCGCACCGCCCAGCTGGAACGCCTGAAAGCCCGCGCTGAAAAATCAGCGGAAGATTGAGATTGGGCAGAGGGGCTGCCAACCGGGAGCTTTCTCCTCGGACACGAAAAGGGCCATTCCATCGCCCTCCCTATTGCCTTCGGCAACAGGGTCCCACCCCAGCGGACGGTCCTCGGAGAAACTCCCGGCCCGCAGCCCCGGTCAGATGCAGCTTTCCAGCAGGACGGCGGGGAGTTTCCTAAGCAAATGATCCGGAGGGTGGGTCCCTGCCACCGCAGGTGGTAGGG
>CAVKKE010000090.1:0-12127 GCA_963656875.1 Barnesiella intestinihominis | reverse complement strand
CGTTGCCGTTGAAGATGACACGGCGGTGGTCACGGATGGTGCGCTTGACCAGAGCAATGGCAGCGCTGGTGAAGTCCTCAGCGCCCTCCAGCTCGTCAGCGTAGCCCTTCAGTTCCTTGGCGACGGCGGCGTTCAGGATGGTGTTGGCGTCGCTCAGGTTCTCAGCAGAACCGGGCATACGGAACTCGAACTTGTTGCCGGTGAAGGCGAAGGGAGAAGTGCGGTTGCGGTCAGTGGTGTCCTTGCTGAACTTGGGCAGAACATCCACGCCCAGATCCATCTTCATCTTGACGGGGCCGGCATAGGGAGAGTCGGATGCGATTGCATCGATGACGGCTTCCAGCTCTTCGCCCACGAAGATAGAGATGATGGCCGGAGGTGCCTCGTTGGCACCCAGACGGTGATCATTGCCCGGGGTGGCAACAGAGGTGCGCAGCAGGTCAGCATACTCATCAACTGCCTTGATGACAGCAGCCAGGAACACCAGGAACTGCAGGTTCTCCATGGGAGTGTCGCCCGGATCGAGCAGGTTCTCGGTGGCGGTGGACATGGACCAGTTGTTGTGCTTGCCGCTGCCGTTGACGCCTTCGAAGGGCTTCTCGTGCTGCAAGCAGACCAGACCGTACTTGGGAGCAATCTTCTTCATCATCTCCATGGTCAGCAGGTTGTGATCGATGGCAACATTGGTGGTGTCGAAGATGGGGGCCAGCTCATGCTGGCAGGGAGCAACTTCATTGTGCTTGGTCTTGGCGGGGACGCCCAGCTTCCACAGCTCCTCGTCCAGCTCCTTCATGAACTCGGAGACCTCAGGACGGATGACACCGAAGTAGTGCTCTTCCAACTCCTGACCCTTGGCAGAGGGTGCACCAAACAGAGTGCGGCCGGTGAGGATCAGATCCTGACGGGCTTCGTAGTCTTCCTTCTTAATAAGGAAGTATTCCTGCTCGGGGCCGACGGTGGTGGAAACGTAATCCACATCCTTGCCGAACAGCTTCAGAATACGGACAGCCTGACCGGACAGTGCGTTCATGGAGCGCAGCAACGGGGTCTTCTTGTCCAGTGCTTCGCCGGTGTAGCTGACGAACGCAGTGGGAATGCACAGAACGTCATCCTTCACGAATGCATAGCTGGTGGGGTCCCATGCGGTGTAGCCGCGGGCCTCGCAGGTGGCGCGCAGGCCGCCAGAGGGGAAGGAGGAAGCGTCGGGTTCACCGCGCACCAGCTCCTTGCCGGAGAATTCCATGATGGCGGTGCCGTCGCCCACGGGGGAAACGAAGCCGTCGTGCTTCTCACTGGTGATGCCAGTCAGCGGCTGGAACCAGTGGGTGTAGTGGGTAGCACCCAGCTCCATGGCCCAGCGCTTCATGACGCTGGCCACGACATTTGCCACCTCGATATCCAGAGGAGCGCCCTTGTGCAGGGTGTTCTTCAGGCTCTTATAAGTAGCGCTCGGCAGGCGCTCCTTCATCACATGTTCGTTAAAGACCTTGCTGCCGTAGATTTCCATAACATTTGCTGCCATAAATCCTACTCCTTACTTGATCTTATTTTTCCCTTCCGTCTATAGCTTTTCTGCTGCCGCAAAGCCGCATTCAAAGCACGAAAGCCTTTTAACAAAAACGGCGCTGCGAGTCAGGAGGTGACCCACAGCGCCGTTGCTGTCTATGGTTTGATTATAGTCTCTGCAGGCCAAAAACGCAATTGACAAATCTGACGATTTTGCACAAACGCATTCCTGAATTTTTGGAACAACCGCGCTTGGTATGACTTATCAAACGGGATTTGCGCCTTTTGTCAGGCTGAACGATTTAGAAATGGCTCCGCTGCGCGCTGCCATTCTTTAATGTATTTAAAAATTTTATTTTCGTGTTTGTCGTGCTCTGCGGAGCGCTCCAAACGCATTTTCACGAGAAAGGCCCAAGCCGGCAGATGCATAAATTGATTTTCTGCATTTTACCGTTACGACCTCACTTGTGAAAAAGAGCTTCCGGAAAATCCGCAGATTTTCCGGAAGCTCGAATATTAAAAATAAAATTTCCTCTGAATATGCCCAGAGTGAAACGGAGGGGGTTAAAATCGTCAAATCACCTGAAAGAGGAAGAACTTCAGGTAATTCGTCTCCGGCACGCCCCACAGGATCGGGTGATCCGGAGCCTGCTGCTTCACTTCGATCTGCCGCAGCTGGCGGTGCGCATCTTTTGCTGCTGCCCGCAGCATCTTGATGAACAGCTCCTCAGTGGCAAAGTGAGAGCAGCTTGCCGTTGCCAGATAGCCGCCGCGGGGCAGCAGCTTCATGGCGCGGTAGTTGATCTCCTTGTACCCGCGCATGGCGTTGTCCACTGTCCGGCGGGACTTGGTGAAGGCCGGCGGATCAAGGATGATGAAATCGTAGGGGTGCCCCTCTTTTTCAAGGCGGGGCAGCAGCTCGAAGGTGTCTTCACAGAGAAAATCCATGTTAGTCAGGCCGTTGCGCTCTGCATTGCGCTGTGCCATGGCGATGGCATCTGCACTAATGTCCGCAGCCGTTACCCGTGCGGCACCGCCCTTGGCAGCATTCAGAGCAAAGCTGCCAGTGTGGGTGAAGCAGTCCAGCACGGTGTGGCCAGCGGCAATGCGTGCCACGGCCCGGCGGTTGTACTTCTGGTCGAGGAAGAAGCCGGTCTTCTGGCCATTCTCAAAGTCTACATGATAATAGACGCCGTTTTCGCAGATCTCGGTCTGGGTGCTTTCGGGATGTGTTTCACCGGGCAGCTCGAACCAGCCCTTGTTCTGCTCAAGCCCCTCCTTGGCGCGCAGGGCTTCGTCGTTGCGCTCGTAGATGCCGTCGATGGTCTGGCCGTCGGCGCGCAGCACGTCCGCCAGAATGGGGAAGAGGACGGGTTTGAGCTTTTCCATGCCCACACTCAGGGTCTGGGTGACAAGGATATTGCTGAAACGGTCCACCGTCAGGCCGGGGAACTGGTCTGCTTCGCCAAAGATCACGCGGCAGGCAGAGATGTCGTCCGGCTCCAGAACCGTCTTGCGGTAGGCCCAGGCGTACTCCACCCGGCGGCGCCAGAAAGCCTCATCAAAGGTATCATTGGCGTTGCGGGAGATCAGCCGCACGCGGATTTTACTTTTCAGCGAGATAAAGCCGGTGCCGAGGTAAGAGCCCTTGGTGCTGACCACATCGGCCAGCGTGCCGTTCTCGGGTTCATTCTCCGGGGAATGGATAATGTCATTCTCGTACACCCACGGGTGGCCTGCCACGAGGTTTGCTTCGGCATGCTTATTAACAGTGTATACAGGGTAAGTGCGTTCTTTCATATGATTCTCCTCAGAATGGCCTTCCCCCTTGGGGGAAGGTGGATGCGACCAACGGGAGCAGCCGGATGAGGGGCAGTTATCTTCTGATGCCGCTCTGATAGAACAAAATCTGGGCACAGCTTCCCCTCATCCGCTTCACTTCGTTCAGCACCTTCCCCAAGGGGAGAAGGCTTTGCTTGAAATCTACTCTTTATAATATCATAAAATCATGCTAGAATAAATACAAAATCACATGAAAGAGGGAAGCATCATGGAGATCGAACGCAAATGGATGGTAAAAGGCTGGCCGGAGGGCCTGCCGCTGAAAGAAGAATTCACCATGCGGCAGGGTTATATCAGCGTGCGGCCCACCGTCCGTATCCGGGAAGAAGCTCTTACCGGCGGCAGGACTGACTATATCCTCTGCTTCAAGTCGGGCGGCGGGCTGGCCCGTGAAGAAATCGAGCGCAGCAT
The DNA here is from genome assembly GCA_963656875.1 of Barnesiella intestinihominis. Lineage (GTDB taxonomy): Bacteria > Bacillota > Clostridia > Oscillospirales > Ruminococcaceae > Faecalibacterium. Next base: position 8,368 of record CAVKKE010000090.1, on the reverse strand, counting down.
CGATAAAGAACTCTTTGATGACCTGGAACACAAGATCATCGGCAAACCTCTTATCCCAAAGCTCCGCCGCAGCTATACGCTGCCGGACGGCTCGGTGCTGGAAGTGAATCATGTGGATGAGGGCCAGCCCACTGAGTTCTGGTATGCCGAGGTGGAATACCCCACCGTGGAAGCGGCGCTGGCATGGAAGCCGGAAAGCTGCGGCCTTGGCGCATATCTCAATGACGAAGTGACGAACCAGCCTGGGCAGAGCATGGGTGAATACTGGGTGGAGACAAGAGGATGAAGAAAGTCAGGCTCAAATTTGAACTTCAATATAATTCCCCGGTGATCCTTACCTTTTTTCTGCTTTCGCTGGGGGTGCTGTTCCTTGACCAGTGGACGGATGGCTGGACCACGATGCATCTGTTCTGCGTCTACCGCTCATCGCTGAAAGATCCGCTGTTTTATGTGCGGCTGTTCGGCCATGTGCTGGGGCACGCAAGCTGGGATCACTTCCTCAACAATATGCTGCTACTTTTGGTCATCGGCCCGCCCATGGAAGAAAAGTACGGCAGCAAGCCGCTTTTGTGCGGCATCGTGTTCACGGCGCTGGTCACCGGCGTGCTGCAGTGCGTGCTGTTTCCGCATTCGGGCCTTTTGGGAGCGTCCGGCATCGTGTTCATGCTTATTATGCTGTCGTCGCTGGCTGGCTTTTCCGGCGGCATTCCGGTCACGATGCTGCTGGTGGCGGCGCTGTACTTTGGCCAGCAGGTGTACGACATTCTTTTTGTGCACGATAATGTGGCGAATTTCATGCACATCGTGGGCGGCATCTGCGGCACAGCCTTTGGCTATTACAGTGCCCTGCACAGCCGCCGCAGACCGGCGAAAGCGGTGAAGTTTTCCAGCACGAACCGTCGCCGGAAACACTGAACCCACTGTAACGGTAGGCTGAATTTGAAAAAATTTGCAGTAGGGTCTTGACAAACGAAAATTTCGTGGTTTAATATAGCCAAATTCAATACACTAAACCGTTGAAGCGGAGATAACGGCGAACCATGCCTGTACAGAGAGCCTGCGCAGCTGAGAAGCAGACCGGAAACAGTTCGTCAAGGAAATTGCGACTTTTCGTCAGATTTTCCCGAAATGGACCGCTGAGGGTGCAGGGAACTGCGGGCTTGACCGCACAGTATTCTGCAACGTTGGGCATACGTCAGTTGCCGGGGATGTGTTGGCATCCCGCCAAGTGCATGGGGTCGTGCCCATGAAGTCAGGGTGGCACCGCGGATAAAAGGCCAAGTTTTATTCGTCCTTGACAGAAGAGGTTTCTTCTGTCCGGGGCGTTTTCTTTTTACACTCCCTCGGCAGAAGAGCCGGGGGAGTTTTTGTTTTATCGGGAGGGAAAGGCTTATGAAGATACGGCCCACACTGGACGAAGTGAAAATCATCGCGGCGGCGGGCGGCTATGATGTCCTGCCGGTCAGCAGCGAAATTTTGTCCGACATCTGCACGCCCATTGAAGCACTGAAGATTCTGAAAAATGTCTCCACCCACTGTTACCTGCTGGAAAGTGCCCAGCCCAGCGAAAAGTGGGGCCGCTACACCTTCCTCGGCCTTGACCCCAGGATGGAGATCACATGCCAGAATGGGCGCATGAAAGCAGGGGAGCTGACTTTTGAAACGCAGAATCCTTCCACCGTCCTGCGGCAGATCCTGGCTGAGTACAAAAGTCCGCGCTTTGAATATCTGCCGCCCTTCACCGGTGGCCTTGTGGGATATTTCTCCTACGATTACCTCGGCTACAGCGAACCGAGAGCCCGCACCAAAGCGCAGGACACCGAGAACTTCAAGGATGTGGACCTGATGCTGTTCGATCAGGTCATTGCCTTCGACAACTTCCGGCAGAAGATCGTGCTCATCGTCAACATGCCGCTGGATACGGAAAATCTTGAGACGAATTACAACAAAGCAATCCTCCGCCTGAACCAGCTGGCTCAGCTGCTGCAGACCGGCACCCCGAAACAGGAACCGGCAGGCCGGCTGACCGGAGAGGTGACACCCCTTTTCGGGAAGGAAGCCTACTGCGAAATGGTGGAAAAGGCAAAGCATGCCATCCACGAGGGCGAAATCTTCCAGATCGTGCTTTCCAACCGGCTGGCGGCACCCTTTGAAGGCAGCCTGCTGGGGGCCTACCGGATGCTGCGCACTATCAATCCGTCGCCATATATGTTCTACTTTTCCGGCACGGATGTGGAAGTGGCCGGTGCTTCGCCGGAAACGCTGGTCAAGCTGGAGGACGGCGTTCTCCATACCTTCCCACTGGCAGGCACCCGCCCCCGCGGCAGGACCGACGAAGAGGACAAGGCGCTGGAAGCAGGGCTGCTGGCAGATGAAAAGGAACTGGCCGAGCACAACATGCTGGTAGACCTTGGCCGCAACGATCTGGGCAAGGTGAGCCGGTTCGGCACGGTGGAAGTGGAAAAATTCCACTCCATCGAGCGCTACTCCCATGTGATGCACATTGGTTCCACTGTGCGGGGCGTCCTGCGGCCTGAGTGCGACGCGCTGGACGCCATCGAAGCGGTTCTCCCGGCGGGCACCCTTTCCGGTGCGCCCAAGATCCGCGCCTGCCAGCTCATTGGTGAGCTGGAAAACAACAAGCGGGGCATCTACGGAGGGGCGATCGGCTACATCGATTTCACCGGCAACATGGACACCTGCATCGCCATCCGCATCGCGTATAAGAAGAATGGTCGGGTGTTCGTCCGCAGCGGTGCCGGCATCGTGGCGGACTCGGTGCCAGAAAAGGAATATCAGGAGTGCATCAACAAGGCGCAGGCCGTGGTCAGTGCGCTCCGTCAGGCACAGGAGGAAGGCTTATGACACTGCTCATCGACAACTACGACAGCTTTTCCTATAACCTTTACCAGCTGGTGGGGGAGCTGGACCCCGGCATCCGGGTCATCCGCAATGATGAGATGACCATTGATGAAATTCTTGCCCTTGCACCCCGGCGGGTCATCCTTTCGCCGGGGCCGGGCAGGCCGGAGGACGCGGGCATCACGCTGGAAGCTGCCCGCACCCTTGGCCGGGAGATCCCCACGCTGGGCGTCTGCCTTGGGCATCAGGCCATCTGCGCCGCATTTGGGGCAACGGTCACCTACGCCAGACAGCTCATGCACGGTAAGCAGTCCGAAGTGGAATTTGACCCGGAGTGCCTGCTGTTCAAGGGCCGCGAAGCCCCGCTTCTGGTGGCACGGTATCACTCGCTGGCGGCAGACCCTGCCACGATGCCACCGGAGCTCAAAGTCACAGCCCGCACTGCTGACGGCGAAGTGATGGCAGTGCAGCATGTAAAGTACCCCATCTACGGAGTGCAGTTCCATCCGGAATCCATCCTGACCCCGCAGGGCCGGTTGATCTTGAAAAATTTTATGGAGGGTTAAGAAAATGATCAAAGAAGCCATTGTGAAGATCGTCAACAAGCAGGACCTGACCTACGACGAAGCCTATGCCGTGATGAACGAGATCATGAGCGGCGAGACCACCCCGACCCAGAACGCAGCTTTCCTGGCGGCGCTTTCCACCAAGAGCGCTAAGGCTGAGACCACCGACGAGATTGCAGGCTGTGCCGCCGCCATGCGCGACCACGCAACCAAAGTGGACACCGGCATGGATATTTTTGAGATCGTCGGCACCGGCGGCGACAACGCCCATAGCTTCAACATCTCCACCACCTCGGCACTGGTGGCGGCTGCAGGCGGCATGAAGGTGGCCAAGCACGGCAACCGGGCTGCATCTTCTCAGTGCGGCACTGCTGACTGTCTGGAAGCGCTGGGCGTGAATATCCAGCAGAGCCCTGCCCGCTGTGTGGAACTGCTGAACGAGGTGGGCATCTGCTTCTTCTTCGCGCAGAAATACCACACCTCCATGAAGTATGTCGGTCCCATCCGCAAAGAGCTGGGCTTCCGCACCGTATTCAACATTCTTGGACCGCTCACGAACCCCGGCTCGCCCAAGATGCAGCTGCTGGGCGTCTACGATGAATATCTCGTGGAACCACTGGCACAGGTGCTCATCAGTCTGGGTGTCCAGCGCGGCATGGTGGTCTACGGCAAGGACAAGCTGGATGAGATCTCCCTGAGCGCTCCTACTAAAGTTTGTGAGATCAAGGACGGCTGGTACAAGTGCTACACCATTGAGCCGGAACAGTTCGGTCTGACCCGCTGCACGAAAGCCGACCTTGTGGGCGGTGCCCCAGCCGAGAATGCTGCCATCACCCGGGCCATTCTGGCAGGGGAGAAGGGTCCCAAGCGTGACGCTGTTCTGATGAATGCGGGTGCATCCCTTTATATCGGCGGCAAGGCCGAGACCATGGCCGACGGCATCCGGCTGGCAGCGCAGCTCATCGACAGCGGTGCAGCTCTGGCTGTGCTGAACAAATTCGTCGAAGTGAGCAACCGCCCGGAGGAAAACGCATGACCATCCTGGACCAGTTGGCTGACCACGCCCGGCAGAGGGTGGAATCAGCCAAACAGCAGATTCCGCTTGCTGAGGTGAAACGACAGGCGCTGGCTTTGCCCAAAGGAGACTTCCGCTTTGAAAAAGCACTTGCAAAGCCGGGGTTATCCTTCATCTGTGAGTGCAAAAAAGCATCGCCATCCAAGGGGCTTATTGCACCGGAGTTTCCCTATCTGGACATTGCAAAAGCCTACGAAGCAGCCGGTGCCGACGCCATTTCCGTGCTCACGGAACCCAAGTGGTTCCTCGGCAGCGACGCTTATTTAAAAGAAATTGCCTCTGCCGTCTCCACGCCCTGCCTGCGCAAGGACTTCACAGTGGACGAATACATGATCTATGAAGCAAAGCTTCTGGGGGCTTCAGCGGTACTGCTGATTTGTGCCATCCTCGACGATGCACAGCTCAAAGAATACCTTGCAGTCTGCGACAGTCTGGGGCTTTCCGCACTGGTGGAAGCCCACGACGATGCCGAAGTTGACCGGGCGCTCGAGGCCGGTGCACGCATCCTCGGCGTGAACAACCGCAACCTGAAAGATTTCACGGTGGATACCGAAAACAGCCGCCGCCTGCGCTTCCGCATCCCGAAGGATGTGCTCTTCGTTTCAGAAAGCGGCGTCAAGACCGCTGAGGGCGTAGCACAGCTTGCCGCCATCGGGTCCGACGCGGTGCTCATTGGCGAAACGCTCATGCGTGCCCCGGACAAGACTGCGAAACTGCAGGAGCTGAAAGGGCTGTTGTGATATGACCAAAATCAAATTGTGCGGCCTGACCCGCTCGGAAGATATCACGGCGGCAAATGCGCTGAAGCCGGAGTATATTGGCTTCGTGTTTGCCCCCAAAAGCAAACGGGCTGTTTCCCGGGAAACGGCAGCAGAATTAAAAGCACAGCTTTCTCCGGAGATTCAGGCTGTGGGCGTGTTCGTGAACGAAAAGCCGGAAACAGTAGCGGGCCTTTTGAATACGGGCATCATCGATATTGCTCAGCTTCACGGGCAGGAGGATGAAAACTATATCGAAAGCCTGCGAAAACTGACAAACAAACCGCTGATTCAGGCGTTCCGGGTCGATGGGCCAGAGAGCCTTGCGAAAGCTGAAAAAAGCCCGGCGGACATGATCCTACTGGACTCCGGTGCGGGCGGAACAGGAACCGCTTTTGACTGGACACTTCTGGAGAAATTCGAACGGCCTTATTTCCTCGCCGGAGGGCTTGGCCCGGACACAGTGGGAGACGCTGTAAAGCGGCTCTACCCCTATGCGGTGGACGTCAGTTCCGGCATTGAAACGGCAGGAAAGAAGGACGAACAAAAAATGGCGGCATTCGTGGCCGCTGTGCGAAACAATGAGAAATGACGAAAGGAATGAACGACCATGACGAATCCCAACGGACGCTTCGGTATCCACGGCGGACAGTATATCCCTGAAACGCTGATGAATGCCGTCATTGAACTGGAAGAAGCTTACAACCATTACAAAAATGACCCCGAGTTCAACCGGGAACTGACGGAGCTGCTCAACGAGTACGCAGGCCGCCCCAGCCGCCTCTACTATGCCGAGAAGATGACCAAAGATCTCGGCGGCGCAAAAATCTACCTCAAGCGTGAAGACTTGAACCACACCGGCGCCCACAAGATCAACAACGTGCTGGGTCAGGCGCTGCTTGCCAAAAAGATGGGCAAGACCCGCCTGATCGCGGAGACCGGTGCAGGCCAGCACGGCGTGGCCACTGCCACCGCTGCCGCCCTGATGGGCATGGAGTGCGTGGTGTTTATGGGCGAAGAGGACACCAAGCGTCAGGCCCTGAACGTCTACCGGATGCGTCTGCTGGGCGCTGAGGTGATCCCTGTCACCAGCGGCACCGGTACCCTGAAAGACGCTGTGTCCGAGGCCATGCGCGAGTGGACCAGCCGCATCAGCGACACCCATTACTGCCTTGGCTCGGTCATGGGCCCGCATCCGTTCCCCACCATCGTGCGTGATTTTCAGGCTGTCATCTCTAAGGAAATCAAGGAACAGATGCTTGAGAAGGAAGGCCGCCTGCCGGATGCTGTCATTGCCTGTGTGGGAGGCGGCTCCAATGCCATTGGCAGTTTCTACAATTTCATCAATGACAAAGATGTGCGTCTCATCGGCTGCGAAGCTGCAGGCCGCGGCATCGATACCTTTGAGACTGCTGCTACCATCAACACGGGTCGTCTCGGCATTTTCCACGGTATGAAGTCCTATTTCTGCCAGGATGAGTACGGCCAGATTGCTCCGGTCTACTCCATTTCCGCAGGTCTGGACTATCCCGGAATCGGCCCGGAACACGCATGGCTGCATGACATTGGCCGCGCTGAATATGTGGCAATTACCGACGACGAAGCCGTGAACGCATTTGAATATCTGGCCCGCACCGAGGGCATTATCTCGGCCATCGAATCCGCCCACGCCGTGGCCCACGCTATCAAGCTGGCTCCCACCATGGACAAGGACAAGATCATCGTTATCACCATTTCGGGCCGCGGCGACAAGGACTGCGCCGCCATCGCCCGCTACAGAGGGGAGGACCTCCATGAGTAACATTGCAAAGGCCTTTGCCGACGGCAAGGCGTTCATTCCGTTCATCACCTGCGGCGACCCGGATCTGGAAACCACTGCGGCAGCCGTCCGCGCCATGGCGGCAAACGGGGCTGACCTGATCGAGCTGGGCATCCCGTTCTCCGACCCCACCGCCGAGGGCCCGGTGATTCAGGGGGCAAACATCCGCGCCCTGAAAGCGGGCACCACTACCGACAAAGTGTTCGACTTTGTGCGGGAGGTGCGCAAGGATATGAGCATCCCTATGGTGTTCATGACCTACGCAAACGTGGTGTTCTCCTATGGAGCCGAACGGTTCATCTCCACCTGCGCGGAGATCGGCATTGACGGCATGATCCTGCCCGACCTGCCCTATGAAGAAAAGGACGAATTCCTGCCCATCTGCCGCAGGTATGGCGTGGACCTGATCTCTATGATCGCGCCTACTTCGGAGAACCGCATTGCCATGATCGCCAGAGAAGCCGAGGGCTTTTTGTACATCGTGTCCAGCCTTGGCGTCACCGGCACCCGCAGTGAGATCAAGACCGACCTTGCATCCATTGTAAAGGTGGTACGGGAGAACACCAAGACGCCCTGCGCCATCGGCTTTGGCATCTCCACGCCGGAACAGGCCGCGAAGATGGCAGGCATCTCGGACGGTGCTATCGTGGGTTCGGCCATCATCAAGTTGTTGGAACAGTACGGCAAGGATGCCCCGGAACACATCGGTGCTTATGTGAAGAGCATGAAGGACGCTGCGAGAAAGCAGTGAGAGAACTCCTTCCGTCTGCTCACTTCGTTCGTATCCACCTCCCTCAGTGAGGGAGGTTTTTTCGTACGGCAAGGCTCCCTCTTTGAGGGAGCTGGCGCACGAAGTGCGACTGAAGGAGTCCATTTCCAAAACTAACAAAAGGAGCGGCTGCATGTAACGTGCAGCCGCTCCTTTTTAGGGAGACGGGAGAGTAATAGGAACATCAATTCCGTTTTTTGCCCAGATATGCCGCCTTGACGCTTTCGTCTGCCAGCAGCTCAGCACCAGTGCCGGACAGTGTAAGAGTGCCTGTCTCCAGCACATAGGCATAGTCGGCAACTTTCAGCGCCATGTTGGCGTTTTGCTCATTCAGCAGCACGGTGATGCCCTGCTGGTTTACGGTGCGGATGATGTCGAAGATCTCCCGCACCACGATAGGAGCAAGGCCCAGGCTGGGCTCATCCAGCATCAGCAGCTTCGGTTTGCTCATCAAAGCACGGCCAACGGCCAGCATCTGCTGCTCGCCGCCGGAAAGGGTACCGGCGCTCTGCCAGCTGC
>CAVKKE010000089.1:0-12149 GCA_963656875.1 Barnesiella intestinihominis | reverse complement strand
CCCTCGCCGTTTCGGCAAGTCGATGGCTGCCGATATGCTAGCCGCTTACTATGACCGTGGCGAGAATTCCGCATTGTTGTTCAGTTCCTTGAAAATCCACTATTCACCATCTTATCAGCAGCATCTCAACCAGTATGACGTAATCAAAGTCAATATACAGGAATTTCTCAGTATGACACATAGCATGGATGAAATGCTGACAATGCTGCAAAAATATCTGATATTTGACCTAACCGACCATTTTCAGGATGTGCGTTTCCGGGATGAAAACAACCTCATTCAGGTCATGAAAGACATTTACGCAAAAACAAATCGTTCTTTCGTGATTTTAATTGACGAATGGGATTGCCTGTTTCGGGAATATCAGCAGAATCAGGATGCACAGAAGAAATATCTTGACTTTCTGCGAGCTTGGCTCAAAGATAAGGATTACGTCGCATTGGCCTACATGACAGGCATTTTACCTATTAAAAAGTACGGTTCCCACTCTGCACTAAATATGTTTACTGAGTATTCCATGACCGATCCCGGTGAACTGGCAGAGTATTTTGGCTTTACCGAATCAGAAGTGTCTGCTCTTTGCGAAAAGTATCAGATGAACTTTGAGGAGGCCAAAGCATGGTATGATGGCTATGACCTGGTTGCCCATCGGCAGTCCGGAGATGAACATTATTCCATGTACAGCCCTAAGTCTGTTGTAGAAGCGATGCTGCGGCACAAGTTCGGAACTTATTGGAACCAGACGGAAACATACGAAGCCTTAAAAATCTACATCCAGATGGATATGGATGGCTTGCAGGATGCAGTTGTCCGAATGCTTGCAGGCGAAGCCATAAAAATCAACACGGCCACTTTCAGCAATGATATGACCACCTTTGCCAGCAAAGACGATGTGCTAACCCTGCTGGTACATTTGGGTTATCTGACCTACAATAGCATAGATGAAGCCGTGACGATTCCCAACAAGGAAGTTTCGCAGGAGTATGTCAATGCTATCAGTACGATGAACTGGCATGGTGTGACGGTTTCAGATATACAAAAAATCGCCAGCGTATGAGAAAGGAATCTCTCACGTTTGGCGATTTCTTTTTTACCCTAAAAGTACTCTTGCTCTGCGCTGTATCTCTTTTTCAATCATCTTCAAGCGTTTTGGCGGCAGATTATAACGTGTCGCTCTACGGTCAAAGTGGAAATCCAGCAACTTATGGAGCATTGCACGATGGCGGGGCCTCAATACACTCTTTGCAGCTGCAAAGAAATCATCGTATGCAAGCGGAAGAAGAGTACGGGCATATTCATCAAATGCTTTCTGGTCGTCCCAAAGATCCGTTCCGCCCAGACTGAACAGCGAGTTTCCATGGTCAAACAGCGGTGCAGGCGCGGCAATCGTGTTGGTCTTATTATCCATCAGCACGCCAAAATTTCCATAGTGGCGGTCTGTGTTGCAAATGATTGCATCAAAGACTAGCATATCTTCCAGTGCATCCACAAAGGTCTGGCCTAATGTCTGATAATATTCAAAAATCGCTTTTATCCCGCCTTTGGATACGAGCTGCCCGATAGGAATATAAGAGTACTCCTTGCTGGTGAACAGCTCACACTTGGAACAAAGTGTCTTTTTCAGGTCCTTCGTCAGGGTGTAGCGAATCGCATTTACGCCCATTGCCTGCGCAACTTGATAAGCGTACAGTTCCGAGTACGGTTCAAATCCAAGATTGCTGAATCCTGACGTACCACCTTTATAAAGGTAGATTTTTCCGTTTTGCCTACGCCAGCATTTAGGCAGCATTCCATTGGTAGAGAACTCCGGGCAGGATGCAAGCGATGTTCGTATGCTGCTGCCATATCCTGTAAAGGCAATCGCTGCCAGCACCTGACTGAATCGGTTATCGTAAAGATTTACTTTTTCAAAAGTATCCCCGGAGCCCTCTGCATCTACCCAAAAGCAGTCATTGAGTGAAAGTCCTTTGTTTGCTGCAATAATTTCAAGCGGTCGATTAAAGGAAAGCCCTACCTTTGAAAGAAACGGGTGTACATAGGCTCTGTTTTTCGGAATCGTACGATGCCGCAGCCAGCGTTCCACACCATCTTCCGATACGTTCAGGCTCAAAGGCAGAAAGGGACGGTTCTCTTCGTAGACCTTTATAATATGGAGATCAGCATCCGCACCGTCCATATTTGCTTCAAATGTAAGCAGCGGCAAATCAAAGTGCCGTATGGTGTAGCGCATAATATTTTTCCTTTCACTCATAATTTTATCCAAGTGAAAAAGTGGCAAGTGAAAAAGTGGCGCTTGTCATCATGCACAAGCTTCAACAACAATTATTGTATTCAAAAAGCCGATTACCTTTTCAAGTAAACGGCTTTGCGCTTATCCATACATTTTTGCGGTGCTCAACTCTCAAGCGGGCATATCATTGCTTCGGTCGGTGCGCTTTAAGCCAAGAAACGGCGGTACTTCAGAACGTCTCAGCCCCTGCTCATGCGCTTTTTTCAACTGGTATTCGTGTAAAGCAATACTGTCCAGCAAATCGCGCTGATTTTGAGATGCTGCATAATAGTCTACACCAAAACGTTTGCAAACAATACTAAGCTGATCTAGCATTTCAATTGCAGCAGAGGACATTCGTTTAACATCAATATCCATAGTAACACCGCCTATTACAATATATGGGGAACCGGATATGGCAGTCGAACATTACGTATTCAGCCTGCACGGTGGATTCCGAAGAATGGTTCCACAGCAGAAGCAGGCTTTCCTGTGGCATACGCTTGTTTAAGCCCATAATTTTTTCTCGCAACAGCTTCCACAAAAGCACGGTCTTTTTCAGAAGCATTATAGTAATCCACATTAAACCGTTTACAAGTTGTAAGCAGTTCATCCAGCCACGACATCGTTTCATCTGACATAGGAGAAAACACAATGTCGATATTGTTTGTGTATTCTTTCATGTAGTTTCCTCCTTTTTAGAAAAGATACGAAGAGAAAATGTCTTTTGCAGCTTGGTCAGCAATCATAAAGGTTTTAGGGCCGTCTGGATAAAACGATGCAACTGGACGTGCTCCAAAATCCCTGATGTAATGTTGCTCCAAATCGTCCGTTTTGGCCTCAAAAACAATCACGCCGTTACAGTTCGCATCAATAGAAAGCTGGATTCCGAACGCAATCATAGCTTTCCCAATCCCCTGATATTTCTTATGCTTCGTCAGAGTGGGATTACTCTCCGGCTGACTTTCGATATAAGCGATATAAACAGCTACGCTTCCTTCCCGAACACGGTAGGCACCCAGCGCAATAATTTCACCAGCTTCGGTTTTGGCAACATACTTTTCTTTCTGCGGGTCAAGGATGAACTCGGTATCCCAAACAGTCTGCCAACCATTTTTTGTGATTTCTAAATCTTCTTTTGTTGCAGCTTCAATCTCTATATTCGTTCGGTTTCCGGTAGTAGATTCCGTTACATAGTATTGTAAAATCATTGTGCTCACCTTCTCGCATTTCTATTATAACGAAAGAGCGCCAAACTTTCAAGAAATGAAAAAATCTAGCGCTCCAAAAGGCACCATTGTCATTCTGCACAAAATTCAGAGATAAAATTTTATACCCAAAAATCCACAAAAATCGAGTTTCTGAGGCCATTTTGCCGTTCCTCCCCGAATTTTGCTACAGATTTGCTACAAACTTGCTACAAACGACTGAAAAGGGGGCCTCCCACACGTTTCATTATCAATATGCAGAAGTGAATTCGTTTCACTTCTGCAGGTTAAAAATCGCGCAGATACAAGAAAAAGCCGCTCACCTTTTCAGGTAAACGGCCTTGTGTTTGGTGGAGAATTAGGGACTCGAACCCCAGACCCCCTGCGTGTGATGCAGGTGCTCTAACCAGCTGAGCTAATCCTCCGAATCGGAACAGTGATATTATACCATGGCGAGGGAGGAATTGCAAGCCCCAATTTTCATTTTCTTGGATTTTATGGCACAGCCGGGCAGAAGGCGCACATTTTCCGCTTATGTGCGCGGTTTTGGCCGGTTTGCGGTTGCCCTTTGGCGCAAAATGGTGTATACTGTGGCCAGACAGGTGGGTAGCACCTGCGCAAAAAGAGAGGTCTTTTTTATGCTGACGATCCGCGGAATTATCACGCTGCTGATTCTGGTCGTGGCCTTTGCCGTGGCCGTGGTCTGGATTTCCAAACAAGGCGGCTGGAAGGGCGAAGGGTGCGGCGGCAACTGTGCGTCCTGCCACCAGCACTGCGACACCCCCAAACAGAAAAAGCAATGACATCCTGCTCCCTCGGGTTTTCCGGGGGAGTTTCGCTGTTTCAGGGGTTCAGGAAACGGCTGCACCCTCCCCTGCCGCATAGACCGCAATGGTGCTCAGCAGATCCAGCTGAGCTTTCTGGTAGGTGGTGCGCCCGATGTTCAGCCGCTCGATGGTTTCCTCCTCGCCGCAGTGCTCGAAGTACCGCAGGCGGAGCAGGTTGGAGCGGATGGGATCCCGCTGGTCGTAATAGTCCAGCGTTTTCTCGATGGCGCGGGACCAGCCGTGATTCACCGGGCACTGCGCCCACTGCCGGGTCCCGTAGCGTCTGAGGGCGTTCTTGGTCCGGGCGACCTGCTCCCGCGTCATGGGCGGCTCCTTTCGCTGCGGGGTTTCGGGCCGGGCGTCCGGCGGGGCAGCGGGGTCGTCCAGTAGACATCCGGCGCAAAAAAGCAGCCGTCCCGTTCTTCCCGGGTCAGTTCCAGCAGGTGGGCCAGCTTGTCTGCCTCACTGACCTTGAAATCCTTCTCGCCCCGCAGTTTCAGCCGCAGGGTGTTGGGTGCGATCCCCAAGACCCGGGCAACATACCCGTGTTTGAATCCCTGTTGGTCAATGTAGCCGCTGAGCTGTTCGACGTCGATCATGGTGTCTTCTCCTTTCTGTTTTGTGTCTTCGCTTCGTTTTACAATCTTTGGTTGTATTATAGTCTCAAGTTGATTATTTGTCAACCATATTTTCGATTTTTTGCGCAGAAAGTTGAATTTCAGGAAATTCTCTGGTATACTGGTCTCAAAGCCATCCGCCGCGTTTTCCGGGTGGCAGAAAGCGAGGTTTTCTATGTCGGAACTATCCCGCCGGGTACGGCAACGCCGGGAAGAGCTCGGCTTATCGCAGGAGGAGCTGGCCGACCGGATGGGCTACCGCTCCAAATCCTCCATCACCAAACTCGAAAAGGGCGTCAACGACCTGCCCCAGTCCAAACTGGAAGAACTGGCCGCCGCCCTCAACACCACTCCGGCGTGGCTGCTGGGGCTGGACATTCCGGCACCGCCGCCGGGCTTTGAGCCGCTGCCGGCCATGGCGCAGGTGCCGCTGGTCGGCTCCATCGCCTGCGGCACGCCCATCACGGCGGAGCAGAACATCGAGTGCTACATCGGCGTCCCGGCCGCGTGGCATGCAGATTTCGCACTGACCTGCCACGGAAACAGCATGGCCCCGACCATCTGCGACGGCGACATCGTCTGCATCCGCCGCCAGCCCGAAGTCGAGCAGGGCGAGATTGCCGCCGTCCGGGTCGGCGAAGAAGCCACCCTCAAGCATTTTCACCGGCAGGGCGATGCAGTCATGCTGTTGGCCGACAACGCCGCCGTCTGCCCGCCCATGATCTACACCGGCGCACAGCTGGAAGAACTACAGATTGAGGGCAAGGCCGTGGGGTTCTGCCGGGGATTATAGCCCTCTCAGTCGCCTACGGCGACAGCTCCCCCGGAGTGGGAGCCCTTGGCATATCGGCATACGTTTCGTCTGGTCGCCTGCGGCTCCGACGTCAGCCGGGCCTTGCGATTCACTATAATAGGAGATATTTTATGACAGCGCAACCTTCCAAAGAGGCCATGACGCTCAAGGTCATCGCCCACATTCATACCGCTTTTCCCACCAAGTTCGGCATCCCGCGGCAGAGCGGGCTGGTGGACAGCCTGCTGGGAGAGATCATCTTCACGCCGGAATACCGCAACGCCGACGCCGTGCGCGGGCTGGAAGATTTCAGCCACATCTGGCTGGTCTGGCAGTTCTCGGGAGCCGTGCGGGACAGCTGGTCGCCGACGGTCCGTCCGCCTCGTCTGGGCGGCAACACCCGGATGGGCGTATTCGCCACCCGTTCCCCCTTCCGGCCCAATCCGCTGGGTCTGTCCAGCGTCAAACTGGAAAAGATCGAGCTTCGGCCCGAAGTCGGCCCGGTGCTGATCGTGCGGGGAGCCGACCTGATGGACGGTACCCCCATTTACGACATCAAGCCCTATCTGCCCTACGCCGACTGCCATCCGGACGCTGCGGGCGGCTTCACGGCCCAGACCCAGCGGCACAAGCTCCGGGTCGAATGCCCGAAAACGCTCTGGGCCAATGTCCCCGCCGACCAGCGGGAGGGGCTGGCCGGTGTGCTCGAGCAGGACCCCCGGCCCTCTTACCAGCACGACCCCAGCCGGGTCTACGGCATGGAGTTCGGCGGGCTGGAAGTCCACTTTACGGTGGACGGCGAAGTGCTGACCGTGACCGGCATCGACCGCCGCTGACCGGAGGCTGCCATGGAACTGCGCACCGTCAACACCTTTCTTCATGTGGCCGAGCTGCACAGCTTTTCGCAGGCGGCGCGGGAACTGGGCTACTCCCAGTCGGCCATCTCGTCCCAGATTGCTCAGCTGGAAGCCGAGCTGGAAACGCCCCTCTTTGACCGGGTAGGCAAGACCGTCCGACTGACCGATGCCGGCCAGACCTTTCAGACCTACGCCCGCACCCTGCTGACCACCGCACAGCAGGCCAAAGCCGCCCTGCAGCCGGAACAGCAGATCCGGGGCACGCTCCGGGTCGCACTGGCCGACTCAGTGTCCAGCGCGTTCCTGCCCGACCTGCTCCGGCAGTACCACGCCCGGTGTCCGCAGGTGGAACTGGTGCTCCGCACCGCCACCGCCGACGAAATGCTCCGGATGCTGGCCGCCAACCAGACCGACCTCGCCTACACCCTCGACCAGCCCATCCTCCTGCCCAGCATCACACTGGCCGTAGACACCCCGGAGCCGGTCTGCTTCGTAGCACCGGCCGGGCATCCGCTGGCCGGGGAGGAGTCTGTGACTCTCGAGGAGCTGACCCGGCAGGAGTTTCTGCTCACCGAGCGGGGCATGAGCTACCGGGATGCCCTCGACCAGTGCCTTGCCGCGCAGGGGTTGGAGATCCACCCCTACCTCGAGCTTGGCAGTGCAGCCCAGCTCTGCCAGCTGGTGGAGCGCGGCATGGGCCTCTCCTTCCTGCCCGAATACATCGTCCGCCCCGCCCTCGCTGCCGGGTCGCTGGCCCGCCTGAACGTCCCCGAGTGCCAATTGCAGATGCACCGCCAGCTCTTCTACCACCGCGACAAATGGCTGACCCCGCAGATGAAGCTGTTTATTGAACTGGTGCAGAAAGGATAAACAGACAAACAGACACCCCGGATTTCTCACTTGAAGAAGTCCGGGGTGTCTTTCATTTTGTCTGTGTGCAAAGTCTTCCAATCAACATGGACAAATCGTGCAAGCAGCGCACAGTCGGAGCCTTTCCAACTGTACTACAGCCTTACCATGGTCAAGTCATGGTCATTTTTCTTCTCGACACAATCTGCGCAAATTCGGGTTTGAGGGCCATGGACAAAACGTGTATTATCCGCAAAAGAGCGTTTGGGAAGACAAGATTCGACACACGATTTTTGAGGGATTATGGGGAATTTTTAGGCCCGCCCTGTTCAAGTCCTCTTATCCGCGGGAAGGAGTAGTGCTCCCGGTAGACGTTCCTAGACTCCACCAACCACGGGCTAAACAAAGCCGCACTGTGGCTTTGTTTACGGTGCTGCGCACCGCCGCCCTTTCAAGCCCTCTTATCCGCACGGTACAGCGTTTCCAAAAGGACTTATGCAAAAGAAAAACGACAGCCTTTTGTGAAAGCTGTCGTTTGAGAGTGCGGATAAGAGGACTTGAACCTCCACCGAGTTGCCCCGATTAGAACCTGAATCTAACGCGTCTGCCAATTCCGCCATATCCGCATATTCTGTTTTCGTTCGAGCTGTTCGGCTTGGAACGTTAGTTATTATACCACGGATATGGAAATTGTCAAGCGTTTTTTGACAATATTTTTAAAGTCTCACTTTTGCTTGCTACAACGCAGGTTTTACTTTGATTTTTCGGTTTCTTCGTCTTTCTCCGGTGTCCAGCGGTCCTGCAGGTCGCCCAGAGCGTAGTGGTTCTTGCCCTCGCGGATGCTCTCGACGCTGGCCTCATAGCAGGCAACGAGGATCTCCATATTGGGCTGCGGGGCGTTCGGCTCGGTCAGGGTGCCGGACTCCACGGCTTCGTTGTAGTTGTCGATGATTTGGCGGCAGATCCGTTTGCGGTCGCGCAGCGGGGTCTGCAGGTTCGCCATCCGCTGCTGGCGCATTCCGTAAAAATTGCTGCCATGGTCGCCGAAGAAAATGTAATAGTCCTGCTCGATCTCCACCGGCGAGGCGTGTTCCTTATAATAGGTGATCAACGCGTCCCGCTTGCGGTCGGTGCTGGTGCGCACGATGTCCATCATCCCGCGCGGGTACAGCTCCGGGTGGCGGATCCACTTGGAATAGGGTTCCACCGGCACCCGCAGTGCCTCGAAGATCTCGAGAAAATCTTCCAGCGAGACTTTCATCTCGCCTTTTTCCCATTTCTGCAGGGTGCGCTTGTCCCGTTTCAAGCGGTCGGCAAGCTCCCGCTGCGACAGCCCCGCCGATTCCCGTGCAAAGGCAATGGCTTCTGCGATCCGTTTTCGATAGTCCGCCATAGGTCATCTCCTCCAAAACAATTTCGTCCGCCGTGCCGTTCCATTTTGGCGGCGCAGAATGCACCGCACAGGCCAAAAGAATCGGCGATACAGATTGCACCGCCAAATTTTGCCGCATTGGTTGTGTACTTTGAAACACGGCTGTGTTATAACATTTCCGAACAAATGATCCGATAAAAGGATACGCAGTTCGCCGAATTCTGTCAATGGACGATTTTCTCAGTGGAAGCGTTATTTTTTACCGAAAAGTGTCGAAGCGATTTCGACTGTTTTCATGGGATATACCGGCGAATTGCCTGTTGTTCCCGGCAGCGTGCCGGACAGGAATTTCAAAGGGAGAAGAGACGCTTATGTATTACTATTGTTGTATACGGGAGGAACAAATTCTGCCGGACACCGGCTGTTACACCACCTTTGGCATTGCGGCGTTGCAGCGCGCAAAAGGCCGTTGGCGGAAGCTCTTTTCCATTTCGGATGTCTCTCTGGATCGCCACTTCGTGCAGGGGTTGGCCAACCTTTGCACCCGGTATCAACTAAGCCCCTGCCACCTGCTGGACGTGGTGGAGGACACCATCTGATTTATCGCTGCATCGTGCGTTCTGCGCGGGCGATCTCGGCCAGCCGGACCCCCGCATGAGAGAAAAAGCGGAGGAAAGCCGGGCAGAAATAATTGTGGGTGCCGGTCTCGTCGGTATACCAGTCGCGTTTGCAGCCACCGAAGCAGAGGCCGTGGCAGGCGCACTCGGCGCATTCGGCCGGGTGACGCTCGCCCTGTGCCAGAAACTCCCGCTCTTTCTCCCCATGGAGAAACGCATCCAACGGCTGTTCGCCGACTTTACCCAATTTCCAATCGTCGAGGCAGTAGAAATCACAGGGGTAAAGGGTGCCGTCGCCCTCAACGACGAGATACGCGCCGCAGCTGCCGCTGGTGGCGCAGGTTCCGGCGGGCATTCCCATGGCCAGATGGACGTAATCATCGAACAAACGGATGCTGGTATAATGGCCGTTTCGCCAGTCGAGATACCACTCGTCGAACAGGCCGCAGAGGAAGCTGGCATACAGTTCGGGCGTCAGGGAGTAGCCCATGCTGCCCCGCTCGGCCCCCAGCGGGTCGAGGCAGGGGATGAACTGCAAATATTGCCCGCCCAGCTTCTGGAGGGCGTGATACACTTTGACCGGGCTTTTGGCGCACAGGCGGGTGACGACACAGAGAATATTCGTGTCCACCCGCTTTTTCTGTAAAAGTGCAAGGTTCTTGGTCACCCGGTTCCAAGTGGACTTTCCGGCGGCGTCCGGGCGCAGCTCCTCATGGATGGCCTTGGTGCCGTCCACGCTGACGCCCACGAGGAAGCGGTTGGCGGCAAAGAAGTCCGCCCACTCCTCGTTAATGGCGAGGCCGTTGGTCTGGATGGCATAGTTCACCTGCACCCGCTTGGTGTTGCACTGGGCGACTTTGGCGACAAAATGGCGGAAGTAATCCAGCCCGGCCAGCGTCGGTTCGCCGCCCTGAAACGCGAAGGTGACCATTCCCCGCTCTTCCAGTGCGGCAAAGGCGTCCTCGATCAGTTTGTCGGCAATGGCCTCGGTCATCCGGCCTGTATTGGCCTCAGAGCGGTTGGCGGCTTCGTCCTCGTAGAAGCAGTACCGGCAGCGCATATTGCACAGGCCGGAGGCGGGCTTGATGAGAAAATTCAGGGTCTTCACGGCTGGTTTTCCTCCTTGTTCTGGCTTACTTTCAGGCTGGCCACTTCGTACAGCAGCAGTTCCAGCATGACATAGACGATGATCTGATCCTCGAAGAAGTTGTCCTGACTGTCGTCGGT
This sequence comes from Barnesiella intestinihominis, assembly GCA_963656875.1. GTDB lineage: Bacteria > Bacillota > Clostridia > Oscillospirales > Ruminococcaceae > Faecalibacterium. Next base: position 1,513 of record CAVKKE010000089.1, on the reverse strand, counting down.
GACGCGGGGCAGCAGGAGCAGCTCGTCGGCAAGCTGCGCGATGTGCATCTTATTATTCATGGTGATAAGGATCATCGGGCAGTTGTGCGCCTTGAGGTTTTCAAGGATGCTCTCTTTTTCCCGGAAACCGCGGCCTGCCATGCTGAGGACGATACAGAGATCGTCTTTTTCCAGCACCTCGGAGTCGTCGGTCATCACGATCCAGTCGTCGGTACACTTGTTGAAGATTCCCAGACGGCTCAGGCGGTTGGCCAGCTGGCTGGCCGATTGATAGGTGCGGTTGAAACCCCAGATGCAGATCCGCTTGGCTGTGCAGATCTGCCGGGCCACTCTTTTCAGCTGTTCCCGGGGCACATAGTTCGGGATCATCTTGATGTAGCGGGTGTAGGCATCAAGGATGTTTTCGATGGGGTCGTCGGTCTCGTCGGTGTTCTCGTGCCGCTCGCCGCCCTGCGAGAGCAGATAGTTGTTCATCGAAAAGCGGAACTCCGAAAAGCCGTCGTAGCCCAGTTTCTGGCACAGGCGGGCCAGTGCTGCGTTGGATGAGCCAGCGTTCTTGGACAGCTGGCTCATCCGGCCTTCCAGCATACAGCGGGGGTCGGATATGATGTAGTCGGCCAGCTTTTGTTCGGCGTTGGTCAGGGTATCGTACTTACTGCGGAGCAATGCGATCGGGTTCATAAAGCTCCCTCCCTCTTCAAATTTACCATTCTCCAATATCCCATTCCGGACAGGGTATTTCCCCATCTGGAAAATTTTCCAAATCTTACTATCATGATACCGCATCCGCCCGGGAAAAGCAAGGCTGATGACGCTTGTTCTTCTTTTATATTTTCTTTCTTTGCCAGTTGTTTCCTTCTTGTATCCAATATTTTGGCAACTTTCACAAGAGAAAGGTCCCAGATTTAGGCCCTTCGCCGAATTTGAATCTTTTTCCAAAATTTCATTGAATTTTTTCCAAGCAGTGTTATAGTGGAAAAGCAGAAAGCTTCCGTCGGCGCGCAGCGGGAGCGAAAAACATCGTACAATTGTCATGAAGTGAGGAAAAAGCTATGCTGGAAAAATTTCAAGCGGCAATGGAAAAAACGCTGATCCCATTTGCCAACAAGCTCTCCCAGAACAAGGTCCTGAAAGCGATCAGCGGCGGCTTCTCCGCCCTGCTGCCCGTCATCATGGTGGGTGCCATCGCTTCCCTGCTGTCTGGCCTGAACATTGAAGCCTATCAGAATTTTATCGCCGCCATCGGCCTGAAACCCATCGTTACCTATATCTCCGCCTACACCACCAACATGATGGCCATCTACGCCGTGTTCAGCATCGGCAACTCGATGGCAAAGCAGCTGGAGTGCAAGGATCAGTCCATTCTGGTCGGCATCATCTCCCTGATGGTCTTCCTGCTGACCATTCCTCTGGGCATTTCCAAGGATGAAGTCACCATCGCAGCCGCCATCTCCACCACCTCCTATTACAATAAATATGGAACCGGATATAGCAGCCAGCTATATTCCATTCC
>CAVKKE010000088.1:0-12180 GCA_963656875.1 Barnesiella intestinihominis | reverse complement strand
GAGTGGAACGAAGCAAAGCAGCTGGACTGGATGCTGCTGGGCTACGACAAGCACACTGAGCTGCAGAACTACGTCAAGACTCTGAACGCCTTCTACAAGGAGCACCCTGCTTTCTGGCAGGTGGACTACAGCTGGGAAGGCTTCCAGTGGATCGTGCCGGATGACTCGCAGCAGAGCGTCATCGCATTCCTGCGCAAGGATGCTGCCGGCAAGCAGATCCTCGTGGTCTGCAACTTCAACCCCGTCCTGCGCGAGGGCTACACGCTGGGTGCCCCGGCAGCCGGTACATACAAAGAGATCCTGAACAGCGACGAGGCCGAGTTCGGCGGTTCCGGCGCGGTGCACAACAAGTCGGTGCGCACCCACAAGAAGCCGCTGCACGGCTTTGAGCAGAGCATTACCATCACCCTGCCGCCCATGAGCACCCTGTACTTTGAAGTGCCTGCAAAGCGCACCCGCAAGGCTGCAGAGGACAAGGCCGAGAAGGCAGAGAAGAAGCTGGTGAAAAAGCCTGCCGTCAAAAAGGCCAAAGATGAAAAAGCTGCTGAGCCGGAAAAGGCTGTGAAAAAGACTACTCGCAAGGCAAAAGCCGAACCGGAAGCACCTGCCGAAAAGCCGGTGAAGAAAACCACCCGGAAGGCGAAAGCTGAGCCCGAGGCACCTGCAGAGAAGCCGGTAAAGAAGACCACCCGCAAGGCCAAGGCCGAGCCGGAGGCCGCAGTGGAAAAGCCTGCAAAGAAGCCCGGCCGCAAGCCCAAGGCAGAAGCAGAACCCAAGGCGGAAAAAGCACCCGCAAAGCGCACCCGTAAACCGAAGGAGCCGAAGGAATAACTCCGGCACCCCGGACGACCCGTAACCGCACACGTTGACTATCATTTCCGCAAAAAATCCAAACGCGGAAATGTTAATGTTAAAGGGGAGAATAAAGCTATGGCAAAAGAAATTGTGGCAATGATCCTTGCCGGCGGACGTGGCTCGCGTTTGTACGCGCTGACACAGAAAACGGCAAAACCCGCAGTGTCCTTCGGCGGCAAGTACCGCATCGTGGACTTCCCGCTGTCCAACTGCGTGAACTCCAACATCGACACCGTGGGCATCGCAACTCAGTATCAGCCCCAGAAGCTGAACGAGTACATCGGCAACGGCCAGCCCTGGGATCTGGACCGTCTGCACGGCGGCGTGCACACCCTGCCGCCTTATGAGCAGGCAAAGGGCACCGACTGGTACAAGGGCACTGCAAACGCCATCTATCAGAACATCGGCTTCATCGACAGCTATGATCCGGAGTATGTCATCATCCTGTCCGGTGACCAGATCTGCAAGCAGGACTACGCCGACTTCCTGCGCTTCCACAAGGAAAAGGGCGCTGAGTTCTCGGTGGCCGTTATGGAAGTGGACTGGAAGGAAGCTTCCCGCTTCGGCCTGATGGTCGCAGACGAGAACGACCGCATCACCGAGTTCCAGGAGAAGCCCCCGGTACCCAAGTCCAACCTGGCTTCCATGGGCATTTACATCTTCAACTGGGATGTCCTGAAGAAGTATCTGGAAGAGGACGAAGCAGACCCCAACTCCAAGAACGACTTCGGCATGAACATCATCCCCGCACTGCTGCGTGACGGCCGCAAGATGTACGCTTACCGCTTTGCCGGTTACTGGCGTGACGTCGGCACCATCGACAGCCTGTGGGAAGCTAACATGGAGGTCCTGGATCCCGAGAACTCCGGCATCGATATCTTCGACAAGACCTGGAAGATCTACAGCCGCAACCCCGTGCTGCCCGCTCAGAAGATCGGCCCCCGCGCCGTCGTGCAGGATTCTCTCGTCACTGAGGGCTGCAAGATCTACGGCAACGTCAAGCACTCCGTGCTGAGCGCAGGCGTTACCGTGGAAGAAGGCGCTACCGTTGAGGATGCTGTCCTGATGGACGGTGTCGTCGTCAAGGCAGGTGCTGTTGTCAAGCGCTGCATCCTGGCTGAGGACGTCGTGATCGGCGCAGGTGCCAAGGTTGGCGGCGATGGCCCCATCGCTCATGTTGGCACCGGCCTGACCGTCGGCGCAGGCGCCACCGTCAAGGAGGGCGCAAAAGTCTTTGAATCCGTCAAGGAGGGCGTGGAAGTATGCTGAGACAGAACACCAATGCGTTGGGCATCATTTTCCCCAACAGCTATGACAATACCGTTCCCGAACTGGTGACCGAGCGTGCAATGGCTTCGATCCCCTTTGCAGGCCGTTACCGCATGGTGGACTTTGTTCTGTCCAGCATGGCCAACTGCGGCATCTCCAATGTTTCCATCGTTGTGCGTAAGAACTACCACTCCCTGATGGATCATCTGGGCACCGGCCGTGAGTGGGATATGGCCCGCCGTCACGGCGGCCTGAACATTGTGCCTCCCTTTGCTGAGAAGGGCGTGCGCATTTATTCCGGCCGTGTGGAAGCTCTGGGCTCCATCCTGAACTTCCTGGAGAATCAGAAGGAGAAGTATGTGGTCATGAGCGATGCCAACATCGCCATCAACTATGACTTCAACGCTCTTCTGGCTGCTCATCAGGCAAGCGGCGCAGACGTGACCATCGCTTACCAGAAGACCGAGATCCCCGAGGGCCGCAAGAACGACAACTACACCCTGACCGTCGATGCCGATGGCCGTGTGACCGAGCTGCTGTTCAATGATTACCGCCCCGGCGTTCAGAACCTCGACCTGAACATCTACGTCATGGAGCGCGAGACCCTGATCAAGCTGGTCAAGGACGCAACTTCCCGCGGCCTGATCTACTTCGAGCGCGACATTCTGGCTCACAACGTCAACATCCTGAACATCCATGCTCTGGAGTACACCGGCTATGTGGCTCACATCTGCGATATGAAGAGCTACTTCGACGAGAACCTGAAGCTGACCGATGATCAGAATCTGGAGATGCTGTTCCCGAAGAACAGCCCCGTCTACACCAAGATCCGTGACGACAACCCCACCCGTTACGTCACCGGTTCCAAGGTCACCGACTCCATTCTGGCTGATGGCTGCGTCATCGAGGGCACCGTTGAGAACTGCGTGCTCTTCCGCGGAGTCAAGGTCAAGAAGGGCGCAGTGGTCAAGAACTGCGTGCTCATGCAGGACACCGTTGTGGAGCCTGATGTTGAGCTGGACTGCGTGGTCACCGACAAGAACGTGAAGATCACTGCCGACAAGAAGCTGTCCGGCACCGAGAGCTTCCCGGTCTACGTCCAGAAGAACCACATCGTCTGATCTTCTGCATTATCCATAGGGGCGGCTTCCTCCCCGGTAGCCCCTCTTGAGAGGGGCGGGGGCACGCGTGTGCCCCCGCCTGCTCTTTTGTCAAATGGTTCTGTGCCGCTGCATTGGCGGCGGGGAGCACGAAAACACCAAACATATGGAAGGAGCGATCCTATGAGAATCCTGTATGCTGCATCGGAAGCCAATCCTTTTGCAAAGTCCGGCGGTCTGGCTGACGTTGCGGGCGCACTGCCCAAGGCTCTGGTCAAGGACGGCGTGGATGCCCGCGTCATCATGCCTCTGTACGGCGACCTGAAGCATCGTGAGCTGCTGGAATATGTCACCAATTATTCCGTCCCTGTGGGCTGGCGCAGCCAGTACTGCGGCCTGTTCAAGGCCGAAGTGGACGGCGTGACCTATTACTTCCTCGACAACGAGTATTACTTCAAGCGCCGCGGCCTTTACGGCTTCTACGATGACGGCGAGCGTTTCGCCTTCTTCGCACGCGCCGTTTTAGAGACCCTGTTCTACATCGACTTCACCCCGGACATCATCAACTGCAACGACTGGCAGACTGCTCTGGTGCCCGTGTATCTGAACCTGTACTATCGCCATCTGGATAAGTTCAACCGCATCAAGACGGTGTTCACCATCCACAACATCGCTTATCAGGGCAAGTACGGCACCGACATTCTGGAAGACACCTGCGGCATTGGCCGCCGCGACCAGCACATCGTGGAGTACGATGGCTGCGCAAACTTCATGAAGGGTGCTTTCGAGACTGCCGACAAGATCACCACCGTCAGCCCCACCTATGCACAGGAGATCCTCGACCCGTGGTTCAGCTACGGTCTGGATGCCCTGCTGCGTGAGAAGCAGTATAAGCTGTGCGGTATCCTGAACGGCATTGATATGGACGCCAACAACCCGGCTACCGATAAGAACATCCCCGCCAACTACGACATCAATACCTTCGAGACCGGCAAGGCAAAGTGCAAGGAAGCCCTGCAGGATAAGTTCGGTCTGGACAAGGACGGCAGCCCCGTCTTTGGCATGGTCAGCCGCATGGTCGGCATGAAGGGTTTTGATCTGGTGCAGAGCATTGCCGATGGTCTGGTGGACCGCGGCATCGAGCTGGTCATTCTGGGCAGCGGCGAGGGCCAGTATGAGAACTTCTTCTCCGACCTGTGCGCACGCCACCCGGGCCGCGTAGGCACCTACATCGGCTTCGAGCCGAAGCTGTCTCAGGAGATCTACGCTGGCGCAGATGCCTTCATCATGCCGTCCAAGAGCGAGCCATGCGGCCTGGCACAGATGGTGGCCTGCCGTTACGGCACTCCTCCCATCGTCCGCGAGACCGGCGGTCTGCGTGACTCCATCCATGACAGCACCATGGGTGAGGGCAACGGCTTCACCTTCGCGGGCTACAATGCCCATGAGCTGTATGTGGCCTGCTGCAACGCACAGGATGCTTACAACGATAAGGAGAACTGGAAGAACCTCGTGCACCACTGCATGGAGTGCGACTTCAGCTGGGATGTCTCCGCCAAGAGCTATGAGGGCCTGTACAACGAGACCGCAAACCTCTGGTAAAACATAATTCCAAAAGTATTTTCAGCCGCCCGGCTCCGTGTGAGCCGGGCGGCTTTTTTGCAGGGAAACCTATACAAAAATAGATTATGCTTTTTGTGGCGCTTGATAAATTTTCAAAAAATGATTGACAAAAATGTGCGGGGGGTATGCTAGAACCATGACCAGTTATGACTGCAGCCAAAACGAGTAAACAGGAGGATTCGGTATGAAATTGTGGAAAAAGTTTGCGGCAGTGGTTCTTGCAACGGTAATGACATTGGCAGTCCTGACGGCCTGCGGAGGCACAGGAAGTTCAGCAGACACTAGTGCGGGTGTGGCACTGACAAAACGTACAAATGAGCTCCTGAAAGAAAGTGGAATTACGATTGAGTACAGCACTGATCTTCAGAGTAAAGCACAAATTGTGGCAAACGAGGTTAACAACATTCCTGTAAGTAAGGTCAACAATGCAAATGACCAGACGAAGATGCTCCTGCTTCTGGAGGCGCTGGATGCTGGTGTCAAAAAAGCAAACCTCGTAAAAGGCGAGGATTGGAGTCTTTTGTCTGAAGAAACCAGTGAGTCTCAGGCAAAGCAGATGGCAACGGAAATTCAGGAATACAAGAAAGCAGGAAAGACCGTAACTGCAGTAGGTATAGCAACTATGGTATTTGACGGTGACACCGCAGTATCTGTTGTGTACCAGTATACGTTGGATTGAAATAGCTGACTAAATTGAAGTAAATATCGAAAACAGCCGATGCGGAGAAAATAGTTTGCTCCGTATCGGCTGTTTTGCACTATGCACAAGAAATCCATCAAACTTTTGGTATTGATGTGTTCGCAGGCGCACAAACTCCATAGAGGGCGCACAGTTATGGTGTTAGTGTGAACAAACTATGAAATTTTACCAGAAAACGGTGGAAAATTGATTGAAAAAACTGCCGGTTTGAATTATACTAGCGTTATAAGATTTTTTGCCGCTTCAAGTCTTTGGCAAAGAATCCAAATTTTTACTGCTGCGCAGAGCGCTTCCGGGGAGGGGAACACGCATTGAAGGGCTGGTATAAGGCGCTGGAAGATCTCGTCTGGCTGACCCAGTTGGGCCTGAATATGCTGCTTCCGCTGGTGATGTGCCTGGGCGGAGCCTGGTGGGCGGTGAACAACTGGAACTGGCCGGAATGGCTGTTCCTGCCGGCCGTTCTGCTGGGCCTTGCTGCCGGGGCACAGAACTTCTGGGTCTTCTGCAAGGAGCGCATGGACCGCACCAAAAAGGAAAAACCAAAGCGTGTGGGCTTCAACTCGCATCAGTGATCAGACAGGAGGTTTCCCTTTATGAAACTGCAGCCGGAATCCAAAAAGGAGCTGACACGCATCGCCTGCGGCACGGCCATCTGCACCGCCGTCATGTGGGTGGTGTTCGCGGCGCTGCACCTTGTGGACTGGGCAAAATTTGATTCAACCGTCATTCTCGGCAGCCTCATCGGCGCCGCCGTGGCCATCGGCAATTTCGCGGGCATCTGCGTCGTGTGTCAGAAGGTCATTGAGGAGCAGGATGAAAAACGGCGCAAAGCCACCCTGCAGGCATCTTATAACATCCGGATGCTGATTCAGGCAGTCTGGGTCGTTATTGCCATTGCGGCACCGTGTTTCCAGCCGTTCGCCGGTGCGCTGCCGCTGCTGTTCCCAAGAGTCACGATTTACTATCTGCAAATAACCGGCAAGTATAAGCCGCTTGCCCCGGCAAAGCCTTCGGTGGACGTCTCCGTGGAGGACGACCCCGAGCCCGCACCGGAACCGGCGGCCGAACCCCGTGACAAAGGGGGTGAAACGTAACAAATGGAATTGAACGGTGCAAAGATCCTGTATACCATCCATACCGATATCCCCATTCTGGGTGATTTCAAGATCACGCAGACCCTGGTCAGCACCTGGATCGTCATGGCGCTGCTTTCGGGCCTGGCCATCTGGCTGGGCAGCAGCCTCAAGCTGGAAAATGTCTCCAAGCGGCAGGCCGCAGCGGAATTTATCGTCGAACGGCTCGATCAGTTCGTGCACGACAACATGGGCTATCACTTCGACAAGTATATCCCGCTCATCGGCTCGATCTTCGCTCTGAGCGTCGGCTGCAACCTTATCAGCGTCATCGGTCTGTGGAGCCCCACAGCGGACCTGAACACCGAAGCGGCATGGGCTGTCGTGGTGTTCGTGCTGATCATGTATTACAAGATCAAGACCACAGGCATCCTTGCTTACCTGAAAGGTCTGCTGGACCCCATCTTCATCATGGCGCCCATCAACGTGCTTTCGGAGGTGTCCACCCCCGTCAGCATGGCCTTCCGTCATTTTGGCAACATCCTGTCCGGTACGGTGATCTCCACGCTGCTGTACTGGGCGCTGGCAAGCCTGAGCCACGTCATTTTTGGCTGGCTGCCCGGCTTCCTGGGCAAGATCCAGCTGTTCCAGATCGGCATCCCGGCCTTCACGGGCCTGTATTTCGACTGGTTCGGCGGCTGCATCCAGGCATTCATTTTCTGCACCCTGACCGCAATTTTCATCAAACGTGCTGCCGGTGAGGAGTAACTTCTCCGGCATCTCCCAAAACAAACACATCTTTTAGGAGGACAAAACTTATGGTTACGGATTTCCAGTATCTGGCTCGTGGTATCGCTCTGGCTGGCTGCGGCATCGGCGCAGGTTGCGCACTGATCGCAGGCATCGGCCCCGGCATCGGCGAAGGCAACGCAGCAGCTGCTGCCTGTGAGGCTGTGGGCCGTCAGCCCGAGTGCAAGAGTGACGTGACCAGCACCCTGATCCTGGGCGTCGCACTGGCTGAGACCACCGGTATTTACGGCTTCGTCACCGGCCTGCTGCTGATCTTCCTGGCACCGGGCCTGTTCATGAAGCACCTGTAAGCGTAAACCTTTGAAAATCTGAACGAAAGGAGACGCTTATGGGACTGTACCAAGATTTGATCACGCTGGACGGCTGGACTTTTCTGGCTCAGATCTGCAACCTGATGATCCAGCTGCTGATCTTCAAAAAGTTCCTGCTGAATCCGGTGAAAAAAGTCATCGCGGAGCGCAAGGCGAAGGCAGACAGCCAGATCGCCGATGCAAAGAAACTGCGCGAAGAAGCCGAAGCCATGAAGGCAGAGTATGAGCAGAACATGCAGAATGCCCGCGCCGAGGCAAACCAGATCGTGGCCAATGCGCAAAAGACGGCCACCGCCCGCGGCGAAGAGATCGTGGGCGAAGCCCGCGCACAGGCCGCTGCCATGAAGCAGAAGGCCGAAGCCGACATTGCGCAGGAGCGCAAGAAGGCGGTCAATGAGGTCAAGGACGAGATCGGCGGCATCGCCATGGAGATCGCCTCCAAGGTGGTGGAACGCGAGATCAGCAAAAAAGACCACAAAGACCTGATCGACGAATTTATCAAAAATGTGGGTGAAGCATCATGACCGAGATCGCAAGGATGTACGGCGGAAGCCTGTACGACCTGGCTGCGGAGGAAGGGCTGGACACCCGCATTCTGGGCGAGCTGGATGAAGTGGCAGCACTGCTGAAAGCCAACCCGGACTACCTGCGTCTGCTCAGCACCCCCAGCATCCCCAAAAAGGAGCGCTGCGGCCTGCTGGACGAAGCGCTGCGGGGTCAGGTCCACCTCTATGTGCTGAACTTTTTGAAGATCCTGTGCGAGAAGGGCACCCTGCGGGAACTGCCCGGCTGTGCACGGGCCTACCGTGTGCGCTACAACGAAGCCCACGGCATTCTGGAAGCAACGGCCACCACGGCTGTGGTCATGACGGCGGAGCAGGAAAAGAGCCTGCACGAAAAGCTGGAAAAGCTCACCGGCAAGACCATCGACCTGAAAACAAAGGTCGATGCCAAGGTGCTGGGCGGCATCCGGCTGGACATCGAGGGCACCGAGCTGGACGGCACGGTGCAGAACCGTCTGGCCACCCTGCGCAAGGATATTGCTTCCGTGACCCTGTGAAAATGAATCGAATTTCCACCCGAAATGATTTCAAGAATTGAGTGGTGAACAAACAAAGATGCAACTGAAACCTGAAGAGATCTCCAAGATCATCCGTGCGCAGATCAAGCATTACGAAAATGCCATCGAGCAGAGCGAGACCGGCACGGTCATTATGGTGGGCGACGGCATCGCCCGCGCAAGCGGTCTGGAAAAGTGCATGGCAGGTGAGCTGCTCCAGTTTGACAACGGCGAATACGGCATGGCCCAGAACCTTGAGGAGAACACCGTCTCCATCGTTCTGCTGAGCTCCGACGCCGGCATCAAAGAGGGCAGCACTGTCAAGCGCACCGGCAAGGTCGTGTCCGTGCCGGTGGGCGACGCCATGATCGGCCGCGTGGTCAACGCACTGGGCCAGCCCATCGACGGCGCAGGCCCCATCGAGACCACCGAGTTCCGCGCCATTGAGAGCCGCGCCCCCGGCATCATCGACCGCCAGCCGGTCAAGGAGCCGCTGCAGACCGGTATCAAGGCCATTGACTCCATGATCCCCATCGGCCGCGGCCAGCGTGAGCTGATCATCGGCGACCGCCAGACCGGCAAGACCACCATCGCATCCGATACCATCATCAACCAGAAGGGCAAGGACGTCATCTGCATTTACGTTGCCATCGGCCAGAAGCGCTCTACCGTGGCAAACCTCGTGCAGAGCCTGACCGAAGCCGGTGCCATGAGCTACACCATCGTGATGTCCGCTACGGCATCCGAGCTGTCCCCCCTGCAGTATATCGCACCGTATTCCGGCTGCGCCATGGGCGAGTATTTCATGCATCAGGGCAAGCACGTCCTGATCATCTACGATGACCTGTCCAAGCACGCTGTGGCTTACCGTGCACTGTCGCTGCTGATCCGCCGTCCCCCGGGACGTGAGGCTTACCCCGGCGACGTCTTTTATCTGCACTCCCGTCTGCTGGAGCGTGCGGCCAAGCTTTCCAACGAGCTGGGCGGCGGCAGCCTGACGGCGCTGCCCATCATCGAGACACAGGCGGGCGACGTTTCCGCCTACATCCCGACGAACGTCATTTCCATCACCGATGGTCAGATCTTCCTTGAGACAGAGCTGTTCCACTCCGGTGTTATGCCGGCAGTCAACCCCGGCATCTCGGTGTCCCGCGTCGGCGGCAACGCCCAGATCAAGGCTATGAAGAAGGTCGTTGGTACCCTGAAGCTGATCTACTCCCAGTACCGTGAGCTGCAAAGCTTTGCACAGTTCGGTTCCGATCTGGACGCCGACACCAAGGCCCGTCTGGCTCAGGGCGAACGCATCGTGGAAGTGCTGAAGCAGAACCGCTCCGCTCCCGTGCCTGTGGAAAAGCAGGTGGCCATTCTGTACGCTACCATTCACGATTACCTCGTGAAGGTCAAGGTGCCGGATGTGGCCGAATACGAGAAGGGCCTGTACGAATATCTGGACAACGACGCCGCAGGTGCTGCCGTCATGGAGACCATCCGCACCACCGGCAATCTAGATAAGGACACCGAAGAGCAGCTCAAGAGCGTGCTCACGGCCTATACTGACAGCTTCGTCAAGGCGCACTAAGGAAGGAGGCGTAACGCATGGCTGGTTCCATGAAGGACATCAAACTGCGCATCAAAAGCGTAGAGAGCACCATGCAGATCACCAAGGCAATGGAACTGGTGGCTTCCTCCAAAATGCGCCGCGCCAAAGAGCGGGTCGAGCACAGCCGGCCCTACTTTGAAACGCTGCATGAGACCCTGACCAAGATCGCTGCGGCAGACCCCCGCGCCCGCAACCCCTACCTGCGCCGTGATGAGATCAAGCGCACTCTGCTCATCGTCATTGCAGGCGACCGCGGCCTTGCCGGCGGATACAATTCCAACGTGCTCAAGCAGGCCGGAGCAGAAGACGGCGAGGTCGTCGTCCTGCCCATCGGCAAGCGCTCGGCTGAGTATTTTGTCCACCACGAGGTGCCCCTGTTCACGCAGGAAGTGCTGATGGCGGCGGACATCTCGGTGGGTGAGTGCTTCCAGCTGTCCCGCCAGATCACGGAAGGATACCTCAAGGGCGAGTACGATGCGGTGAAGATCTGCTACACCCGGTTCGACTCCATGATGACCCAGACGGCCACCACTATGGAGGTGCTGCCGCTGAGCATTGAGCCCACCGAACAGCAAAAGGCGGAAGCCCGCCGCAGCCAGATCCTGTACAAGCCCAGTAGCGAGGAAGTATTCAGTGCGATCATCCCGGAATATGTGGCCGGTATCGTCTACGGTGCCGTGTGCGAGAGCGTGGCAAGTGAGCTTGCCGCCCGCCGCACCGCTATGGACGCCGCCACCAAGAATGCCGGTGAGATGATCGACCATTTGAACCTGTATTATAACCGTGCCCGTCAGGCCGCCATCACTCAGGAGATCACTGAGATCGTGGCCGGCGCGGAGATTTAAGAACTGATTTAAGGCTTCCCCCTTGGGGGAAGCTGTCACCGAAGGTGACTGATGAGGGGAAGCTCCCTTCAGAAGCCGTTTTTGTGGACGGAATCTGACCACAGTTACCTCTCATCCGCCTCACTTCGCTCGGCACCTTCCTCCGAGGGGGAAGGCTTCAGACGAAAATTATCAAGAAGGAGTTGTAGCCTATGTCCGAAAAACATATCGGCAAGGTGCTCCAGGTCATCGGCCCGGTGCTGGACATCCAGTTTGCGGATGGCCAGCTGCCGGAGCTGCTCAACGCCATCGAGATCGACAACCACGGCGAAAAGCTGGTGGTCGAGGTGGCACAGCACACCGGCGATAACGTGGTGCGCTGCATTGCAATGAACAGCACCGATGGTCTGGTGCGCGGCACCGAAGCCGTGGATACCGGCGAACCCATCAAAGTGCCCGTGGGCGACCAGTGCCTGGGCCGCGTGTTCAACCTGCTGGGTGAGCCCGTGGACAACAAGCCCGCCCCCACGCCGGACACCTATTGGCCCATCCACCGTCCTGCCCCCAGCTACGAGGAGCAGCAGTCCACCACCGAAATTCTGGAGACCGGCATCAAGGTCGTCGACCTGATCTGCCCCTACGCAAAGGGCGGCAAGATCGGTCTGTTCGGCGGTGCAGGCGTCGGCAAGACCGTCCTGATCCAGGAGCTCATTTACAACATCGCCACCGAGCACAACGGTTACTCGGTGTTCACCGGTGTCGGCGAGCGCACCCGTGAGGGCAACGACCTGTACGGCGAAATGACCGAGAGCGGCGTTATCAACAAGACCGCTCTGGTCTACGGCCAGATGAATGAGCCCCCAGGAGCCCGTATGCGCGTGGCCCTGTCCGGCCTGACCATGGCAGAGTATTTCCGCGATGTGAAGAATCAGGACGTGCTGCTGTTCATCGACAA
>CAVKKE010000087.1:0-12182 GCA_963656875.1 Barnesiella intestinihominis | reverse complement strand
TGCTGAACGCCATCCAGATGGGCATTCTGACCAGCTCGACCAAGGAACGACTGGAAGCTCTGGAAGAACAGCGGAAAGAACTGCAAGCCCGCATTGCGGAAGAAAAGCTGGCAAAGCCGAAGCTGAAAGAAGAGTTCGTCCGGTTCTGGCTGCTCCGCTTTCGTAAGCTGGATATGAGCCAGCAGGAGCAGCGGCAGGCATTGGTGGACACCTTCATCAATGCGATTTATCTCTACGATGATAAGGTTCTTATTACCCTTAATTATAAGGAAGGTACGGAAACGGTCACTTTCGGGGAAGCGGCCAAAGCGGAAGAAAGTTCGGATATGGGTGCGGGAGGTGCACAAACAAAAGAGCGTTGAATCATTTGATTCGACGCTCTTTTGTTTGTCTGAAAGCTGCTGCGCGTTTTCTGCACACTGTTTGCACCATACCAGAATCGGGTGCTTCTCTATAAAGCGTCTGTACAGCCTGCTTCCTCTGCACTGAAGGGATAAAAGTGATACTCATTCAAATTTTAAGAATCGACAAAAATTAAGAACTGACTTTGTATAACTTTACAAAACATGAAAATATAGAGGCGAAAAGTTGTTGCAATTTTCGGATTGAAAGAAATATTAAAAAACGCTATACTTTAAACATCAAAGGCAAAGGCGCTCGGTGAGAGATCATTGAGCGCCTTTTTTGTTTTCCTACGGGGCAAGGTGGCTTCGGGGAAAAGATGAAATGGGAAAAGGGGAATGCGCTGTGATCAAGCTGGAACATGTGGAGAAATACTTCGGTGATCTGCACGTTTTGAAGGATATCAATCTGGAAGTGGCCGAGGGCGAAAAGCTGGTCATCATCGGGCCGTCCGGCTCGGGCAAATCCACCACAGTGCGCTGCATGAACTTTCTGGAAGAGCCCACCAGCGGCCATGTTTACATCGATGGGCAGGAGCTGACCAGCAAAAACAAAACCAAACTTGTGCGGGAGACCACCAGTATGGTGTTCCAGCAGTTCAACCTGTATCCGCACATGACAGTGCTGAAAAATCTGACCCTCGCACCCATGAAGCTGCACCACAAGACCAAGCAGGAAGCCGAAGAACTGGCGTATCACTATCTTGATGTCGTGGGCCTGAGGGACAAAGCAAATGTCTATCCCACCCAGCTTTCCGGCGGCCAGCAGCAGCGCATCGCCATCGCGCGGGCGCTGTGTGCGCAGACCAAGATCATCCTGTTTGATGAGCCCACCAGTGCGCTGGACCCGGAGACCATTCAGGAAGTGCTGGATGTCATGGTGAACCTGGCCCACGAGAAGAACATCACAATGGTGGTCGTTACCCATGAGATGGGCTTTGCACGTCAGGTGGCTGACCGGGTGGTGTTCATGGCGGATGGCCAGATCATTGAGGAGGGTACGCCGGAGCATTTCTTCACCAACCCCAAGAACGAGCGTGTGCGCCAGTTCCTGGGCAAGATCATTCGGTGATTTCAAAAGGTCATCGCGGGGGATGCCGCAGAGTGGGCGGCACACCGCTGTTGATAGCGCAGCGCATGAGGGACGGAAGGGAAAGCCGTCCAGCTGCAGAATTTATAGAGGAGTGAATTGTTATGAAAAAGATCTCGCGTCGTAGTTTCGTCAAGGCCGCTGGCACGGCCCTTGCACTGACTGCTCTGACCGCCTGTGGTGGTTCGTCCGGCTCTACCGCTGCTTCCACGGCATCTTCTGCCGCATCCGGCAGTGCAGCTGCTTCTTCCGAAGCGCTGTCCGCCGATGTGCAGGCTATCGTGGACCGCGGTGTGCTGAAGGCGGGCGTCAAGAACGCCGTCAAGGGCTTCAGCTTCCAGGATACTCTCACCGGCGAATACACCGGCCTTGAGGACAGCCTGGCTGAAATGATCGCGGATTATCTGGGCGTGGATGTGGAGTTCACCACGGTCACCGCCGCCACCCGCGGCGAGTTGCTGGATTCCGGGGACATTGACTGCGTGCTGGCCACCTTCACCATTACCGATGAGCGCAAGAAGAGCTGGGACTTCTCCACCCCGTATTACACCGATTATGTGAGCGTTCTGGTGGAAGATTCCTCCGGCATCAAGGAACTGGCCGACCTGAAGGATAAGGTCGTGGGCGTTTCCTCCGGCTCCACCTCCGCCCGTGCGCTGGTGCAGGCCATGATCGAGGGCAGCGTCATCACCGGCGATGGCTTTGATGCGGACACCTTCAACGCCGACACCTGGAAGGACGGCATCTCCTTCCGTCAGTACGACGACTATCCCGCCATCAGCACGGCACTGAGTGCCGGTGAGGTCAACGGCTTCTGCGTAGATAAGTCCATTCTGGCCATCTATAAGACCGACGGCCGCAGCTACATCGACGCTGAGTTCAGCCCGCAGGAGTACGGCATCGCCACCAAGAAGGGCAGCGGCTTCTCCGCACTGTGCGATGAGCTGGTCACCAGCTGGCTGGCAGACGGCACCATTGATGGTCTAATCAAGGACAACGGCCTGGATTAAACCATATTTTAGAGCAAACGGGTTTGGAAGAAAGGGGCGTTCACCATGTCTGGTCTGTTTTCGTGGGACGCATGGGCAACGGTGTGGAATCACCGGGAAAGTTTTCTGCTGGGGCTGGGCAACACCCTGCTGACAGCGTTCAGTGCACTGGTGCTGGCTTTTATCATTGGTGCAGTTATCGGCCTGATGGCCACCAGCGGCAAGAAGCCGCTGAAATTCATCGCCCGCGTGTATGTGGAGTTCATCCAGAACACGCCGCTGCTGCTGCAGCTGTGCTTTTTATACTATGCGCTGGCCTTCGCGGGCCTGAGCCTGGGAGTCATCCGCACCGGCATCATCGCGCTGGGCGTTTACACCGGCGCATATATGGGCGAGGTCGTCCGTGCCGCCATTGAGTCGGTGCCCAAGGGGCAGTTTGAGGCTGCACAGGCACAGGGCTTCAACTATCTGCAGCGGATGAGCTACATCATCCTGCCCCAGAGCATCCCGGTGATGCTGCCTCCCATGGTGAATCAGGTGGTGAACCTGTTCAAGAACACTTCCTGCCTGTACATCGTGGGCGGTGCAGACCTCATCAGCGTGACCTACAGCTTCGTCACCGGTGCATCCACCGGCGGCGCATATGCACCGGCCTACATCGTCTGCGGTCTGATCTTCTTTGTGGTGTGCTTCCCGCTGTCCACGCTGGCTACCCGCTGGGAGACTTCGCTCAAGAACCGCAAGGGCCGCGCAGACCCGGCGCTGCGTGCGGCGGGGCGCACAGCTTTGAAGGAGGCGGCATGATATGAGCACTCTTGCTTACAGTTTTTCCATCCTCGCGCAGCCGGGCGTGTTCCTGTATCTGCTGCGCGGCGTGGCATTCACCTGCATTATCTCGGTGCTGGGCGTCATTCTGGGTTTGATGCTGGGCTCGCTGCTGGCTCTGGCCCGCACCTACTGCAAAAAGGGCCCGGCCCGCATTCTTGGGTGGCTGTCGGCAGCGTACATTGAGCTGTTCCGCAACACGCCGTATCTGCTGTGGATCTTTGTGTGCGTGGTGTTCTGCCCTTGCCCGTCCTTCTTCGCCCGCAAGATGTTCGGCTTGACCAGTGTGGAGATGAAGCTGCTGTTCAAGGCGGCTCTGGCGCTGATCCTGTTCAACTCCTCGGTCATTGCAGAGATCGTCCGCGGCGGCCTGAACGGCGTAGCCAAGGGGCAGTTCGAGGCCGGTTACGCACAGGGCTTCAACACTGCCGAAGTGCTGCTGTATATCATTCTGCCGCAGGCTTACCGCAACATCATCCCCACGCTGCTCAGTCAGGTCATCACCACCATCAAGGACTCTTCGTACCTTGCCAACGTGGCAACTATCGAGCTGATGGCCCGCATCCGTCAGCTGCTGAGCGCTGCAGGCACCTACAACGGTTTGGGCGTCGTGAATGTTTCGGACGTCATGGTGCTCTTTGGCACGGCCTGTGTCATCTACTTCATCATCAACTTCACCCTGAGCTGCATCGTCCGCTCGATGCAGGCCCGGCGGAAGAAAGCTCTGGTCTTTGCCCCGGCAAAGGCTGCATAAAACTGAAATTCTCTTTTACCTCCTTTTCCGAATCTTTACACCAAGAACGCCCGCACCCGGTATGCTGAGACAGCTGCCGGGTGCGGGCGTTCTGTTGTATAAACCTTCTCAGTCATCGCTGCGCGATGCCAGCTCCCCCGAAGGGGGAGCTTTATGCACTATTGCGAAAATGCTGACCTTCCAAGATGACAAAAGGCGTTCCGTACAATGAAAAAGCTCTCCCTTTCGGGAGAGCTGGATGCGAACGAAGTGAGCAGACTGAGAGGGTTCATTAACCGTTGCTCTCCTGATACACCTCTTTCAGGTGTTCAGTGAGCTTCATGTTCTCGCTGTAATCCACCGGCACCACGATCACACTGGGCACGGTCTGTTTAAAGGCTTCTTCCAGCGTGGGAATGAGGTCTGCGGCCTTTTCCACCCGGTAGCCCTTGCAGTGCATGGCTTCGGCCAGAAGCTTGAAATCGGGGTTTGAGAAGTCCACGAAGCAGTGCTCACCGCCGAACTGCTCCTGCTCCTTCCACTTGATGAGGCCGTAGCTGGAGTCTTCCCAGATCAGCGTGACGAAGGGCACCTTCTCGCGCACGGCGGTCTCCAGCTCCTGGCTGTTCATCATGAATCCGCCGTCGCCGCAGACGGCCAGCACCTTTTTGTCCGGGTTCAGCAGCTTGGCGGCAAAGGCACCGGGGATGGAAAAGCCCATGCTGGCAAAGCCGTTGGAGATCAGGCAGGTGTTGGGCTCATAGCAGTCGTAGTGGCGTGCGATCCACATTTTGTGGGCACCCACGTCGCTGACGAGGATATCGTCCCGGCCCATGACCTTGCGCACATCGGCAAGAATGCGGGCAGGCTTCATGGGGCAGCTGTCGTCGTCTGCCATGGCAGCGTGCTCGGCCACCATGGTCTCGCGCAGCTTGAGCGCAAACTCCGGCTCAGCATCCCGGCGGGCGCAGCGCAGGATCTCGTAAATGCTCTCGGAGATGTCGCCCACCACTTCCACAGCGGGCTGATACCGCTTGTTCACGTCCGCCGGGGCATTGTCGATGTGCAGGATGGTCATATCCGGCCGTGCGCCCCACTTGGCGGGTGCGCATTCCACGATGTCATAGCCAATGGCAATGACCAGATCGGCCCGGTCGAACAGCTGGTTCACATAGTCCTTCTGGGGGATGCCGATGGTCCACAGGCTGTACTTGTCGTCCATGGGGATGATGCCCTTGGCCATCATGGTGTTGACCACTGGGATGTGCAGCCGGTCGGCCAGTTCGGTGACGGCAGCGGCGGCGTGGCCGCGCACGGCCCCGGCACCGGCCAGGATCACCGGTTTTTGGGCTTCGCTGATGAGCTGCCCGGCGGCGGCAATGTGGGTGGGGTCGGCGTAGAGATCGTGAAGCTGCTGCCGCTTCAGCGGTACGGCGTCGGCGGGCATCTTGGCGATGTTCTGGGGCAGATCGATGTGGGTCGCACCGGGCTTGCCTTTTTCGGCATGCTTGAAGGCCAGCCGCACGATCTCGCCCACCGTGTCCGGGCGGATGATCTGCTTGGAGCGCTTGGTGATGGGCTCAAACATGGCGGTCAGATCGAGGTACTGGTGGCTGGTTAGCTGCATCCGGTCGGTGCCCACCTGGCCGGTGATGGCCACCAGCGGTGCGCCATCCAGATAGGCGTCTGCCACGCCGGTGACAAGGTTGGTGGCACCGGGGCCCAGAGTGGACAGGCACACGCCTGCCCGGCCGGTCAGGCGGCCATAGACATCCGCCATAAAAGCAGCACCCTGCTCGTGGCGCACCGGGATGAACCGGATGTGACTGTCCCGGATGGCAAACATCAGGTCAAGCGTTTCCTCGCCGGGAATACCGAACATCACATCGACACCCTCCGCTTCCAGACAATCCACAAGGACCTGCGCGGTCGTTTTCTGTTTTTCCTGCATCTTATGATTACTCCTATCATTTCAAAAAAAGAAAAAGGCAGCGCAGCCCGTTGGGGCCACACTGCCTTTGCAAGCACTATTCTACCGTTTTTGACCGGTCTCTACAAGAGCCAATTTTCACAAAAAGTGTGCAGGATAAGGACGATATGCTTGACAATGCTGCACCCGGGGCTGTTTCTGTGTTCAGGAGCTGATATGTTATCCGGGCGCAGCCCGGGAGAAAAATGTTTCAGCGGGGATTTGACGAAATGCAGAGAACAAACGTGCAGACGGCGAAAAAAGAGTTTTGACAAGTGATATGTCATGCTTTATAATAGGAGCAGAAAAACACCCGGGCGGCGCTCTGATGCGGCGCGGCCCCGCTGCGAGGAGGAACCCCGATGAAAGACGAAAAGGCTGTCAGTCTGCCGCTGCTGCTGGACAAGCGCCAGCCGGATGAAAACAACCGCGCCTATGCGTATCGGACTCTGCGCAGAAATATCATGACCATTCAGCTGCAGCCCGGCTGTCAGCTCAGCGAGGCGGACCTGAGCGAGCGGCTGGAAATGAGCCGCACCCCGGTGCATGAAGCACTGATGATGCTGAAAGGGGAGTGGCTGGTGGATGTGCTGCCCCAGCGCGGAAGCATCGTGTCAAAGATCGCTGTCCAATACATCAACGAAGGCTTTGCCATGCGCAAGATCCTGGAGCCTGCTCTGCTGCGGAACCTCGCAGGCCGGCTGAACCAGGAACAGCTGAACACCTGCCGCGAGCTGCTGGAACGCCAGAACGAAGACCTGCACCCGGATCAGGATGCTGCGGATGACTTCTTCATCTCACTGGACAACGAGTTCCACAAGCTGCTGTATCATTATTCCGGCTATGACCGCATCTGGGAGGCCATGCACAATGTCACCTCTCACATGGATCGGGTACGCTATCTGGACTCTGCCCTTTGCCGGGGAAATATCGAGTCGGTGCAGAAGGAGCACGCGCTGATCTATCATTATCTGATGGTGGGCCTGCCCAAGGATGCCGACCCGGAAGCTTTGTTTGAACATCACCTTGGCATGTACCGCGAAAATTTCCCGAAGCTGCTGCAGCAGTTTCCGGATTTCTTTGTCTGAAAATAAAAGATCATCTGCAATGCCTGCCTTGTGAAAGGTGTATTGCAGATGATTTTTTGTTTAACAGGCTCGCCCTCTCAGCTTCACTTCGTTCAGCAGCTCTCCCAAAGGGAGAGCCCTTGGCAAAACCGGAAAGTGACCGTAATGCCAAAGCCTCTCACTTTGGGAGAGGTGGCATTGCGGAGCAATGACGGAGAGGGCGAGGACGCTGACGGTATGTAAATATTCTGGTTCAATATTGATACACCTTCACGGCAGGCTGATCAGCTTTGTGCTCGCCGATGATCTTTTCCATCCACACCATGTCGTACCAGCGGCCAAATTTGTAGCCGCAGTTGCGGAAGGTGCCGCACAGCGCAAAGCCCAGATGCTCGTGGAACTGGGCGCTGTTTTTGGTCAGATATTCGTCCTCCACCTGCGGGTAGCCGATGCAGGCGTAGAGATTCAGGATGCCCATGGCTTTCAGCCGGTTGGCCAGCGCTTCATACAGCATCCGGCCCATGCCGCACTTCTGGGCATCGTGGGCCAGATAGATGGTCAGCTCGCAGGCCCAGTCGTAGGCAGCGCGGCCCACAAAGGCTCCGGCGTAAGCGTAGCCCTCAATGCGGCCGTCCTTTTCGATGACGAGATAGGGATATTTCTCCATCGTGCGGCGCATCCGGCCCTCGAATTCCTCCAGCGATGGTACTGTATATTCAAAGGTGATGACAGTGTGCTCGACGTAGTAGGCGTAAATTTCCAGAATGCGCGATGCATCGGCAAGAGACGCATTGCGGATGGTGACAGCAGCCATAAGATCCCTCTTTTCCTGTAAATTATCCTGATTATAGCACGCAGGGGCTGTGTTATCAATTTGCCCGGCGGGTAAGGATGACGTATTTTTGCAGTTCTTTGCGGCTTTTTCTGGTAAAAAACCGGAAAAACAGCAGTTTATGCGCCTGAATTGCCGGAAAAGCTTGCAGGGATGCAGGTTTTTGTGGTAGAATCTAATGTATATTCCCACTGAGGGGAAGAAAGAGGGGTAATCAAATGATCAATATCTGCATCATTGCCACCATCGTGATCTACCTGGTCGGCATGCTGCTGGTTGGTTTTGCCTACAGCAAATCCAACGAGGACAGCAGCGACTTTTACCTCGGTGGCCGCAAGATGGGCCCGCTGGTCACGGCCATGAGCGCCGAGGCAAGCGATATGTCCAGCTGGCTGCTGATGGGTATGCCGGGCCTTGCATACCTGACCGGCATTGCATCCCCGGGATGGACTGCCATCGGTCTGGCCGTGGGCACCTGGCTCAACTGGCTCATCGTGGCCCGCCGCCTGCGCCGCTATTCGGCAAATCTGGACGCCATTACGGTGCCGCAGTTCCTTTCGCTGCGCTTCCATGACCAGCGCAACCTGCTGAATGCGCTGGGCGCAGTGATCATCATCGTGTTCTTCATCCCGTACACGGCCTCCGGCTTTGCGGCCTGCGGCAAGCTGTTCAACAGCCTGTTCGGCGTGGACTACATGGCAGCCATGATCCTGTCGGCTCTGGTCATCGTGGGCTACACCATTCTGGGAGGCTTCCGCGCAGTGTCCACCACCGATCTGATCCAGTCCATCGTCATGAGCATGGCGCTGATCGCTGTGCTGGTGTACGGCGTCAATGCGGCAGGCGGCTGGGATGTGGTCGTGGAGAACGCCCGCAGCCTGCCCGGCTACCTGACCATGACGGCAAGCCACAACGTGGCGGATAACTCTTCCACCCCCTACAGTCTGCTGACCATTGTGTCCACCATGGCCTGGGGCCTGGGTTACTTCGGCATGCCGCACATCCTGCTGCGCTTCATGGCCATTGAGGACGAGAAGAAGCTGGTGCTCAGCCGCCGCATCGCCAGTGTGTGGGTGGTCATTGCCATGACCGCTTCCATCATCATCGGTATGGTGGGTCTGGGCATGACCAAGGCAGGTGCTCTGGAGTTCCTGAGCGGCTCTTCCAGCGAGACTCTGATCGTGCGCATCGCCAACCTGATCGCTCAGCACGGCGCGCTGGCAGCCATTCTGGCGGGCCTGATCCTGGCCGGCATCCTTGCCGCCACCATGTCCACCGCCGACAGCCAGATGCTGGCTGCGGCTTCCAGCGTGTCCCAGAACATCCTGCAGGAGTTCGGCCACATGAAGCTGACCGAAA
The DNA here is from genome assembly GCA_963656875.1 of Barnesiella intestinihominis. GTDB lineage: Bacteria > Bacillota > Clostridia > Oscillospirales > Ruminococcaceae > Faecalibacterium. Next base: position 2,917 of record CAVKKE010000087.1, on the reverse strand, counting down.
AGCAGAGCCTGTTCGCGGCCCGCATGACCATCATCTGCATCAGCGTGGTGGGCGTGGTCCTGGCCCGCGACCCCAACTCCAGCGTGTTCGGCATCGTCAGCTTTGCATGGGCCGGCTTTGGCGGCTCCTATGGTGCTGTAGTGCTGTGTGCACTGTTCTGGAAGCGCTGCAACTGGCAGGGCGCTCTGGCCGGTATGCTCTGCGGCGGCCTGATGGTCTTTGTGTGGAAGTATCTCGTGAGCCCGCTGGGCGGCGTGTTCGGCATCTATGAGCTGCTGCCCGCCTTCCTGACCTCTCTGGTGGTCTGTGTGATCGTCAGCCTGGTCACTCCGGCTCCCTCTGCTGAGATCGAGGCAGAGTTTGAAGCTGCGAAATAAAAACGATTCAGAATGCCCTCCGTTTTACTCTGGGCATAGCAGCGGAAAAATTATTTATACTTATACAAAAGAGCAAAGCCTGCGGGCTTTGCTCTTTTGCTTTTTCACGGAAGGGGACGCAGAGGGAAGCTGCATTTAATTCAACAGGATCAGCCATGCCTCAGCGCAGGGGAGCAGGAAGCCAAAACAGAAAAAGAACAGCAGATCCAGCACAAGCCGCATCAAGCGGGCGAGCGGCGTGCCGAAAGACATGGCATGGATGATAAAAAGATTCACCTCGCCCCAGCGACGGTAATAGCCGGTCTGTTCAAAGCTGTTCCAGCGCTCAAGAGATAAGAACTCAGCTCCTGCAAACAATGGAAAAATGATCAGAGAGGACATCCAGCCGTCGGCCTGAAGTGAGCCGTCGCTGAGGGGCTGCTAATGCACGGCCAGACGGACGGGGCAGGCAAAAACGCCCCAAAGGGCAAGTGCAATGCTCAGCGCAAGCAGGGCTGTGCGCACGGAATGCCAGTCCACGGTGTGCTGGCGGCGCAGCATGGTGAAAAAATCTTCCAGAGGAACGGGAGGAGTATCGTCTTTTTCACAGGAGTCATGGCAGTGCATCAGGTCTGCAAGGGTCAGGCCAAGGGCGTTGGCCAGCGGCTCCAGCGTGTTGATGTCCGGCAGGCCGATGCCGCGTTCCCAGCGGCTGACAGCTTTATCCGTAACATGAAGCTGCTGGGCCAGTTCGGCCTGCGTCATGTTCCGCTCACGGCGCACCTGTGCAAGGAACGCGCCAAATTCTTTTGCATCCATTCTGCTCACATCCTTTTCCACAGGATAACACAGGAATGTGGAAAACACAACCGACGGAACGTTTACATGGTTTTGCGGAAAAGAAAAGGAAAAACAGCAGCGGGTTATTTGACTTTTCCGCAGATTTATGATACTGTTGGTTAGCAATGATTAACCGCTGCTTTGATGGAGGGGAGAGCGCTATGACACCGGAAGAGTACAAGAAGCTTTCGGTCAAGGAATTTACACAGGCGGCCAAAGTCTACGACAGCGGCCACGCCGGCATTTATGAGATGTGCAAGGACGACTATCCGCCGATCCTGGAAGAGCTGGAAAAAGAGCCGTTTCAGGATGTGCTGGACTGCGGATGCGGCACCGGCCCGATGATCCAGCTGCTTCACGAAAAATATCCGGAAAAGCACTATGTGGGCCTTGACCTTACGCCTGAGATGATCCGCGTCGCGCAGGATAAAAAGCTCTCCAACACGGAGTTCGTTGTGGGCGACAGCGAGAACCTGCCCTTTGAGGAAGGCTCCTTTGATGCGGTGATCTGCTCCAACAGCTTCCACCATTACCCCAATCCGCAGGACTTTTTCAACAGTGCTTACCGTGTTCTGCGGAAAGGCGGCCGCCTGATCCTGCGGGACTATACCTCTTCGGATCTCGTGGTCTGGCTGATGAACCATCTGGAAATGCCGCTGGCAAATCTTGTCGGGCATGGCGATGTGCGCATCCGCAAACCGGGGGAATTTGTCGCCATGGCAGAAAAAGCCGGGTTCACCGTGCTGACCATGGAAAAGCAGAAGGGCTTCCGTGCGCACCTCGTGGCACGGAAGTGACAGCCTGACTTAGACTTATAATAAATGAAAAACAAAAACCGGACGGATTCCCTTGCGGGGACCCGTCCGGTTTGTTATGTACGCTTCAGTACGTCAGGCGTTCAGCTTACAGCTGGGGGCCGGCAGAGACCAGAGCCTTGCCGTGCTCGTTGCCCTCGTACTTCTTGAAGTTCTTGATGAAGCGGCTTGCCAGATCCTTGGCCTTCTCTTCCCACTGGGAAGCATCAGCGTAGGTGTCGCGGGGATCCAGAATGCCGGTATCAACACCGTTCAGCACGGTGGGAACTTCGAAGTCGAAGTAGGGAATCTTCTTGGTGGGGACATTGTTGATGTCGCCGTTCAGGATAGCGTCGATGATGCCGCGGGTATCCTTGATGGAGATGCGCTTGCCGGTGCCGTTCCAGCCGGTGTTGACCAGATAAGCCTTAGCGCCGCTCTTCTGCATCTTCTTGACCAGCTCCTCAGCATACTTGGTGGGGTGCAGCTCCAGGAAGGCCTGGCCGAAGCAAGCGGAGAAGGTGGGGGTGGGCTCGGTGATGCCACGCTCGGTGCCTGCCAGCTTTGCAGTGAAGCCGGACAGGAAGTAATACTGGGTCTGCTCGGGGCTCAGGATAGAGACCGGGGGCAGAACGCCGAATGCATCAGCAGACAGGAAGATGACATTCTTTGCTGCAGGTGCAGAAGAGATGGGGCGCACGATGTTCTGGATGTGGTTGATGGGGTAGGACACACGGGTGTTCTCGGTGACAGACTTGTCAGCGAAGTCGATGTGGCCCTCAGCATCCAGAGTGACGTTCTCCAGCAGAGCGTTGCGCTTGATGGCGTTGTAGATATCGGGCTCGGAGTCCTTGTCCAGGTTGATGACCTTTGCATAGCAGCCGCCCTCGAAGTTGAAGACGCCGTTGTCGTCCCAGCCGTGCTCGT
>CAVKKE010000086.1:0-12218 GCA_963656875.1 Barnesiella intestinihominis | reverse complement strand
TCTCCGTCACGGCTTACGCCGTGCCACCTCTCCCAAAGTGAGAGGCTTTGGCAGTTCACACAAAGTTCCCGATTTTGCCAAGGGCTCTCCCTTTGGGAGAGCTGTTGAGCGAAGCGAGGCTGAGAGGGCGAGGCCGTTAAGTTGACCAGAAAAGGAGAAAAATCCAATGAACCTAGAAGCTTTTATGAACCCGGAATTCCCCATTTTCAGCACGACGCTGTGCTATCTGGAACGGGACGACGCCTACCTGATGCTGCACCGGGTGAAAAAGCAGGACGACTACAACCACGACAAATGGGTGGGTGTGGGCGGCAAATTTGAGCGTTTTGAAAGCCCGGAAGACTGCCTGCTGCGCGAAGTGAAAGAAGAGACGGGCCTGACTTTGAAAAGCTACCGCTGCCGGGGCCTGCTGACCTTCGTGTGGGGGAACATGACCGAGTTCATCCATCTTTATACGGCGGACAGCTGGGAAGGCGAAATGGTGCAGGGCGATGCCTGCAGGGAAGGCGTGCTGGAATGGGTGCCGAAGGACAAGGTGACCAGCCTGCCCATCTGGGAGGGTGACAAAATTTTCTTCCGTCTCCTGAATGAGAACCGGCCCTATTTTTCGCTGAAGCTGGTGTACGATGGCGACACCCTGAAAGAAGCCGTGCTGGATGGGAAAAAAGTGATTTGAATGTCTTCCTGCGCAGAGCGTGGGCGAGTGACAAAAGTCTGATAGCTTTTGTGAAGTGCATTGCCGCCGGTGACGCTCCGCTGGGCCAGAGGGCAAAAGGGGCGCCGATTTAGAGCCGCTGCGCGACGGCCGCAGGCCGACAGCAGCAAATGCCGCTTCCGATTACGACCTTTCCCGTGAAAAAGCAAACAGGCCAGACCCGCAGGTCTGGCTTGTTTGCAATATTTGCAATATAAAAATAATTTTTCCGCTGGTTATGTCTAGAGTGAAGCGGAGACAATTAAAATCAATTCAGCTTCAAGTCACCCTCTTTGATCCAGCCCAGCTTGCGCTCGATCTCGCAGAAGACCACGCTCAGCACGGCGGGCAGGACAAAGCACAGCAGGATCATTGCGGCCCAGTCCATCGGGGTGATGGCGGCTTTGGTGCCGGCGGCGATGTCGCTGACCCAGCCGGTGTACACGCCGATCTGACCCACCAGACCGCAGGTGCCCATGCCGGAGGAGACCGCCGCGCCGTTCATCTCAAAGTGGAACACGCAGGTAGCCAGAGGGCCGGTGATGGCGCTGGCCAGCGTGGGCGCGATCCAGATGCGGGGGTTCTTGACGATGTTGCCCATCTGCAGCATGCTGGTGCCAAGGCCCTGACTGACCAGACCGCCCACGCCGTTTTCCTTATAGCTCATGACGGCGAAACCGATCATCTGGGCGCAGCAGCCTGCCACGGCAGCACCGCCGGCAAGGCCGGTCAGGCCCAGAGCCGCGCAGATAGCGGCGGAGGAGATGGGCAGGGTCAGCGCTACGCCCACGATCACCGACACCAGAATGCCCATGACCAGCGGGGCCTGTTCAGTGGCCCACATGATCAGGGTTCCCACCTGGCTGGCGGCTGCACCGATGGGGGCGGCGATCAGCATGGAAAGGCCCACGCCGACGAAAATGGTCCCCAGCGGGGTGACGAGGATGTCCACCTTGGTCTCCTTGCTCACGGCCTTGCCCAGCTCGGAAGCCACGATGGCGATGATGAGCACAGCCAGCGGGCCGCCCGCGCCGCCAAGAGCGTTGGCGGAGTAGCCTACGGTGATGAGGCTGAACAGCACCAGCGGCGGGCAGTGCAGCGCCCAGCCGATGGCGCAGGCCATGGCCGGGCCGCTCATAGCGGTGGCGTAGCCGCCCAGATCCACCAGCACATCCAGCCCGGTCTGCTGACCCAGCGTTTTGATGATGGTGCCGATCAGCAGGCTGGCAAACAGGCCCTGCGCCATGGCACCCAGCGCTTCAATGAGATACCGCTGCGGGGTGATGACAATATCCTTGCGTTTTAAGAAATCTTTCACATTTGACATGAGAAACTGCCTTTCTGTTTCAAGATGGTTATTTCTGTGGGAAAACTGCATGTCAAGTATAATACCATACACATGTCAAGACAGCAAGCAAAAAACGGAAATTCGCTGGAAATATCTGCAATTTTTGGCTTTGTGCAATGTTTTGGGCGAGCTGTGCGTATCTATTTTGGAGCATTTTCTGATGTCTCAGGGCAAGCCTGCGCAGAACCGGGTTTTGCGGCAGGCAGCAATTGACGGCGGCTTGCCTGCGGGTGTATACTGAAAGAGTATCAGAAGAATGAACTACCGCCCTTTTTGCGGAGGACGGTGTACCGATAAAAAATGCATACAAGGTTTGGAGCACAGCATGAAAAAAACGTTCTGGAACAAATCCGCTGCCAACGGCACCCGCTGCAAAGTGCGGTGCGCGGCGGCAGCGCTGGCATTGGCGATGACTTTTTCGATGGGGGCGCCGCTGGCACTGGCTGCACAGCCGGATGAAGCAGAAGCTGCGGTCACGCAGACTGCGGCGGCGCAGGAGATGCCCACTTTGCAGCCCGAGACCCCGGAGCTGGCGGCGCAGGACCCGGAGGCACCCCCGGCTCAGGCGTCCGAAGCTGAGGAAAACAGCACCAATCAGCACACCCCGGAAAACAGCGTGGTGCTGACCCCGGAAGAGATCCGCGAAGCGCTGGATGCCGGTGCCATGGATGCAGCCGAAGCGCAGTGCATCGACCTGAGCGATGAAAACGGATTTTTCAGCTGGCTGTTCAACTTCCTGTTCGGCTGGTGGAACAAGAAGGATCCGGAGCCGGTCTACTCCGGCTGGCGCACCTCCGGCGGCAAAACTTATTACTACAGCCAGACCACCAATAAGCCGGTGGTCGGCATCCAGTCCATTGACAGCAAGCTCTACTATTTTGACGCCAACGGCGTGCTGCAGGCCAACAAGACCTTCGGCGTGGATGTGTCCAAATATCAGAAGAACATCGACTGGAACAAGATCAAAAAGGCGGGCGTCAGCTTTGTCATCGTCCGCATCGGCTACCGCGGCTATGGTTCTTCCGGCACACTTGTGCTGGACCCCATGTTTGAAGAGCATTTCACCAACGTGAAAAATGCAGGCCTGAAGGTGGGCGTCTATTTCTTCAGTCAGGCGACCACCGAGGAAGAAGCGAAGGAAGAAGCCTTTGCCTGTGCCTATGTGCTGAATGGCCGCAAGCTGGACTACCCCATCTTCTTTGACACGGAAGCTTCCGGCGCGTCCAACGGCTCCGGCCGTGCGGATGGTCTGGGTGTCACGGACCGCACCAAGTGCGCGGTGGCCTTCTGCGAAGAGGTCAAGGCACAGGGCTACAAACCCGGTGTGTATGCGTCCACTCAGTGGTACCGCAACCGCGTGGACCTGAACAGCCTGAAGAAATATACCATCTGGAACGCCCACTATGGCGTTGCCAGCAGCCCCATTGACTGCTCTTTGTGGCAGGGCACCTGCACGGCACGCCTGCCCGGCTACAGCGGCGACATGGACGTGAACATCAGCTACATCGGATAAAAGCGAGGAAATTCAAGATGAATCGCATTCGCCTGATCGCGTCGGACATGGACGCCACCCTTCTGGACGAGCACAGCCAGCTGCCACCGGACTTTGAACCGACCATCCGGGCACTGGCAGAACAGGGCATTCTGTTCGCCGCTGCCAGCGGTCGGCCTTTGTATACGCTGGAGACGATGTTCCCTGACCTGCTGGATAAGATCATCCTCATCGGCGACAACGGCGGCGCAGCCCGCTGGAAGGGCGAAGATCTGTTCGTTTCTGAAATGCCCGCCGAGGGCTGGCGGCATCTGGCCCGCAGCACAAAGCAGACCGGAGATGTGGGCCTGCTTTGCGGACTGCAGGCGGCCTATGCCGAAAAGCAGGACGAGAAATACGACGGGGTGTTCAAGAACTTCTACACCCGGGTGGAATATGTGGATGACCTGACTGCCGTGGAAGCGGCAGCGGACAAGTTCACGGTCTATCTGCCGAACGACAACGCACAGGAAGCTTTTGATGCTGTTTACGGTGCATTCCATACGGCCAACGGCGGCGAATTCTCGGTGGCTGTGGCGGGAAAAAACTGGGTGGATGTGATGAACCCCGGGGTGCACAAAGGAGCGGCTTTGGTGAAAGTGGGGGCTCTGCTGGGCATCCCGGCGGAGAGCATGATGGCGTTCGGCGATACCTACAATGATGCAGAGATGCTCACCACTGCGAAGTATGGCTTCCTGATGGAAAACGGCAGCGAACCCCTGCGGGCGCAGGTGCCGTTCCTAGCACCGTCCCACCGGGAATATGGCGTGATGCAGATTCTGCAAAAGGTGCTCCGGCAGAACGGTGAGGTTTCGCCGGAAGATTTTGTGAAGGCGCATTGAAGGGTGACGATTTAGAATGCCCGCCGTTTCACTCTGGGCATTTTCAGCGGAAATATTATTTTTTATTTGCAATTCCGGAAAGCCTGCGGGCTTTCCGGAATTGCTTTTTTACGAGTGGGGCCGCTGCCGGAAAATGCATTTTCCCTGCTGCGCGGCAGCCAAAGGCTGACGGCAGCAATATGCCGCTTGCCATCACGACCTTTTTCACGGGAAGAATCGTAATGGAAAGCGGCATATCATCAGACTCCTCCAGTCTGCTCCGCAGACAGCCCCCTCACGGAGGGGGCCCTTGGCAAAAACGCAAACCTATCCTCTTCGCCAGAGGCTCCCTCTTTGAGAAAGACTTCCCCCGGCCGGGGGAAGATGTCACGCAAGTGACAAAAAGGGGAACACTGTCGAGCGTATGCGAGACTGAAGGAGTTTCAAAACGGCGGGCATTCTAAATCGTCATAACTTCCCCAAAGCCCGAATAAAGTATTCTCAGAGAAAACGGCTGGGGAGGCATGGGGATATGTTTGTGGTCACACTGAACAAAACAAGCCTGAAAAAACTGGGGCTGGGTGCCATGTGCTGCGCACTGGTGGTCTGCAGCGCCCTGCTGGGGCGGTATATCAGCCACCGCACGGTCACCGTGTCGGCGGCGGTGAACAAGATCGAGAGCGCACAGGACATCCAGACCTGGTTCACGGGCTATGGGCTGGATGTGGACGGCGCATCCATCACAGCGGATAAGGTCAAGATCCCCCGCAAGTGGGACGACAGCTTTTCTGCGTTCAACGGGGTGGTGCAGCAAAGCGGCATGGACCTGGCTCGCTATAAAGGCAAGACCGTGGAAAAGTGGACGGCGCTGATCCCGGCGGCCAGCAGCGGCGAAAACAGCCGCTACGGCGTGCTGCTGGTGTACAAGAAAAAGGCCGTGGGTGCCTATCTGTTGGAACGGCCCTCCGGCGTGGTGGTGGGCCTGAAAGATATGCAGGCCGCCATGGCCGAAATGGAAGCGCAGCAGACTTCCGGTGAAGACTACAGCGGTGACTGGGGCGAGCGCCACGACGAGGAACTGACCGGCGAAGCCCAGCAGACTTCGGGCGAGGACTACAGCGGCGACTGGGGCGAACGTCATGACGAAGAGCTGACCGGTGACGCGCAGCAGACATCCGGGGAACCGGACGCTGAGCCCCAGGCCATCGACCCGGCGGACCTGCCGCTGGACGCCGAGGGATATCCAGTGGAATAAGCCGAAACCCACCGAATCAACCGGTACCTGCCGGTAACGAGAAATGAAACTGGTTTGACGCCAAAAGTCAAAATAACTAAAATTTGCGCACAAGCGGAAGAAAAAGTGAAAAACGTGTATTTTTGTCGCATTTGCATGTTCAATTGTACCAAAAAAATGAGTAAAAAATTAGCAATATGCAATGGTGAAAATTTCACAGACAGGGTTTATAATAGAAGTACCAACCACGGAGCGGCTCGGCCGCAGATGATGTGCAGTTTTTCATGCCCGTGGGTTAAGTAAGGAGAAAATGATTATGAAGGAATTCCAGTATACCGTTAAGGATGCCTGCGGCATCCATGCTCGTCCGGCAGGCCTGCTCGTCAAGACTGTCAAGGGCTTTGCAAGCAGCGCCACCCTCGAGAAGGACGGCAAGAGCTGCGATATGCGCAAGCTGATGGCTCTGATGGGCATGGGCGTCAAGCAGGGCGAGACCATCACCATCAAGGTGGAAGGCGACGATGAAGAGGCAGCTGCAGAAGCAATCCAGAAGTTCCTGAGCGAGAACGTCTGATCGCAGTTGTGATGAGAGAGGCCCTCGCGGTTAGACTGCGGGGGCTTTTTTGAAATGTCCGGAGCATTGAGGCCCCGGCATTTGAAGAAGGAGAAAGTGCAATGCAGGTAGGCACCGGTAAGAGCATCCTGAATGGCATCGCCATCGGCAAGCTCAAGATCTACAAGAAAAAAGACACCACCATTTCCACCACAGAAGTGCAGGACACTGCTGCGGAGATCGAGCGTTTTGAAGCTGCCCAGCAGAAAGCCATTGAGCAGCAGACCGCTCTGTACGAAAAGGCACTGGCAGAAGCCGGTGAGGACATCGCTGAAGTGTTCAACATCCACGCCATGATGCTGGAAGACGATGACTTCGTGGATGCCATCAAGGAGATCATCAACGGCCAGCACATGTGCGCCGAGTACGCCGTCAAGACTGCCGGCGACAATCAGGCCGCTGTGTTCGCCGCCATGGACGACCCGTATCTGCAGGCCCGCAGTGCGGACGTCATTGATATTGCACAGGCCATTCTGGACATCCTGCAGGGCGTGGACAACGCCAGCTTGCAGGGCACCGAGCCCAGCATCCTCGTGGCTGAGGATCTGGCTCCGTCTGAGACCGTCCGCATGGACAAGAGCCTGCTGCTGGGCTTCATCACCCGTGAGGGCAGCTCCAACAGCCACACCGCCATTCTGGCCCGCAGCATGAACATCCCTGCCCTGATCCAGTGCAAGGACATTCAGGACGACTGGGACGGCAAGATGGCTGTTATCGACGGCTACAATGCCTGTGTGTATGTGGACCCCACTCCCGACCTGCTCAAGAGCCTGAAGAAGCGCCAGCAGGAGGACCAGAAGAAGCAGGCCCTGCTGCAGGAGCTGAAGGGCAAGCCCAACACCACGCTGGACGGCAAGACCATCAACGTCTTTGCCAACATCGGCGGCATGAGCGACGTGGGCGCTGTGCAGCAGAACGATGCCGGCGGCGTGGGCCTGTTCCGCACGGAGTTCGTGTATCTGAACTGCAAGGATTATCCCGGCGAGGATTACCAGTTCGAGGCCTACAAGCAGGTCGTCGAGAGTCTGGCTCCCCGCAAGGTGGTCGTGCGCACCTGTGACATCGGCGCGGACAAGACCGTCGATTATATGAAGCTGGATCACGAGGAAAACCCTGCTCTGGGCTACCGCGCCATCCGCATCTGCCTGAACCGCAAGGACTTCTTCAAGACCCAGCTGCGCGCTCTGCTGCGTGCGTCTGCCTACGGCAACATGAGCATCATGTTCCCCATGATCACCAGCCTGCGCGAACTGCAGGATGCCAAGGCCATTCTGGAAGAGTGCCGCGCAGAGCTGACCGCTGAGGGCGTCAAGATGGGCCAGAACATTGAGGTCGGCACCATGATCGAGACCCCCGCCGCCGTGCTGATCGCCGACGAGCTGGCCGCTGAGTGCGACTTTTTCTCCATCGGCACCAACGACCTGACCCAGTACACCTGCGCTCTGGACCGCCAGAATGCAAAGCTGGAGCCCTTCTTCAACCCGCACCACCCCGCTGTGCTGCGTGCCATCAAGATGACCATTGAAGCCGGCCACCGCCACGGCATCTGGGTTGGCATCTGCGGTGAGCTGGGTGCAGACACTGCTCTGACCGAGACCTTCCTGCGCATGGGCGTGGACGAGCTGTCCATGAACGCCAAGAGCATCCTCCCGGTGCGCAAGATCATCCGCAGTGTGGATCTGAGCAAGCCGTCTGAGAAATAATTCATCAGAGAGTCACGGTTTACCGTTCCCATAAGAACCCCCGGCAGGGCGCTTTGCTCTGCCGGGGGCTTTGTATACCGGGCAAAAGTTTTGCAGAATTACTTTAAAACCATAAAGCAAAATGCTATACTATAAGCTATGACAGGGTATGCAGGAGTCCAGCGCTGCCCGTGGAGGATAATTATGACACAATTGCTGATCCGTCTTTTCATCCGCCAGCCCGACCACGCGCAGGATCCTAAGGTGCGCGCCGCCTACGGCAACCTTGCCGGTGCGGTGGGCATGGTGTGCAACCTGCTGCTGTGCATTGGCAAGCTGACCGTGGGCACCCTGTTCGGCTCCATCGCCATCACAGCAGACGCGCTGAACAATCTTTCAGATGCGTCGTCCAACGTGGTGAGTCTGGTGGGCTTCAAGCTGGCCAGCAAGGCCCCGGATGCAGAGCACCCCTTCGGCCATGCCCGGTATGAATATCTGGCTGGGCTGGTGGTCAGCGTGACCATTCTTGGCATCGGTTTTTCGCTGCTGAAAGAATCCGCCGTGAAAGTCCTGCACCCCACGGCGGTGGTGTTCAGTTGGCTCACCGTAGCCGTGCTGGCAGCGTCCATCCTTGTCAAACTGTGGATGAGCGTGTTCAACCGCACCATCGGGCGCATCATCTCGTCCGAGACCCTCATCGCCACCGCCGCCGACAGCAGGAACGATGTGCTGAGCACCGGCGCTGTGCTGGTGTCTACGGTTTTGTGCAGCCTGACCGGCTGGAACATTCTGGACGGCCTGATGGGCGTGGGCGTGGCGGTGTTCATTCTGATCTCCGGCTGGGGTCTCGTGATGGACACCCTCAGCCCGCTGCTGGGTGAAAGCCCCAGCGAAGACCTGGTGGACCACATCGAGCAGAAGGTGCTCTCCTACCCCGGTGTGCTGGGGATGCACGACCTGATGGTGCACGACTACGGCCCGGGGCATCAGTTCGCGTCCCTGCATGTGGAGCTGCCTGCCGAGGAAGACCCGCTGGAAGCCCATGACCTCATCGACAACATTGAGCGGGATTTCCTGAAAAACGACCGGCTTATGGTGACCATCCACTATGACCCCATCGTCACTTCGGACGCAGCGGTGGGCGTGCTGCGGGCACGCCTGACCGAAAAGCTGCGCCAGCTGGATCCGAACCTTTCTCTGCACGACCTGCGCATCGTGCCGGGCAAGACTCACACGAACGTGTTGTTCGATCTGGTGCTCCCGGCGGGCTATGCCGGAGATCAGGTGGAACTGCTGACCCAGCTGGAACAGTTCATCAAGGAACAGAATGCAGCCTACAGCTGCATCATCAAAGTGGAGCAGAGCTACACGGCTGCCCACAAATAAAATCTCAGGGGGAAGTATTATGCTGAACGAGACTTACCGCGCGATGCTCGGCAACAAGAGCGTCATCCGCGAGACCTTCATGTACGGCAAACAGCGTGTCGCAGAGATCGGATATGAGAACGTGTTCGATTACTCGCTGGGCAACCCCAGCGTGCCCTGCCCGCAGGAATTCACCACTGCCATGCAGGATCTGCTGGCAAACGAAGAGCCGGTGAACCTGCACGGCTACTGCCCCAGCCAGGGCGACCCGGGCTTCCGCACCGATGTGGCAGAGCACCTGACAAAGACTTTCGGCCTGCCCTATGAGCAGAAGCACATCTTCCCCACCACCGGCGCGGCGGGTGCCATTGCCCACGCTATCCGTGCGGTGACCCAGCCCGGTGACGAAGTGCTGACCTTTGCACCCTACTTCCCGGAGTATGGCCCCTATGTGGCGGGCACGGGCGCGGTCCTCAAAGTGGTGCCGCCGCAGGCACCGGCATTCCAGCCCAATCTGGATGCTTTCGAGCAGATGATCGGCGAAAAGACCACCTGCGTGCTCATCAACACGCCCAATAACCCCACCGGCGTGGTCTACTCTGCCGAGACACTGATCCGCATGGCGGACATCCTGACCGAGAAGAGCAAGGCCTTCGGCCACAACATCTTCCTCGTCAGCGACGAGCCTTACCGTGACATTGCATTTGACGGCAAAAAGGTGCCCTACCCGGCAGCATTCTACACCCACACTCTGACCTGCTTCTCCTATTCCAAGAGCCTGAGCCTGCCCGGCGAACGCCTTGGCTATGTGGCGGTGCGCCCGGGCTGTGAGGGTGAGGATGTGCTGGTGGACATGATGGCCCAGATCTCCCGATTCACCGGCCACAACTGCCCGCCCAGCATCATCCAGCGCGCCGTGGGCCGCTGCCAGGATGTCACCAGTGACCTGTCTGTCTACGAGACCAACATGAACCTGCTGTACGACAAGCTCACCGAGCTGGGCTTTGAGGTGGAGCGCCCCGGCGGCACCTTCTATATCTTCCCCAAGGCTCTGGAAGAGGATGCCAACGCGTTCTGCATGAAGGCCCGGGAGTTTGACCTGCTGCTGGTGCCCAGTGACACCTTTGGCGTCAAAGGCTATGTGCGCCTTGCCTACTGCATCGATACCGAAAAGGTGCAGCTCAGCCTGCCGGCCCTCGAAAAGCTGGCGGCCGCTTACCGCAAATAAATCTGCCGAACCGCTCCGGCGCGGCGGTTGGCTGCGCGGGGCAGGAGATAAACAGCAAGAGAGGAAAGGGAACCCTGCTATGGAAAAGATCAAAATGACCACGCCCCTCGTCGAGATGGACGGCGACGAGATGACCCGCATTCTGTGGAAGATGATCAAGGACGAATTGATCCTTCCGTTTGTGGATCTCAAGACTGAATACTATGATCTGGGCCTGCCCAACCGTGATGCCACCGCCGACAAGGTGACCATGGATGCTGCCCTCGCCAACAAGAAGTACGGCGTGTCGGTCAAGTGCGCCACCATCACCCCCAATGCGCAGCGCATGGATGAGTATAAGCTGCATGAGATGTGGAAGAGCCCCAACGGCACCATCCGCGCCGTGCTGGACGGCACCGTGTTCCGCGCACCTATTATGATCGATAGCATCAAGCCGGTGGTCAAGAACTGGAAAAAGCCCATCACCATTGCCCGTCACGCTTATGGCGACGTGTACAAGTGCACCGAGTTCCGCATCCCGGGTGCCGGCAAGGCCGAGTTGGTGTTCACTGGGGCCGACGGCTCTGAGCAGCGTGCTACTGTGTTTGACTTTGAGGGCGCAGGCGTTCTGCAGGGCCAGTACAACAAGGACGACTCCATCCGCAGCTTTGCCCGCAGCTGCTTCAACTACGCGCTGGATGTGAAGCAGGATCTGTGGTTCGGTGCAAAGGATACCATCTCCAAGAAGTATGACCACACCTTCAAGGACATCTTCCAGGAGGTCTACGACGCCGAGTACAAGGCCAAGTTCGAGGCCGCAGGCATCACCTACTTCTACAGCCTCATCGACGACATTGTGGCCCGCGTCATCCGCAGCGAGGGCGGCTTTGTCTGGGCCTGCAAGAACTACGACGGCGACGTCATGAGCGATATGGTGTCCACTGCCTTTGGTTCTCTGGCTATGATGACCAGCGTGCTGGTCAGCCCGGACGGCAAGTATGAGTTCGAAGCCGCTCACGGCACTGTCACCCGCCACTACTATAAATATCTGAAGGGCGAGAAAACCTCCACCAACCCCATGGCCACCATCTTTGCATGGTCCGGTGCGTTCAAGAAACGCGGTGAGCTGGACAACCTGCCGGAACTGGTCAAGTTCGGCGAAGCTCTGGAAGCTGCAAGTTTGCAGACCCTGAACGACGGCATCATGACCAAAGACCTGTGCGGTCTGGCCGAGGGCATCACTCCCACCCCTGTGGACAGTGAGGGCTTCATCAAGGCCATCCGGGAACGCCTGGAAGCCAAACTAGCATAAAACGATTTTTGATAGAACATAAAAACCGGAACGATCCACCCGAAAAGAGGTGATCGTTCCGGTCTTTGTTTTAGGGGGTGTACGACAAACGCGAACTTGTCGGGGCGGGGCCCCTCCATCTTGCTAACGCAAGACCGTTCGGTCGCTTAAAAGCCCCAGTGGGGCTTTCATTGTTTCGATGCGCTCCACAAACGCGAACTTGTCGGTGTATTACAGTTTCTTTAAGTAAAAGCGATTCATTGTGCTGTGTTGTGTTGAACAGGGCTTTTCTACGCGCCGAAAGCCCATTTTCTCATACAATTTCAAGGCCACAGAAAGATTTGTATGCGTTTCAAGGTACAGATTTTTATACCCGACAGACCTTGCCCAATCTTCAGCAATCATCATCAAGTCTTTTCCATATCCTTTACC
>CAVKKE010000085.1:0-12657 GCA_963656875.1 Barnesiella intestinihominis | reverse complement strand
ATTACAACAACAGCAGAATCCAAGCTAAAACAAAATGGATGCCTCCCTCTAAATTCAGGAAAGCATCCATGATGGAACTTTAATTATTCATTTTTGAACCTGTGTCCAGAAAACTGGGTACATATCAGACAAAGGGTACAGTCTAATTCATAGCATACCAGAGCTCTGTTTGGCAAGTGTTTGAGTTTTGTTTGAGAATTGTTAATAACAGCGGATCATTGACTGCTTCCACACCAGGCCGGGCACTTTCATTTTTCAAGTCCTGCCGCTTTTTGCAGCTTTGCCTTTGCGATGTGGTTGAACGCAAAGATCACACGGCCTACGCCCACCATGGAGAGGACGGTTCCAAGGCCCACACCCATCCAGACATTGCCCATCACCAGACCAATGACCAGAGAGCACACCACACAAAACGCATCAAAGCCGTTCTTGCACAGGCCCAGCTCTTTACCGGTGCGGCCCGCAATGCTGCTCACGATGCCGTCACCGGGGTTCGGGATCAGGTTCATGTCCACCGTCATGGCCGCGCCCATTCCGGTAAAAATGATGCCAAATGCCAGCACCACAAGGTCGGGCAGCAGTTTGCCGCTCTGGTACGGAACAGCTTTTGCGAACACCGCCATGAACCGGGTGAAAATGATGCTCACCACAATCTGGAGCACATCGACCCACTGGCGCTTTTTGCCTTTGACCACGAACTGCGCGGCCACCAGCACGCAGTAGGTCACAAGGGTGAGATTTGCAAAGTCAAGGCCCGTGCCCTGGCTAATCGTATACGGCACCGACACGATGGCGGATGCCCCCAGACCTGCTTTGGTGTTGAGCGTGATGCCCAGCGCCAGCAGCAGCATCCCCAAAAGATAGATCACAACACGATAGATCATTTGTTTTTTCATACGAACCCCTCCTATCATAACGACGAAAAGCCGCCGTCCCATCAGGAACGGCAGCTTTCGCCGGTGAATCTTCACTCGCCTTCTTCGAGCTTACCCTGCTTCTGCCATACACTGTACAGCACAAAGCATACCACAAACGACACGACCATTGCGATCACCGTGCCGATGCAGGCATTGATAAAGTTGGTCATGCTGCCGCCGCCAATGTAGCCAGGCAGAACCAGCAGACCGGGAGAACCGGAGGCATAACGGCCAACGCCCGTGATGCCCAGATACAGGCCGCCGACACCGCCGCCGACCATGGCAGAGATGAGCGGATAGATGAATTTCAGGTTGACGCCGTACAGGACCGGCTCGGTGATGCCCAACACACCAGTGATGCCAGCGGAAAGGGCCAGCTGCTTGGTATCGTTGTTCTTGCTGCGCAGTGCAACGGCCAGACCAGCGGCACCCTGTGCCACGTTGGAGGTGAGCATACCAGGGCCGACAACGGTATCAAAGCCAGCCGTTGCAAGGTTGTTAATGCCGATGGGGATCAGGCCGTAGTGAGTGCCGGTCATGACCAGCAGCGGGTTCAGTGCACCGACCAGCATGGGGATCGCCCAGCCAGCCAGACCGTTCAGCCAGGTGAAGAATGCAGCGATCAGGTTGCCAACCCAGGTGCCGATGGGACCAAGGACCACGATGGTGACGATGCCTGCCACAAAGATGCTGGCCAGCGGCACGCTGAAGAACTTGACGGCCTTGGGGGAGATCTTCTGCACGAAGTGCTCCACAATGGACATGAACCACACGCCCAGCAGGATGGGCACCACCGAAGAACTGTAGGAAGCCAGCGTGACCGGCAGGCCGAAGACGCTGACGGTCTCACCAGCGGTCTTCGCGGCGGAGATCAGGTTGACGAAACCGGGGTAGACCAAAACGCCGCCCAGTGCCATGGCTACATACTGGTTGCACTTGAAGGTCTTGGCCGCAGAGCTCGCCAGCAGAATGGGCAGGAAGTAGAATGCAGAGTCTGCCAGAGCGTTCAGGATAACGTAAGTCTGCGTGGAGCTGTCCAGCACGCCCATAACCGAGAACAGAGCCATCAGAGCCTTCAGCAGACCGGCACCGGTAATGGCCGGGATGATGGGCTGGAACATGCTGGCGATCTTTTCCAGAATTGCGCTCAGCTTGCTCTGGTCCTTTTTCGGCTCTTCTTTTGCGGATGCAGCAGCGGCGCCGCTCTCCACCCCCAGGGCGATCACTTCCTGATACACCTGCGGCACATCCGGACCGATGACGACCTGATACTGACCACCTGCGTTGATGACCGACATGACACCTTTGGTCTTTTTCAGGCCCTCAGTGTCGGCTTTGCTGGCATCACGCAGCGTGAAGCGCAGACGGGTCGCGCAGTGCACGAGCTTGTCCACGTTCTCTTTGCCGCCAACCTTTTCCAGAATGGTAGCAGCGAGCTGTTTGTAGTCCATTGTTTTTCCTCCTGTTTCCGTTCCAATTTTTTATGCAAGGTCTTCGCCGCCCGTGGCAATGACCTTTTTATACCAATAAAAGCTGTCCTTGCGGCTGCGGGCCAGCGTACCGGTGCCGTCGTTCTGCTTGTCCACATAGATCATGCCGTAGCGCTTCTTCATCTCGCCGGTGGATGCGCTCACAAGGTCGATGGGGCCCCAGCAGGTGTAGCCCAGCAGCGGCACGCCGTCCAGATTGACTGCATCCAGCATGGCTTTGATGTGTGCCCGCATGTAATCCACGCGGTAGGGATCGTGGATGCTGCCGTCTGCTTCCACCACATCGTTTGCGCCAAAGCCGTTTTCCACGATGAACAGCGGCTTCTGATAGCGGTCATACAGGATGTTCAGGGTGACGCGCAGGCCCAGCGGGTCGATCTGCCAGCCCCAGTCGCTGGCTTTCAGGTGCGGGTTCACCACGCTGCTGATCACGGCATTGCCTCGTGCGTGCTTTGCGGCGATCTCCGGGTCTGCCGAAACGCAGCGGCTGCAGTAATAGCTGAACGAGATAAAGTCCACGGTGCCCTCGGCCAGCGTTTCACGGTCGCCGGGCTGCCAGTCCAGCTTCACTCCGGCCTGCTCCATCCGCTTCTCTGCCCAGATGGGGTAAGCGCCGCGCACCTGTGCATCGATGAAGAAGTAGTTGTCGCGGTCGCGCTCCATGCCGAGGTAGACATCTTCCGGTGCGCAGGAGTAGGGGTAGAACTGGCCTGCGGCCAGCATGCAGCCCACTTTGCTGTCCGGCATCATCTGGTGTGCCAGCTTGACCGCACGGGCGCTTGCCAGCAGTTCGTGGTGTGCAGCCTGATACTTGACCTGCTCGGCATTCTCGCCCGGCTCAAACACCAGGCCGGCCCCCATGAACGGCATGTGCAGCAGCATGTTGATCTCGTTGAAGGTCAGCCAGTAGTGCACGATATCGCCAAAGTTCTCAAACAGAATTTCGCAGTAATGGGTAAAGGCATCGATCATGCGGCGGTCTTTCCAGCCGCCGTATTTTTTGATAAGCGCGATGGGCGTATCAAAGTGGCAGATGGTGACCAGCGGTTCAATGCCATGCTTTTTGCACTCTTCAAACAGGCTGCGGTAAAAGGCCAGCCCCGCCTTGTTGGGCTGGGCATCGTCGCCGTTGGGCAGGATGCGCGTCCATGCAATGGACAGGCGGTAGCACTTAAAGCCCATCTCCGCAAACAGCGCGATATCTTCCTTATAATGATGGTACATATCGATTGCTTCGTGTGCCGGGTACTGATGGCTGGCATCGCATTCCAGCATTTTCAGTTCACCGCGTGCAACCGGGCCGCGATCCGGGCCGAACGGGATCACATCCACACTGGACAGGCCGCGTCCGTCCACATTGTAGGCACCTTCGCATTGGTTGGCAGCGGTTGCGCCACCCCAAAGAAAGCCATCGGGCATTCTCATTCTGACAAACCTCACTTTCGGGTGAAATCGTGGTGTTCTGCTTTCTGATGCACAGTATAGCGAACGTTTTTTCACCTGAAAAGAGGTTTTGCCGATTCAGAACGGATGGTTTCAGAAATTTCAAAATCGTGCATGCTCTTGAAACAAAGCAATCAGCACGTCAAAATAAATCATCAAAACTTGTGCAGGATGTACAGCTTTCCAAAAAAGTTGACAGGCTCTTTTCCAAGATGATAAAATAAGGTAAAAAGGAGGCAGAAAAGATGGATTTGAATGCTCGGCTGCGCCAGCATACCGGCCTGACGCCCACGGATCAGTGCATCCGCGATTACTTTCTGCGCTATCCGGAAAAAGCCGCCCGCATGAATTCCCGACAGCTTGCGGATGCTACGTTTACCAGTCCTTCTGCCGTTGCGCGTTTCTGCCGGAAGTTCGGCTATCAGGGTTTGCAGGATTTCAAAAACGATTACTTTGGCAAACTGCCCGATGCGCCCGCCTTCGACCTGCCCGACGGCGATTTCCCGTTCGATGCACAGAGCGACACGGAAACGCTGGTGCGCAATGTGCTGAAACTGGAAGAAGGGACTCTCCGCCGCCTGCAGGCATCCATAGACCTTGTGACCTTTGAGCGTGCCGCAGGAATGCTGCTGAATGCCAAAGAGATCGATGTGTGCGCCGCCGGGACGGGCCGCTACCTGCTGGAAGAATTCAGCTTTCGGCTGATGAAGTTCGGCTTCCGGGTCAACGATGTTTCCAACAGCATCAATCTGAGCTATATCGCAAACCGGATGGACGAAACGCACTGTCTGGTGCTGGTGAGCTATTTCGGCCAGAACGAGCAGATCGGACGGGCCATTCACTTTGCCCGAAAGCATCAGACCCCCATCGTGCTGATCACCGCCCAGGTCAACGGCCCTGCGGCCCGCCTTGCCGACTGCATTCTGACCATTCCACTGGTGGAATCCTGTGACAACAAAATTTCCACCTTTGCTTCTGCGGTAGCAGAAAAGGCCCTGCTCGACCTCCTGCTTGCGAAGCTATTTCAGGCAAACTACGAGAAGAATTGTGCATTCGTACATGAGGATGCAGCAAGGCTGAAGGAACGGCGCACCATGACCTTTACGGCTGCCTTAAAATCTGCGGGGGATAATAATTGACTCCAGCCCGGACATGGAATCTATGACGGATTCTGTGTCCGGGTTTGTTTTGTTATCAAATATTGGATGGCAGCTGCGCTTTGATGAACTTCAAAAACGCTTCCGCAGCCGGGGCGGGTTCTTTCTGGTACGCTAAACCAATTTCAATGATTTCCGGCGGCTCGATGGGCAGATGCCGCACCGCCGGGTCACTGAAATTGCTGTTGATACGGTTGCTCACGGCATACCCAAGCCCTGCGCCCACCATGGCGTATGTCGCCTGAATGTCCATGGTGGAAAACTGCATATTGGGCTTCACGCCCCGGTGCTCAAAGAAGCGGATGCTGTCAATGTCCATTCCGGGGCAGGTCTGGATGTAGGGTTCTGGCAAAAGCTCTTCCAGCGGCACGCTTTCCCGGCTCGCCAGCGGATGCTTCGCCGGAACGACCGCCAACAGAGGGTCCTGGCACAAGGGGAGCCATCCATGTGCGCCCTCACGGGCACTGACGATACAGAAATCCAACTGATGATGTTCCAGCTGCTGCACGAGGTCGGTGCTGGTGCCGTTGACGATGTGAAACTGCACACCCGGATGCAGTTCATGGAAACGGGAGGTCACTTCGGTGATCCACGGATAATAGTGTCGGTAAGCTGTGCCGATGCCGATCGTCCCCTGCTCATAGCCAAGGATGCGGGCGGCAGTCTGTTCGATTTTGTCCTGTGCAAACAGCAACTCACGGACGCTGGGCAAAAGCTGTTCACAGGCCGGGGTCGGGGTGACCCCCTGTTTGCTGCGGTACAGCAGTGGAAAACCGATCTCTTTTTCCAGTGCCGCCACGCTGCGGCTGATGCCGGAAACGGTGTAGTCCAGTGCTTCGCCTGCCGCGCACAAACTGCCCTTATCAATGGCAGTCAGCAAGATCTTCCAGTGTTCCGTATCCATGTTATTTCCCTTCTTTGACAAAACCGCAAGGATGCTTTGAGATATTCTCGCTTTTCTCAATCTTACACCTGTGCTATCCTGTTGTCAATGTTTCGGAAGGAAAGAGGACGTGGAACGTGACAGCACAGCATACGCAGGATCTGACACAGGGCAGTCTTTCGCATCATTTGGTGAAACTGGCATTGCCGCTCGTGTTCGGAAACATCCTGCAGGAATTTTATAATACCATTGATGCGTTCGTGGTCGGCCGTTTTGCCGGTCAGGAAGAGTTCGCCGCCATCGGCGTGGCCGGCACGGTCATGAACCTGTTCCTGTTTGCACTGGTGGGCTGCTGCACCGGCTTTTCGGTGCTGTTTGCCCGCGCCTATGGTCACAACGACATGGACGATCTACACCGGCAGGAAGTGTCTGCTCTGACGGTCGGCCTTGCCTGCACGGGTGTGCTGATGCTGTTGGGCCTTGCCGGGATGCGCCCGCTGCTGACCCTGTTACAGACACCGGATGCCCTGCGTGGATATGTATCGATCTATCTGCGCTGGATCTTTCTCAGCCTGCCCGCAGCGTTTTTGTATAACCTGTTCGCCTCCCTTCTCCGTTCTTCGGGTGATACACAGGCAGCCCTGCTGGTTCTGGCGGCAGCGGTGGGGGCGAACCTCGTGCTGGATTTTGTGTTCGTGGCTGGCTTCTCCGGCGGCATTGAAGGCGCAGCCATTGCCACGGCCCTGACACAGGTGTTCTCCGCGCTGGTCTGTTATGGATATCTTCACCGAACCCACCGGGAACTGCTTTTGCATCGTGCGGACTGCAGGCTGGAACTTGCCCGTCTGCGCACGACATTGAAATTTGGCCTTGTCAGCAGCCTGTACCTTGGCAAGATGTTCGTGCAGGGCGCGGTCAACACCGCAGGCACCGAGGTCATTGCCGCCTACACCGCAGGCACCCGCATCGAAGGCTTTGCCAATTCGTTCGGCAGCAGCGGTTCCACCGCCACCTCCATTCTGACCGCACAGAACTACGGTGCATCCCGCAAAGACCGGGTCGAGGGCACTTTCTGGTGCAGCCTGCGCTGGATGGCCATGCTGGGAACACTTTCGGGCATTGGGATGTTCCTGCTTGCGCCTTACGCGATCTCCCTGATGCTGGGGACCAGCGAAGGCATCGCCTTTACCGCCGCCGTTTCCTACCTGCGGTTCGTGGCATTGTTTTATACCTTCTGCTTTACCGGCAACACCTTCACCGGCTATTACAGCGGCACAGGCCGGGTCATGCTGCCGTTCATCGGTGCGCTGGGCCATATCAGCATCCGTGTGGTGCTTTCGTGGGTGTTGTTCCCTCACATGGGCCTGAACGCGGTTGCCCTTGCCACCGGTCTCGGCTGGCTGTGCGGCAACACTTTCTGGGGCAGCTGCAAGATCTGGCTGAGCCGGCATAAATCTTGATATTCTCTATATTTTACCTTTTTCTTTTTAATAGGAAAGCCGGGGCGTTTCAATCAACGCTCCGGCTTTCCTATTGGTCTTCTTGCTGTCCTTTCATCGCGATTGGACACCCTGTTTTTGTTTTGCTTAAATTTATCGGCTCCGGTATTCCACCCTCGGTCTGCCACCGGTGGAATAATCCACCTGACTTTCAGCTTCATTTGTTCCGATCAGATAGTTCAGATACCGCCGAACAGTCACTTTGGAAAGTCCGGTATCTGCCGCGATCTGCTCTGCTGTCCGGTAGGTATTTGCACTTTTGCGCAGATCAGCCCGGATATGGTCAAGGGTCTGCCGCTGGATGCCCTTTTCCAGTTCAGCGGTACGGCTTTCCGGGTTCGGGCGGCGGGCGCGGATCATCTCGTCAATGTCAGCTTGGGTAAATTCCAATCCGCTCTCAATGACCTTGCGGCGTACCACCACTTTATCCAGTGCTTCCTCGAACCGTTCATAGCGGAACGGCTTAATGAGATAATCCACTGCACCCAGCCGCAGTGCATCCTGAATGTGGGGTGCATCATTGGCAGCGGTGATGAAAATTGCATCCGCATTGCAGCCCTTCCGGCGCAGTTCAGTCAGCAGTTCCACGCCGGACATTTCCGGCATATACAAATCAAGTAGCAGCAAATCTACGCTGGTCTGTTCCAGAAACGCCAGCGCATCCCGCCCGTTGTGGAAGGTGGCTACCACCTGCACACCGGGCGTTTTTTCAGCAAATTGGGCATTGATGGCCGCTACCATGCGGTCATCTTCGACAATGACAGTTTTCAGCATCCGTCTGCACCCTCTCTCTTTTCGGCAAAGTTCACGGTGAAGGAACTGCCCTCACCGGGTTCCGATTCAATGTCAAGATAGCCCTTGCGGTCAGCCACGATCTGCTGGATGAGCCGCAGGCCGAAACCGTGGCCGTCCCCCTTAGTGGTGTACTGTCTTTCTCTGACTGTGGCGATTTGTTCTTCGGTCATGCCGTGGCCGGTATCATCTACGGTAATGGTCAGGCCGTGGGCATCCTCTCCGATGAACAGTCCAACCTGTTTGAGCGGCTCGGCCTTGACTGCTTCAAATGCGTTTTCCACCAAGTTGCCTACGATGGTGACAAGTTCCCGGCTGGAAAGATACGCGCTGTGCAGGGGCATGGTGCTGTCACGCCGGAGCGAGAACTGGATGCCCAATTCTCGCGCATGGCTGGCCTTGCCCAACACCAAAGCCGCCACGGTGGGATTTTGCAGTTGCCGGACGATGCTCTGGTAGTTGTCCTCCACATCCTCGGACACGCCATTGATGAACTCAATGGCTTTCTGCGTTTCACCGATTTGGAGCAGACCGGAAATGACGTGCAGCTTGTTCAGAAATTCGTGGGTGTTGGCGCGCAGGGCTTCAATGACATGGTTCGTGCCGGTAAGCTGCTGGTCAATGCGGGTATACTCGGTGCGGTCACGCAGGATGAGCAGGACACCGGCTTTATCCAGCGGCACAATTTTTGCAAGGAAGGTGTACTCTGCCCACTCGGTCAGCAGGTCAGAATAGGAAGTGCCTTCTGCAAAAGCATTATGAACTTCCGGCCAGAGGGGAAAAGCAACTGGGAGATGCCCTTCCCCAATAATGTTTTTGGCACGGGCATTGGTAAACAGCAGCGTTCCGTCCGGTGCAACAGCCAGCAGACACTCGTTCAGGTGATCGAGGACTTCTTCTCGCTGTAAGTACATCTGTGCAAAGGTGCGCGGCTCATGGCCTAACAGGGAATTGCGCACGCTCCTTGCCAGCAGCCACGAAAGCCCCAGCCCGACCGCCAGCACCAACGCAAACACCAGCAGGAAGCTGAAAATAAGCTCTCGCTTTTCTTTTTGGATGTTCGCCATAGACGCACTCACCATCACAAAGCCGATGGGCGTTCCTTCCCCATTGTAAACGGTCTGGAACGCTCTGCGCTGGTCGGCCTCCACGCCATGCCGGGTGGTGATATAAGGTGCGCTTCCGCTTTCTGCCGCTGCTTCATCACCGCCCGCAAACTGCTGACCGATCAGGGCGTGGTCAGGGTGGTAAACACGACTGCCGGTGGTATTGGCAATGACGATATAGTCCACTCCTTCGGTCTCGGCTACCAGCGCATCCAGATGTTCTACCCAGTGGTCTGCCGCAGCACCGTTCGTCAGGGCGTTTTCGGCATCGCTGCTTTCGGCCACGATGCGGGCGGTCAGAGCAATGCGGTCATCCAACTCGGTATCAAAGCTGTGGAGCCGCTGTGGAATCAGCGTTGCGCCCAGCAGCACCAGCACACCCACCAGCAGGGCAGAACATCCCAGCATCAGCTTTTGCTGGAGGGTCAGGTGGTTCGTTCGTTTCATGGCCTGCACTCCTTTCTTCTTTGTTTTTAGTATAGCGTATTTCGGCGTGCGTTTCCACTTTCTTTACTTGCAAAAGACCGGTTTTGGACACTTGATTTTTTCTTTACTTTCCAAACATTTCGTTTAGTTTCCAAAACTTTTCTTTTGCTGGGTGCGGTGGTATCCTCAAGCCACAACAAGGGCGCAGCCCGAAAACAAAACACTCTGTCAGGAAAAAGGAGAAACGTACCATGGATTACAACAAGCTCGCACTCGAAATGCACGAATCCCACAAGGGCAAGATTTCCGTTGTCTCGAAGGTCGAGGTCAAGACCCGTGATGACCTGTCCACCGCCTACACTCCCGGCGTTGCAGAACCCTGCCGCAAGATTCGGGATGACAAGAAAGAGGTCTACCGCTACACCGCCAAGGGCAATCTGGTCGCTGTC
The DNA here is from genome assembly GCA_963656875.1 of Barnesiella intestinihominis. Classification (GTDB taxonomy): domain Bacteria; phylum Bacillota; class Clostridia; order Oscillospirales; family Ruminococcaceae; genus Faecalibacterium. Next base: position 2,495 of record CAVKKE010000085.1, on the reverse strand, counting down.
GTGTCCGATGGCACAGCGGTGCTGGGTCTGGGCGACATCGGCCCGGAAGCTGCCATGCCGGTCATGGAGGGCAAGGCCATTCTGTTCAAGATCTTTGCAGACATTGACGCTTTCCCCATCTGCTTGGACACCAAAGACCCGGACGAGATCGTAAAGACCGTCAAGTATCTGGCTCCGACCTTCGGCGGCATCAATCTGGAGGACATCAGCGCACCCCGCTGCTTTGAGATCGAACGCCGCCTGAAGGAAGAATTGGACATCCCCGTGTTCCACGATGACCAGCACGGCACCGCCATTGTGGTTTCCGCCGGTCTGCTGGGCGCACTGAAGCTGGTGAAGAAGGACATCCACAACATCAAGGCCGTTATCAACGGCGCAGGCTCCGCTGGTATTTCCATCTGCAAGCTGCTGCTGGAGCTGGGCATCGGGGATGTAGTTCTGGTAGACCGCAAGGGTGCATTGGCCGTGGGTGAGGACTGGATGAACCCGGCACAGGCAGAAATGGCCAAGCGTACCAATGCTGAGCAGATTCACGGCGACCTTGCCACCGTCATAAAGGGCCGCGATGTGTTCATCGGCGTGTCGGCTCCCAATGTCGTGACCGCCGAGATGGTTTCCACCATGGCGAAGGATGCCATCGTCTTTGCCATGGCAAATCCCACCCCGGAAATCATGCCGGACGAAGCTAAGAAGGGCGGCGCGCGCATTGTGGCTACCGGCCGCAGCGACTTCCCGAACCAGATCAACAATGTGCTGGTGTTCCCCGGCATCTTCCGTGGTGCGCTGGATGCACAGGCTACCGACATCACCGAGGAAATGAAAATCGCCGCTGTCCACGCCATTGCTGACATCATCCCGGAAGAAGAGCTGAACGAGGACTACATCATCCCCGGTGCGTTCGATGAGCGTGTTGCCAAGGCCGTGGCCGCTGCTGTGGCCGACTGTGCCCGCAAGACCGGCGTTTCTAAGCTGTAAAGTAAAGGAGGGCAATCCCATGACTGCCGATTCCATGACCCTTTCGGAAAAGAAATATCCCACATGGTTTCAGACGCTTGTGGACATCAAAATCGCAGGCATGAGCCTGCCCGTCTATCTGCTGGTGGCTGCTCTGGTGCTGTTTGCCGCTGTGACCGAAATTCTTCCCGCCAACATGGTGGGCGCGCTGGCCGTGATGATGGTGCTGGGAAGTCTATTCAACCTGATTGGCTCCAAAACGCCCATTATCCGCTCTTATCTCGGCGGCGGGGCTGTGTTCTGCATCTTCGCTTCCTCTGCACTGGCCACTTTTGGTCTGCTGCCCCAGTCCGTTACTCAAAATTGCACCACTTTTATGAATGAGGTCGGTTTCCTTGATTTCTACATTGCCGCCCTCATCACCGGCAGCATCCTCGGCATGGATCGGGAACTGCTGAAAAAGGCCGCTGTCCGCTTCCTGCCCGTCAGCTTCATCTCCATGGCCTGTGCCGCATTGATGGCTGGTCTGATGGGTGTTGTCACCGGGCAGGGCTTCCGGGAAACGATTCTCTACATTGCCATGCCCATGATGAGCGGCGGCATGGGTGCCGGTGTGGTACCCCTGTCTGGTATCTATGCCGATGCCACTGGTCTGGACAAGGCACAGATCGTTTCGCAGATGATTCCCGCTTCCACCATCGGCAATGTGCTGGCCATTATCTGTGCCGCACTCATTGCCAAGCTGGGCGACAGCGTTCCCCAGTGGAACGGCCACGGTAAGCTGATGGACTTGGGCGATGAGAAAAAATCCGCGCCTGCACAGCTCGACCTCATTAAAATGGGAGCCGGTCTGCTGATGGCGATGGCCTTCTTCACGCTCGGTTCTCTGGTGAGCAAACTCTTCCCCAGCATCCACGCCTATGCGTTTATGATCATTCTGGTCGTTCTCTGCAAGATTTTCGGCCTTGTACCGGAGCAGTACGAACAGTGCGCCGTACAGTGGAGCCAGTTCGTGATGAAGAATCTGACCAATGCTCTGCTGGCCGGTATCGGCATCGCCATGCTGGACTTGAAAGTGCTTGCCGCTGCCATTACCCCGCGCTACCTGCTCATCTGTGTTTCCATCATCCTCACCGTGGCTGTCTGCGCCGCCCTGCTGGGCAAGCTGGTCGGCTTCTATCCGGTGGAATCTGCCATCACCGCCGGCCTTTGCACCAACTCCATGGGCGGTACCGGCAACATCGCCGTCCTCTCTGCTGCTGACCGGATGGGCCTGATTCCCTTCGCACAGATGGCTACTCGCCTTGGCGGTGCCTGTGTGCTGATCGTGTCCAGCTTCCTCATCCGCATCCTTTAAATTTCGCCATTTTCACCACGCTGACAGCTTGCGTTTCTCCTATCGCACGCCAGCATTTACAAAGTGCGAGCAACAACGCTGGCATGCATGCCGCAAAGATGCTGTATACCTCCTAAACCCGCAGCTATCCTTGCGGCTAACCCATGGGACCCGTACCCGATGCCGGACCTTCTTCCCGGTGGGT
>CAVKKE010000084.1:0-12660 GCA_963656875.1 Barnesiella intestinihominis | reverse complement strand
GTATTTCATGAAAATACCCCCAATACTGGGTGTCCAGTATTAGGGGTACATATCAAAATACAGCAGTCCTCTTCTTAAGTTTTTTAATCAGTTTAGGCGTGGCTTGTGTGGCAGCTGGCGGAACACTCTGCAGCGGCCAATGTTTTCTGCTTTGCAGGCTCTGTTTCGGGGATGCGGTAGAGGCCGAGGGTGGCAGAAACGACTTTATTCCATTGGAAACGGTTGCAGATATAATCCGATGCAAGCTGCTTGAAAACGGCTACGGCATGGGGATGAGTGAGCGCATAATTAAGCTCCTGCGTGAGGTTCTGAATATCATCCTTGTGGAACATCAGACCATATTCGTGGATCACATTGGCCGACTCTTCGATATCGGAACTCAGAACGCAGTTGCCGTAACTCATGGCTTCCAGCAGGCACAGAGACATGCCCTCCAGATCACTGGGCAGGACAAAAAGAAAAGCATTGCTGTAAAGTTCGTCTCGCAGCTGGCCATCCACAAAGCCGGTGAAGATAATGTTAGGGTTTACGGAGGCATAGGATTTCAACTCATTCATATAATCCTGCGAATCGGAACTGCCGCCGGCAATAACCAGCTTTTTGTCGGTGTGCAGATTCATGTAGGCCTGACACAGCAAATGGCAGCGCTTTTCCGGCACAAGGCGGCCCAGAAACAGGATAAAGGTTGGGCTCACTGACGCCATTGGGAATATAATGAGTTTCCCGGCCGTATGTTTTCATGAAATATTCCTGTGTGGAATGATTCAACACGATCACTTCATCCGCAAAACGGGCGAGGAGACGTTCTCCCATCAGGATATAACGGGAGCCGAGACCGCCACCCCATTTGCCGCGGGCCCAGTCCAAACCGTGAACCGTGACGATCACACGCTTGCCAAACAGACGGGGCAGCCAGCAGAAAAACGCGGGTCCCTCTGCGTGGATATGCACAACATCATAATCGCCCAATGCGGCAAACAGACAACCGAAAAAGCTGGAAGTGACAGCAGCGAGGCCTTTGCGGTCAATGGTCGGGACGTATTTGATGCGAACACCCTTGTATTCTTTCAGATGTTCTGTGGTGAATTCCTGACCGCTGACGTGATTTCCAGAGCGGTTATAACAGGTCACAGAATGACCTTGAGCAGCTATGCGGGCGGCCAGCTCTTCGACGACGACTTCGATTCCTCCTTCATGGGAGGGAATTCGTTTATGCCCAACCATTGCAATTTTCATAAGCGTGTCCTCATGATTCGTGTTTTGCTTTCTTCTCAACGTTCTGTCGCAGCCGACAGAGACTATACTTTCAATTTTACAGTATAATTGTAACACAAGTGCCACAATAAGCAACACTTCTGCATTATTTCCGTATCAAAAGTGTATTGACACAGGCGTTTTGCCAAAAAACAGGCACGGCTGAAGCCGTGCCTGGAACTGTTATGAAGTTATAAAGAGCAGATCGCGTCGAACGTCCGCTGGCAGTTCTGCGCATCACGCAGCGGGAAGAACCGGGCGATACGAGCTTTATATGCAGGAGAAAGCTGCATTCCATTCTGGAAACGGTCCTCCAGTGCATTCAGAAGAGACTCTTCGTCCGTGCACACAGGGCCAAAGCCATCACGCCGGTAATCGAAATAACCTTTCTGATAGTGGTAGCTGCGGAACTCTTCTTCGTCAAACTGATAGAAGATTTCCGGCTTTTCCAGATATGCGGCATCAAAAAAGACGCTGGAATAATCGGTGATAAGAAGGGCACAGTTCATGAGAAGCTGCTGGACATCATGGGTGGTTTTGTCCGCGAGGATCACCCGGTCAGAATCCGTGTGAAACTGGTGCAGCTCCGGCTGCATCTCCACATGGGGATAAAAGATGAGCTGATAGTTGTACCGCTGCAGCAGATCATTCAGGCGTTCGCTGTTTAAAAGGGATTGAAAAGCCTGATAATAAGGCGTCTGTGGGAATGCACTGCCACTGGGGTAGTGGGAACCGCGCCAGGTAGACATGACGAGGATCATTTTTCGACTTCCGTGCTGTCGGGCACGGATCAGATTATCAAACCGCGCAAGCCCAACATAGCGGGGTACTTCCGGTGCGAAACCATAAGTATCACGGATATATTCGTATTCCGGCTGGGCACCGCAGACAAACATATCAACATAGAGGTGCTGACGGTGCAGCCATTGCATCTCGTCCTTGATGATCCCGTGCTGGAGGAAGACCTGTTTGCCCCGGGCCCGGATGCCATTGCTGGCCAGATGATAGTGCACCATCAGGTCGGGGGCACAGGGCTGCACATGGGTGCCGACAAGGTAGTCTGCACAATAATACAGCAGATAGTGCCGGAAGCTTCCGGATGGCACCAGGCCGCCCAGCGCTGTGATCTCTGGAGCGTCCATGCTGTCAGGGGTGATCACATAGAATGAGCGGATCTCCGGGTGTTCGGTACGGAGATAGTGATAAAACCAGTAACCGTTGTCGCGGGCGTCATTTCCGCGCTCACTGACCAGCCAGACACCCCGATAGGCAGGGAACAGGGCGCGGCAGATGGAACCGATGAGCTTGAAAAAGAGCATCGCCAGAAGTTCTCTCAGGTAACAGAAGGCGCGCAGGATTTTTTGGGACATGGATCATTCCTCTTTCAGTTCTTTTTGCTCTGGTTTGTGCGGGAAAGCAGCATGATCATGCGGTAAAAATGCAGCTTGAGCAGCAAAAGCTTGATGCGGTCGTTCCGACTGTGCATGGAATGCAGCGGGGTATTCTGCACGGACCGCCGGACGCGGTCTGTTCTGTCAGAGAAAGAGGGCTCGGACTCAGGTTTTTGATGCCCATCATCAGGTCGCGCAAGGTGCAGTAGCGGGCTTTTTGGAGGTGGAGCGGACTTTCCAGAAGCCCCCACTGCGCCACGGTGTCCCACACGGCATCACTGAGATAGAAGTTGTCCTGCAGGCGTTCCGGGTGATAGGAGTTGGACAGAGAAGCCTTCCGGGCAAGAGTGTAGTGATAAAGAGGCTTGTCCAGAAACACCAGGCAGCCCGGGCTGCTGCGATAAAAGGCCACATAGAACAGACCGTCTTCTCCCAGCTGCCGGGCGGGAAAACGCAGAGAAGTCTGTTCCAGAAGTGCACGGCGGAACAGCTTGCCGATCACGAGATAAGAAGAGCCGAGCTTATCGAAGTGCTCTTTGAAGGGCTCCCCGCGGCAGACGCCCCGCAGCGGAGGAAGGGTGACAGAAGAATGCAGCAATTGGCCGCTTTCGCTGTAGACGTCGTGGAACATGCCGGCCTGTACAAAATCGGCGTTTTCTTTTTGTGCAGCCTGGACAAGAAGTTTGGCGGCATCCGGTTCGATCCAGTCATCCGGGTCGAGAAAAAAGACATATTCCACCGCGGGCAGCATCCAAAGCGGCGTTGCGGGCCGAGGCTACGCCACCGTTAGGCTTGTCGATCAGCCGAAAGCGCGGATCCTCTGCAGCGGCCTGAGCCAGAAGAGGGCCGCTGTTGTCTTTGGAACCGTCATTGACGAAGACCGCCTCAAAATCGGCCAGAGTCTGCCGCTTCAGGGACTGAATGACCCGGGGCAGATACGACTCCATATTATAGACTGGGAGAATGAATGAGATCGCGGGCATGGTTCCAACTCCTTAGTCCGGCGTTTCCTGCATGAGGATGCGGATGTGTTCGTGCATTTCTTTTTTTGTCCCGGGGCTTCCAGACCTGCTTTTTCGGGGGCTTTCTGCGCGCGATGGAATAGCACAGCGGGATCAGGCGCAGCGCCATGGTGCTCCAGAAATAAAAGGCAGTATTGTTGGTCAGATAAGTCATGGTCATGTAGCTCAGTTCGCACATGTAGAGCAGCGTTGTCTTTTCGTCCGAGTAGCGCAGCCAGAACAAGGGATACAACACATATTGGATGCCGGACCAAAGGAAAAAGCCGGGGCAGCCAAGTTCGACAAATACTTTTGGGATATCATTGCGGAAAGGATACGGATTGTTGATCAGCCCGGCGTTGTACCAGATGGCAACGATGGTGTCAACGTACTCAAACTCCTTTCCCATGTAGCCAATGGAAAAATCATAATAGTCGTTGGCCATTGTCCACAGATAATCACGGCCCATCATGTCAATGCCAAAGGAGTTTAAAACCTGCGAAAGAATGCCGCTGTGTACAATATAAAGATAAAATAAAAAGAACAGGATCCATGCGACGCCCCAAATCAGAAGCAGGGGCTTGAGTCTTTTTCGAGAGCGAAAAAAGAGACCGACAAGGATGAACAAAATGACGGATGGGATCGCGATTCGCTTCATACCGATGAAAAAGAAAAAGCTGCAGGCGGCAAAAAGCAGCCAGCGCCTGCGATTTTCTTTCGGCGTCTCGTGCGGTGCAAACACAGCGTAGTATAAAACGAGCTGCCCGAACATGAATGTAAGGTCATGGATCTCCAGCTGGCGGGCGTAGCCTTCGGCATCGCCGAACGTTATGATGCAGGTGATAAGGGATTGGACGCTGGGGCCGATGCCATAGGCAGGAACTTCCAGAATCATGATGCCTGCATTGGCAAGGCAGACCGCAATGGCAAACAGATCAATGGCCCGGGAACCGAACAGATAAACAGCAGAGACTGCTGTCAGAATGGAGCTGCTCTGAAATACGATTTTTGAGCATGCACGGATCATGGAGCCTTTGGCAGAAAAATTCATCAGCCAAATGACCATAGACCAGAGCAAAAGCGCAGCCATCAAAGCTAAGAAAACGACAGCGGGCTCCAAAATCGTGCGGACTCGCTTGAGGTCGGGATAAATGATGGCATATCCCGCGGCCATGCAGATGATGCCAACAGTGATCGCTTTGGGCAGTGCACCCAGAACGACTGACAATACTTTTCCCTCACCAAGGGCGGAGCAGAAAAGCAGAAGGATAAAACTGAGCGTCAGAAATTTCTGCCAGAAAGGGCTGTCCTTATAAAAAATGGAAGAGGGACGCTTTTGGGTGTAATCCCGCTTGACCAGGATCTCGGACAGAGTTTGCATTGCAGGTTCTCCTTACAACAGAAAATGCTCCTCCCTCACCGTTCACTCATCTGCAGGTAGAGCTCCTGCAGGCGGGCGGCCTCGGTGGAGATATCGTAACCGGCCCGGCAGACGATCTCTGCGCCCTGCGCCCGGTCAGAAGGCTGGCTGAGCATTTTCCGGATCGTTCCGGCCCATGTCTCATCGCTGGCCGAAAGAGGGCACTGGACAGCGCGGCCGGAGAGCAGCACTTCGTCCGGGACGGCATCGGAGAAGATGCAGCTGAGGCCGGAGGCCTGCGCTTCCACGCCCACCACCGGCAGGCCCTCGAAGAGAGACGGCATCAGGAACAGATCCATCATCTGATACCACTCGCTGACATTGCTCTGCAGCCCGGCGAAGAGGATTCTGTCTGTGAGGCCGAGGTTCTCAGCCTGTGTGCGGACGGCATCTTCCAGTTCGCCTTCTCCGATGAGCACCAGCACCGCATTGGGCTGCAGCCTGCGGAAAGCCGCAAAGATGTTCAGCAGGCGGCTGTGGTTTTTCTGGACATTGAAACGCCCCACATGGCCCAGAACGACCTTGTCGGCAAAGCCATAGTGCTGACGCATCCGGGCACGGGCAGCGGGGTCAAAGCGGAAGGTATCCGTTTCAATGGCGTTGTGGATGACATGGCCCCGGGCTTCCCAGTTTTTTCGGCCGAAAAAGTAAATGCCTGCATCCCGGCCGCAGCTCCACAGGTCGGTGGCAGCAGCGGGCAGAAACTGTTTGCAGAGCATTTTCAAAGGCCATTTATAGTCCCGGATGATCCGGGTGTTGTGGGCGTGGGCGATGCGGACCTTGGTCCCTGCGTGCTTTGCGCCGTTCAGAGCATAAAGGCCCATAGCCTCGTTGTGAGCGTGGACGATCCGGATGCGGTCATCCTGCGCAATGATCTCCTGCATAAAGCGCATGTACTGCGGATAATGCAGGGGGTTCAGGCCGGGGCTTTGAAAAATGCGTCCGCCCATGCTGCGGATCTCGTCATCATAGTCGCCGGGCTTTGCCTTGTTGACAATGAAATCAAACTGAACTTTTTCACGGTCAATGTGGCGGTAGTAGTTCATCAGCATCGTTTCGATGCCGGCGCGGTCCATGTTGCTGACCGACTGCAGAACGCGGATCATGTCATGGACTTTTCGTAGATGGAGATGCCGTCCTTGTTGGCATCGTAGTAAGCCATGCTCTTGCTGGCCGAGATGCCGTCGATCTTGTTTTTGTATTCCAGGATGCTGGACAGCATGGCGGGGTCGCGGGCAACGCCGCCTTCAATGACAAAAGCCAGCGTGTTGGGCAGGTCATAGTCCACGATGTTGCTGAGCTTTTTGCCAAGGGTGGTGAAGTTGTTGGTGGAGGAGTCCGGGTTTTCTTCATCCACATAACTTTTGTTTTCGTTCAGACGGGCATTCAGGTAGCGTGTCAGCCGGTCCGCTCTCACCTCGATCTCATTCAGGCGCAGATAAGGCTTGCAGTCGGTGGTGATATCCAGCATTTCCTTCAGGATGCTCTGGTTGTCACAATAGTTTGCCAGAAAAATTTCGCGGTAGGATTCACACACGCTCTTGAGCAGGTCCATGGTCTTGCGGTTTCCAAGTTCCAGAGTGCTGCTGTTGATGGAGATGTTGTAGGATGTGCTGATGAAGTCATCGGAGCCGCTCACATTGCCGGTGCTGTCCGGGCTGATGGAGATGCAGGCGGCCAGCTGGGACGGCGTGATGCTGCCCTGCAGGCCCACCCGCTCGATGGCGCGCTCCATGACGGCGTCCGACACGATCTCATAGGCGTTGAAGCGGGTCTCGTTGGGGTTCAGGCCCAGAGATGCCTCGGAATAGTTGAAGGAGATGTTGGCGCTGGCATGTTCCGCACTTTTGAAATAGTTCAGCGAGCCGAACACGGTGCACAGCACAACACCGCAGAAAAAGATGCGGTATTGTTCTGCCACAGCAGCCGCAGGCCCTGTTTGATTCCATTGCATGGTACCTTTCAGGAAAGGGCTGACGGATCAGTCCACGTCGATCACAGACAGCTCGGGCACATTGTTGATGCGGGGCCACCGGCTGGAGTCTCCCAGGCCGCGGCTCACGAGCTCTTTGTCGCCCTGCAGGAAGATCATGACGTCTTCGTGGTTGCCCAGCACACCGTAGACCGGCGCGATCTCCGTGAGCTGGCTGCACAGGGAAAGCATGTTGTCATAGGGGGGAACGCTGTCGGTCACCAGATCACCGCCCAGCAGGATCAGGTCCGGCTGAAGATTCTGGATGTCCGCCACGAGATCGGCGTTGTCCTCGCCGTATTCGTGCAGATGCACGTCACTGAGGAACACGATGCGGATGCGGTGGGTCAGCTTGCGGGAGCTGATCTGGTAAAATTCCGCAGTATAGTGGGTGCGGTTATATTTGATATTCGACAGCAGTGTTCCCGCGCAGACTCCAAAGACGAGGAGCAGGAGCAGCAGGTCGATGAGGATCGTCTTCCAGACAGGCCGGCCGACAGAGACATGCTTTTCACGCTGGATAGGTCATCAACTCCCTTTGTCAGGTGCACAGCGGTTGAAAGCAGCGCACAGGAAATGCAAGTATAAGCGTAACAATTGTATCACAAAAGCGTCCAAAAGAAAACAAGAAGAACACGGAACTCTGGGCGTGAAAAGGTGAAAAATAAAACACCCGTGCAGCACGGGGCTGTACGGGTGAAAGAAAGATCAATCGTCGTCGCTGTCCAGCTTGAGCACGGCGGTGAACGCCTCGCTGGGAAGGGAGACGCTGCCCAGCTGGCGCATCTTCTTTTTGCCTTCCTTCTGCTTTTCCAGCAGCTTCTTTTTGCGGGAGATATCGCCGCCGTAGCACTTGGCCAGAACGTCCTTGCGCATGGCCTTGACCGTCTCGCGGGCGATGATCTTGCCGCCGATGGCGGCCTGCACCGGGATTTCGAACAGGTTGCGGGGGATATTGTCCCGCAGCTTTTCGCAGATGCGGCGGCCCTTGGCGTAAGCGTTGTCGCGGAACACGATCATGGACAGCGCGTCCACGGGGTCGCCGTTGAGCAGGAAGTCTAGCTTCACGAGGTCGCTCTCGCGGTATTCCTTGAACTCGTAGTCATAGCTGGCGTAACCGCGGCTGCGGCTCTTGATGGCGTCGAAGAAGTCGTACACGATCTCGCCCAGCGGCAGAGCATAGTGCAGGTCCACGCGCACATCGTCCAGATACTTCATGTCGATGAGCACGCCGCGCTTGTTCTGGCACAGATCCATCAGGCCGCCCACATAGTCATTGGGGGTGTACAGGTGCACATCCACGAAAGGCTCCTCCTGCTTGACGATGTTGGAGGGGTCGGGGTAGCTGGAGGGGTTGTCGATCATCTCAACGGTGCCGTCGGTCAGGGTCAGGCGGTAGCGCACGCTGGGCGTGGTGGTGATGATGTCGAGGTCGAACTCGCGTTCCAGACGCTCGGTGATGATCTCCATATGAAGCAGGCCCAGAAAGCCGCAGCGGAAGCCGAAGCCCAGCGCGGCACTTGTCTCCAGCTCAAAGGTCAGGGAAGCGTCGTTCAGCTGCAGCTTTTCCAGCGCATCTTTCAGGTCGGGGTACTTGGCACCGTCGGCGGGGTAGATGCCGCAGAACACCATGGGCTTGACCTGACGGTAGCCGGGCAGAGCCTCGGCGGTGGGGTTGCTGGCCAGTGTGACAGTGTCGCCCACACGGGTGTCCTGCACGGTCTTGATGCTGGCGGTCAGGTAGCCGACCTCGCCGGCCTGCAGCTGAGCGCAGGGAGACAGGTTGGTGGCGCCCATGTGGCCCACTTCCACCAGCGTGAACTCGGCACCGGTGGCCATCATGCGGATGGTGTCGCCGGGCTTGACGGTGCCCTCAAACACGCGGATGTAGACGATGACGCCCTTGTAGCTGTCGTAGATGCTGTCGAAGATCAGAGCTTTCAGCGGGGCGTCCGGGTCGCCGGTGGGGGCGGGGATGTCACTGACCACCCGTTCCAGCACCTGATCCACGTTCAGGCCGGTCTTGGCGGAGACGCGGGGCGCGTCCAGGCAGGGCAGGCCGATCACGTCCTCCACTTCCTGCGCCACCTCGTCCGGGTGGGCGCTGGGTAGGTCGATCTTGTTCAGGATGGGCACCAGCTCCAGGTCGTGCTCCAGAGCCATATAGGTGTTGGCCAGGGTCTGGGCTTCCACGCCCTGGGTGGCGTCCACCACCAGAATGGCACCCTCGCAGGCGGCCAGACTGCGGCTGACCTCGTAAGCAAAGTCCACATGGCCCGGGGTGTCGATGAGGTTGAACTCGTAGGTCTTGCCGTCCTTGGCGGTGTAGTTCATGGTCACGGCACGGGCTTTGATGGTGATGCCGCGCTCACGCTCGATGTCCATGTTGTCGAGGATCTGATCCTCCATGGTGCGCTCGTCCACGCTCTTGGTCAGCTCCAGAATGCGGTCCGACAGGGTGGATTTGCCGTGGTCGATGTGCGCGATGATGCAGAAATTTCGGATGTTGTCTCTTGCCATTTAGTTCCTCCAAGAGAAATTATGCTTCCAGAATCCAGTCTTCGATATCCGCGATCCTGCCGTGTTCGCGGTAAACGCGGGGCACCCGGCGGGAGACCCCGCAGAGCACCTCATAGGTGATGGTGTTGGTCTTGCGGGCAATGGTCTCGGCGGTGTCGCTGACCGTGCCGCCCCACAGGATGGCTTCGTCGCCCTCATGGATGTCCGGGATGCCGGTGACGTCCACCATGATCTGATCCATGCACACCCGGCCCAGAATGGGGCAGGCTTTGCCGTGTACTTCCACGATGCCCTTGCCGCAGCTCAGCTGGCGGGGGTAGCCGTCGGCATAGCCGGTGCACAGGGTGGCCACCATGGTAGGCTTTTCGGCGGTGAAGCGGCGGCCATAGCTGGCGCACTGACCGGGCTGCATCTCCTTGACCATGCTCACCACGGTCTTGAGGGTCATGACTGGTTTGAACAGCCCGAAGCGAACTTCGTCGCTGGGGTCGTAGCCGTAAAGGATGATGCCCGGGCGGGCCATGCAGCGCTCCCGGGGCAGGCCCTCAGGCCACTCGGGGTGCAGCATCACACCGGCGGAGTTGTCGCAGTGGACGAGGGCCGGTTCATGCCCGGCGGCTTTCAGGGCATTGAACGCCTTCACGAACAGCGCGTGCTGCTCGGCGGTGTAGGCAACGTTTTCCTCGCTGGTGTCGTCGGCTACTGAGAAGTGCTGGAACAGGCCGGTCATTTCCAGCCCCGGCAGTTCGCACACAGCCAGCATCTCACGGATGGCAGCATCGAAATCGGTGCGCAGGGCAAAGCCGATGCGGCCCATGCCGGTGTCGGCCTTGAGGTGGATCTTCACCTTTCCGCCTGCAGCCACGGCGGCAGCGGAGAGGTTCCGGGCCTGTTCTGTGGAATAGCAGGCCACTGTGATATCCTCATTGATGAGGGTGTGTGCGTACTCCGGTTGAACATGGCCCAGGATCAAAATGGGCAGGGTCTGGCCCGCCTGACGCAGCTGCACAGCCTCGGTCAGGCAGCTGACTGCCAGCCAGGCAGCGCCCTCTTCCGCAAAGATGCGGGCACACTGCACGGCGCCATGGCCGTAGCTGTCGGCCTTGACCACTGCGCACAGCGGCAGGGCACCGGCCCGGGCTTTCACGGCCCGGAAGTTATGACGCAGGGCGTCGAGATCGATCTCGGCCCAGACGTGTTTTTCAAAAGGTTGAGTCTGCATAGGAAGAAACTTCCTTTCTACTGATGTAAAGTCAGAAATAAATTCAAAATTTCCAGCTGGGTATAAATAATCCTCACCTGTATCATCAACAATTCTATACCAACCTCGTTCAATTGAAAGCAGTTGGTACAAATTATTGCGCGTTAATTCAAGTGAAATGGTGTCTCCGATATACCGGACAAAATTAAGATTCATCTTTTAACGTGGTAAAGCTTCCGCGTCCGGTGTGGACGGGACGCCAGCCGTCGATGCCGCTCTCCTGCAGCGCGTGCAGGGTCTTCTGGCGGAAGGCGTGGTCGGTGCGGCAGCGCTCCCGGACGAACTCCTTGGTCTGCTCACGGACGGTCACGCCGTCGGCAGGGCAGACGCTCTTCACGATGGGCAGGCCCTCCGCGTGCACCGCGCCGATGACCTCCTGTTCGGTGGCCAGCAGCATGGGCCGGATGAGGGTCAGATCCCGGCGGGACAGATAAGTCACCGGTGAGAAGCAGCCGATGCGGCCCTCCCGCCAGAGATTCATGTAAAAGGTCTCCACGGCGTCGTCCAGATGATGGCCCAGCGCCACCTTGTTGCAGCCCAGCTCCTGTGCGGCCGTGTGCAGGGCACCCCGGCGCAGCTTGGCGCAGAGGGCGCAGGGGTTCTTCTCCTTGCGGTAGTCGAACACGATGGGGCCGATCTCGGTGCGGCGGATCTCGTAGGGGATGCCGTGCTGCGCGAACAGCTCCTGCAGCACCGTGTAGTCCATGGGCCTGCCGCCGAACTGCGGGTCCAGCGTGACGGCCTGCACCTCAAAGTCAAAGCCGATGTACTTGCGCAGTTCGGCAAGACCGATGGTCAGGGCCACACTGTCCTTGCCGCCGGAAACGCCCACCATGACTTTGTCGCCGGGGGCGATCATCTCATAGTCCTGCACAGCCTTGCGCATCAGGCCGCACAGGCGCTGCATGGCGCGGGAACTGCTCATGACAGGGTCACGCTTTCCACGAGGTTCACCACGTCGTTGATGGAGGCCAGCTTGGTCAGGCCGGACACATACACCACATCGCCGCTGGGGTAGGTGATGGTGGCCAGCACGGCGTAATAGGTCTGGATGTCGCAGCGCACGGCCTCCACCTCGGCCCCGTCCACGGTCAGGTTGACTTTGCGGGGCTTGATGATGCCGTAAGCCTGCTTCAGGTCTTTTTCGGATGCACCGATGAAGTCTTCATAGCTGTCGGCGGTGCCGCGCTGCAGAAGCACAGCTTCGTAGTCTTCGCCGTCGGCGGAGTCTGCCGTGGCAACTTCCAGCACGGTGCCGAGGGTGTCATCCTCGGTCATCTGGCAGACGTGCCAGATGGAGCTGTCGTAATACACCGAGATGCCGTTCGTGCCGGTGTAGTGGGTGTCCGGGTTTGCGGGCACGCTGCGGTTGACCAGCAGTGTTAATATAATGTAAGCAATGATGCCCAGGGCGACGAAGAGGCCCATGGCAGCCAGCAGCTTGGAGGTGCGGCGCTGGGCAGAAGCGCTGCGGTCGATGTCGTTTGGCATGTGAAAAAATCTCCTTATTCCTGTGGGCGGCAGGAAAGCCGCCGTATCCTTTATAGTATAGCACAACACCGGCCAAAATTGTAGCGTGCAGCGCGAGAAAATATGCGGCGGCGGGCAGAAAAATTTACGGAAAATACGTTTTTAGAATTTGAGAGATTTCGAGAGAAAACATGAGATTTTGAGAGATTGAAAAAATTCTGCTGAAAAAATCAAAAAATGCTGTTGACAGGAACATTTTTATGATGTATACTGACACTCGCGCTCCAAAAGAGCGCCTGAAACGTACAAAAAGTTCATCAGGAGGAAATAGATATGAGCACTACTCTCGTGAAGCCCGCTGAAGTCGAGCG
>CAVKKE010000083.1:0-12769 GCA_963656875.1 Barnesiella intestinihominis | reverse complement strand
TCGGATTTTAGAATTTTTCTCAAATCACCCCTTGACTTTTATTAGCAGGTCTTTAATGTCATTATGACACCATAATGAGAAAAAGTAAAGACACCGTATTGACACCAGAAATAAGACATGATAATATAAAGCGGAAAGGTGGTGTCATATATATGACAAACGACACAACTCGTTTTACTCTGCGTCTGCCGTCGGAACTGAAAGAACGCCTGATGGAGCGCAGTGAAAAGATGGGCATTTCATTGAATTCGCTGGTGATCCAGATGCTTTGGCAGTGGCTGGAGGAAAGGAGCCAAACATGAAAGCTGTTATCAGACCGCAGGCCGCTGTCGAGTACTTACGAGACGTAGGAATCCCGATGGGAAAGGATACGCTGCAGTTGGGATTGCAACAAAAGGTTTTTCCGTTTGGAGACGCAATCGTGATTCCCGGCGGGCAGACAGTATACATCATCTATCCCATCTTGCTGGCGCGCTGGGCGGCAGACCGCAGCCCGGTGGCAAAGCTGGAGGACGCAGAACGTATTGGAGTATGAAAGAAAAGGATGGTGCGGCATGAACAAACCCAATAAAAACTATTTGCGCATATCGTATGGCGAAGACGGAAACCCGCAGGTTGAAACCAACTGTGTGGGACTTGAGGCATCGAAACTGTGTGTTGCCCTGCTAGCAGCACTCGCTGCCGGATCAGATGACCCGGCGGGCTATCTTATTTCGATTGTGATGAATGCGGCCGATCTGCTGGGTCGCGTGGAAACTGGAGAGGACGAGAATAATGAGGAAGAATCTTAAAATCTGGGCGGTTGCCTTTTTTGCTGGTGTTGGAACTGCAAAGGTTTGCACTTGGGTCAATGCCGCCGTTGTGCATTTCCTTGTTGTTTGTGGCAAGTGGGAAGTTGCCGCAGCTGTCAAAGCAGCACCGTGGATCTGCTTTGCACTGGATGCAGGTTTGGCTATGAGTGTTATTGGAATGTATATCAGTGCGTGCTTCCCTCTGGAACAGCAGGATGAACTGACTGTTGTGTCAGGCAATCAGGAAGATGCCCGGCGGGGAGCATAAAAAAGAGGAGCACTGTATGACTGGACAAAAAGAAAGAGCCTGCCCGTGCGCCAACACGGACAAGCTCAAAGAGAATATAGAAACACTTCTCACACCAGAGTATAGCATAGATCGGGATTGGCTGCAATACGCCGGTGTCCTGTATTACGCGGTGGATGACCGTGGACACGAGTTTCAGGCATCCACGGTGCTACGGCTGTCTGATCCGCAGCTGGGGGAACTGATCTACTGGCTGCACTACCACCTGAAAGGCAGCAACCCGCCGCCTGCCCTGTATCATCTCGAAATGCTGCTGCAAAGCCTCGAATACCTGCGAGGTGGACGACATTACCTGTATAACTCGATCTATGAGATCACACGTCTGGAGGCTTATCCATGAAAATGCTATTTCTGGCGATTTTAGGTCTGAATCTGTTCTACATTGCTGTGAGCAATCACTGATCCGATCCTCCGATGATGGCAGGAGGCTAAATAAAAGCCATTGCCAGCGTATAACGCACAGAAAGGAGCTGATTTTATGGGAAAGATGGTCACAGTTGAAGAGTGGGCCGAAATCCATGGAAAAACCGTGGATGCAGTCAAACACAAAATTTATGCCAATACATGGCCGAGTGCTCAGAAAGCTTTGATAGACGGAAAATCTGTATGGATGCTGAATGAGGATTGGCTGTGGCCTAAGACCATGACTCCAAGCAAGCGCGCAAAGCTGTTGCGTGAAATTTACAGGCTGATGCCACCCGTGGTATATGTAACATCTGCAGATGGCGTGGTGATCTGTATGATCCCCTGCACCAGCTACACTCATGCGGCAACCGGTGTGACGGCAGATGAAATGAACGACCTATGGAGAGTCACCCCGGCGCAGCGGGCAGCTGCACAGGCAGCCCTGCAATACGGCTGGCTGCACCCTCTTGCAGATCCGAGATCCTACAACGAGAAAGGAGAGCGTTTACATAATGCCTACAACCACAAAAAGTAATACTGCCCGCAAAAAGGCTACTCAGAGCACACAGAAACGCCCGGCGGCGCAGATGATACAGTTTCCCGTTTCTATCCCGGAACCGCGCCAGACGTGCCCGGATGAGGTCAAGGTGATGCTCTGCGAGTGTGCAAAGGATGCCGTACACGTCCGCCTGATGCCGGACCCCGATGCCATGTGCCGGATCATGGATGAAACATACGGCCCGGCGGGGTGGGAGTACCGCTATTACTACATGAACGGAGTTACTTTCTGCGGCTCCGGTGTTCTGAACCCGCTCACTGGAACCTATCCCCGCAAAGACGCACCTGCTCCGGATGGGAGATTTCGGCTTAAAGATCCGAAGAGCTGGGAAAACAAGGGTAGCTTTATCGCGTCTGTGGCCCGTTGGGGTGCTGGCAGCGATGTGCTGCAACTCCCCTCTATGACCTTTTCTGCAGATCAGGTATCCATTGACCCGGTAACCAAGCCGGGTAAGAATCAGAATGATCCGCCCGTGGTGGTAGGTTATCGCCTTCATGGAGCTTTGACTGTAGATAAACTGCTGCGGACCGATGATGGTAGCATTATTGGAGTGCAGCTGCTACAAGGGGAGCGTAAAATCGTATGGCAGGCCGAGTGATTGGTAGGTTGCCGGTGGTGTACAATCCGCAATCTCACCGCATCGAGGTGGAAAATACTGCGGAATTTGTGGAAACCCAAATTCTCCAGCGTCTCGATGATCTAGCACATGGAAAGCCGCTGCATCTGACCATGACTGTGGAGCCTGAACATAAGGGTCGCAGTACGGCCCAGAACAGCCTTATGTGGGCGTTGCTCACCATTATGGCGGATTCTTACAATGCCGGGCGCACCGGTGGTGTAACCCCAGAGGACTGTTATCTGGAGATGCTGGAAAAGTATGGAGCCAAAGTGGATTATCTGGAGTGCCCGGCGGGTGCTCTGGATATTCTGCGTGGCTCTTATCGCCTTGTGCATATTGTGGAAGTTCTTGATAACAACCGATGCACCGTTAAGTGCACACAAGGCAGTTCCACTTTTACCACCGGCGAGATGAAAAATCTGATTGACGGGATCTTTGACCGTCTTGCTGAAATGGGCGTAAATGACCCTATGGTAACCGGCTACTGGCGGGAATGGAAGGAATTATAAATGGCCAAAAGTATTATTCAAGTCGAAAAAGAGTGCTATATCTGCCGCCGCTGGTACGCCGTCAAGACCACCAGCGGGCTGGAAGAGCACCACGTCCTCAATGGGCCGCTGCGCAGCTTCTCCGAGCGGCACGGCCTCAAGGTCTGGCTGTGCCACCAGCACCACAATGAGCCGGGCCTGAGTGCCCACCACAATGCCACCTGTGCGCAGACCTTAAAGGCCGTTGCGCAAGCGAAATATGAGGAACAAAATGGCCCCGGTGCACACGCTGCATGGATGGCCGCTGTTGGAAAGGACTATCTCAATGCTTAACGTTGTAGCAATTATGGGCCGCCTCGTGGCTGACCCTGAACTCCGTACTACCCCGGCGGGGGTGAATGTCTGTCAGTTCCGCATTGCCTGCGATCGTAACTTTGCCCGGCAGGGAGAGCAGCGGCAAGCTGACTTTATTGATATCGTGGCATGGCGTGCACAGGCTGACTTTGTGTGCAAGTATTTCCAGAAGGGCAGTCTGATCGCCATCAATGGTCGCATTCAGACCCGCAACTATCAGGATAAAAACGGCAATAACCGCACTGCTTTTGCTGTAGTGGCTGAAAACATCAATTTTGGAGGCTCCAAGGGAACCAGCAGCACCAAAGTGGATGATGGCGGCGAGGCAGCACCGCGCTCTGACGCATGGCCCAAGGCTGACCCACCCGCCAATTACGGAGGCATGGATGATTTTGCCGTGATCGATGATAACGATGACCTGCCATTTTGATGGTTTCGAGGGAGGATAGACAATGGAAACGAAAAAAGGTGGATTTATCCCGCTTTACACATGGATGATGGAGGACTATGACCTCTCCCTCACGGACGCTGCAATCTATGCCCTGATTTATAGTTTTTCGCGGGACGATCAAGGATGCTATTTCGGCTCTATCCGGTATATCGTGGACACCTGCAAGGTCAGCGAAAGTACCGCAAAGCGTTCTCTGAAAGCACTGGAAGAAAAGGGCCTGCTGCGCAAATGGCAGGAAACCGTTGGCAACGTTACGGTCAATCGGTACACAGCACTTTGCCCGGAAACTTGTGCATCAAACCCCGGTCACAATGAACCCCAGTCCAAAATGAACCCAGTTCAAAATGACACTTGCACTCCGGTCAAAATGACCTCCGGCCCGGTTCAAAATGAACCCCAGATAAGAAAAAGAGAAAAAAATAATAATACACCCCGCGCAGGGGCGCGTGAGGAGCCGGACGGTCTGACCGTGGCCGAGATCTTTGACGAGTTTTCCCGCGGCGGCCCCGGCGGGCTGTATGACGCTCTGATGGATTTTGACCAACACAGGCGCGAGCTGGCAAAGAAGGACAAGAAAAAGCTGTGGACACCTCTGGTGGCAAAGAAAATCTGCAAGTCCATCAAGAGGTTGGCTGACGAGGCAGGCGTGCAGGATCGCACCGGATATGCCATTGCAATGCTGAACCAGAGCATAGAAAATGGCTGGACGGGCGTTTTTGCCGTCAAGGATTTTGTGGACAAGGCTCCGGCGGTACATACCACGCAGTCTGCACCGGATAAGCCCCGCAAAATCACCAAGGACATGACCCTTGCGGATCTGTTGGGAGGGATGAGTGCATGAACGCCAACAGGATCACCACCGCACAGCAGCATCAACTCGCTGTGATCGGTGCTGCAATCCTTGACCCGGCGGCGTGCAAAGCCACCGTGGAACGTCTGACACCGGCCATGTTTGAGGATGGCCCATACAGGCAATTATTTGGAGCCATCAAGCTGCAGCTGGACAGCGGCCACAATGTGGATGCCGTGATACTGGAGCGGATGCTAGGCAGCGACTTCCGGCCCCTGATCGTGAATGCAGCAGAAACCGTGCCCACCATCAGCCATGTGCAGGACTATGAGGCACTTGTGATGGAGGACTACCGCAAGCGCCTGTTGGTGGAACTGGCCACCAGCGTGACCCTGAGCGCAGCGGACGCGGACAGCATTTGCAGGGATATGAGCGAGGCCCTGAAAGTGCAGAATCACCTGCGTAGGGAGAGCGTGGACGCAAACGTCAAGGATTTTTCTGAGGTCTGGGACGAAACCATGCAATGGCTGCAAAAGCCGGACACCAGCGTAAAAATGGCATGGCGCGAACTGGACGAGTTGGGGCTGTTTGGGGAAAAGATGGTCACTGTGCTGGCAGGCCGTCCTGGCCATGGCAAAACAGATCTCGCTCTGGCTCTGGCCCTGCGTCTGAGCAACTGCGTACAGATCTACTACCTGACCATGGAAGAAGATCGGCGCAAGCTGATGATGAGAACCATGTCCAAGCTGACCCGCATAAACAGCACCCGCCTGAGAGATCGCAGGATCACCGAGGAGGAGCGGGAGAGCCTGAACAACGCTTTTGCCCTTATCAAGGGGCACACTGGCATGATCTACGATGACGGAACCCGCATGACCGTGGACGATATTCGCGCCCGCGTCATGAAGTACCGGCCCCGGATCGTCTTTATTGACCATATTGGCCTGATCGCGGACACACAGCCGGGCCGCAAGGAATATGAGCGGCTGGCAGACGTGACCCGTCAGCTGAAAGAGTTGGCCATGGAAACCGGCATCACCATCGTGGAACTGGTACAGCTGAACCGCAGCACCGACCGGAACGGTGGAGCCAAAAAGGCGGCACTGGGAGATCTGCGCGGCTCTGGCACCATTGAGCAGGACGCGGATGCCGTTGTGTTCATCGAGAGCGAGGTCACAGGAGAACGTCGCCTGCAGGGGCCAAATGATTATTTTGAAGTCAGCCTGCGGGTGAGCAAAAACCGAGAAGGCGAAACAGGTCGGGTCCCTATGTGGTGGCAGCCTCAGTATCATGAGTGGCAGCCTGCACCTGATCCATCCGAAAATTACAATGAGGATGATTTTACACCTGCAGACCATGAGGATGGCCCGGCGGGGTGGTAAGGGAATAGGGGGATGGATACCAGATGACCTACGAAGAAAAGAAGGAGTGGCTAGGGCGATACGAACGGGCCAAGAAGAAAGAGCTATACCTCTTACGAGAACTTCGGGAAGCCCAAAGCAGTTGCAGCCACATTACCCAGATACTCTCACCGACACCCAGTGGAAGCGGCGACGGTCAGGCACTTCCGCGGGCAGTGGAACGCGTGGAAAAATCACGGAAAGAATTGAATGCGCAAACCTTGTTTTGTGACAATCTTCATGCTGAGATAACGGCAATCCTTCTCGCGCTGGATGATCCGGATGATTATGAAGTTCTCAATCTTCGATATCTCCGTTTTCAGACTTGGGAATCCATTGCCAGTGAAATGAAGATCTGTCTCCGGCAAGTCTACCGCCGTCATCACCGTGCCATCGACGCGCTGGGTCTCTAAATGTCACCCAATGTCACTAAGAAGTCATTTCATGTCACTATACGTTGTGATAAATTAGTACCATCGGAACAGCCGAAAGGCAAACCGATGCACGCAGCCTCCGAGACGTTTTCCACTTTTTCCTGTGCTGTCCGTAGGTACAGGTTTTTCCATCCGGCGTTTCGCGGGCTGCTTCTATGCGAGGTCTGGGAAGTCCGATGCTGAATCCGGTAGGCATTGGGATCGGTTCGACTCCGAAATCTCGCACCAAACGCTGCTCCCCCGAAGCAGCAACCGCCTGACGCATGGGAGGCATCACCCATCCGGGGCTTACTGTGCAAAGCAACAGGATTCCTCCTTACCTGTTTTTCCCTCGCAAACTCTGCACACGGACCGGAGGCCCCGGGGAATCCGCAGCGGGTCAAGCTTTCCTGCCGGATGTGCGTCAACTTTACCAGTGCGGAAACGCGCTGGTTTTTATAAGCCGCCTGAGCGCAAATCTGGTGCGCGTTCGTGAGAGTAGTCACGGAAGGTTCGATTCCAAGGGCGGCACCACTGCAATGGAGCGAGCATGGGCGCACGTTTTCATCGCATAGCGGAGCATCCAGCCGCGAAAGTTCCGGATGCAGCGGCTCCGTTCCGCCCGTGTCCGGGCCGCTTATTTTGATATTACTGCCGTTCCGGTTCTCCGGGGCGGCTTTTTTGTACCCGGGGGGTGAAAAGTACCCTGTCCCTCTCTGGAAAGGCCCGGCGGGGTGAAATGGCCCGGGGGTGTCTGGCAGCACGGTGCCTGCCGAGTGCCTTGCCGGTGGACACAGCAGCGAGAAACGTCCACCCGTAGCATCTTTATTCTCATCGCAAGCCGCAAAAGGAGCGTGCAGCATGGTCAATCCGCGATATGCAAACGGCTCGCTGCGGCGGAAGCATCGGGCACGGCTGAAAGCAATGGGCTGCGAATGCGGCATTTGCCATGGACGCTTTGGCCCGATCCACTACGATGAGCCATCAGATGCACAACATCCGCTCTCGTTCGTGGTGGACGAGATCAAGCCCATCGCCCGATGGAAACAGTTCGGCTATGCTTCGCCCCGTGCGGCCGCTGAGGACTGGAACAACCTTCAGGCAGCGCATTATTTCTGCAATGCACAAAAAGGGGCCAAAATTGAGCAAAAGCAGCCCAAAACCGGGCCGAAAGTGTGCAAAATCCCGCAGATCCGCGACGGCGAGTGGTAGGTGGGGAGGGTCCCCCCCCTCCTCAACCCAGACGACCCCTTGCTGTCCATCGCCGATTTACACACAGGGAAATTTTGAAGGAGGTGCCAGAGCGTGGCGACCATGAAAAGCATCACGGCAAAAGGCACCCGTCTGGAGCAGCTGAAACAGCTGGCAAAGATTCTGGCCTCCGGCATCGACACCTGTGAAGATTGCCGGGCACTGCCCGCCCTGACCAAGCAATACCGGGAGACCATCCGGGAAATCGAAGAGATCGAGGGGGTGAAGGATGATGGCGACGAGATCAGCAAGATCCTCGAAAAGCGTGAAGCAGATGGGAAGTCAGGAGCCGTCCGAAAGAATCGCGCCTGAGTACCGTATCACCGACGGCGGCGATGCCGTGCAGATCCTCCGTGCCGGTGGCACCCTGCTCGACCCGTGGCAGAGCGACGTCCTTGCCGACTGGATGGCCCGGACACCTGCCGGTCAGTGGTCTGCGCCGACCTGCGGTGGCAGCGTTCCCCGGCAGAACGGCAAAAGCCTGCTGGTGCAGGGCCGGGCTGAGACCGGGATGCTCATGTTCAACGAGACCGTCATCTACACGGCCCATCTGCAAAAGACCGCCACCGAGACGTTTGAGGAAATGCGGGATTTCTTTGAAGGGCCGAAGCTCCGGCACAAGGTCGCGGAGATCAAGACCGCACTGGGCCGGGAACAAATTATCCTGAAATCCGGTGCGCGGATCAAATTTCTGGCCCGGACCCGCAACGGCGGCCGCGGACAGCACGGAGATCTTCTGATTTTCGACGAGGCGCAGGAGCTGGACGAGACTGCACAGGGATCTTTCCTGCCGGCCATCTCTGCCAGTTTGAACCCCCAGACCATCTATGTCGGCACGCCGCCCGGCCCGGATGCCGTTGGCACAGTGTTCCGTGCCCTGCGCAAACGTGCGCTGAACGGCGACGCGAAAAAGGCTGCATGGTTTGAGTTCTCGGTGCCGGAGATCGGCGACGTCAAGGATCCGGCACGCTGGGCGGCCACAAACCCCGCTCTGGGGCGGCGGATCCAGTTTTCCACCATTGAGGGCGAAGCCGAACAGCTTGACCCGGACACCTTCGCCCGGGAACGGCTGGGCTGGTGGAGTCCGGAAGCCGCTGAAAATGTAGACTACGCCATCGACCACAAAGCATGGGCCGCCTGTGCCAGTGACGAAGAAAAGCCCGAGGGGAAAACTGCCTACGGCATCAAGTTCTCCGCCGACGGCAGCACGGTCTGCCTGTGCGGAGCGGTTCTCCCGAAAGAGGGTCCTGCCCGGGTCTCCCTGATTGACCTGCAGCCCACCGGCCGGGGCCTGACATGGTTGGCCGATTGGCTGAACGCCCGGTACGGCAAGGCAGGCTGCGTGGTCATCGACGGCCGGAACGGTGTGGACGTTCTGGTGGAGCGGATCAAGGACGTCTGGAAGTCGAAGATTTCGGTCGTGCGGCCCTCTGCCAAAGACGTGATCGCTGCTGTCAGCTGCTTCACCAACAGCATCGACGAGGGAACGCTGACATGGTACCGCCCGCAGGAATACCTGAACGAGAGCGCGATCACCACGGTCAAGCGTCCGGTCGGCGGTGGTTTTGCCTTTGGAGGCGAGAACAGCCTGCCGGTGGAAGCTTGTGCGCTGGCCCTGTGGGGCGTAAAGACCTGCAAACGTGACCCGACCCGCAAGATGCGGATCGGCTGAAAGGAGATCCATGACAACCACCCTGAATTTCGGTTTTGTACCCGGTCTGACCGCCGAAGAGCAACAGCAGCTCAACGATCTGGCCGCAGCCTTTTCGTATCACCAGAGCCGCAACGAAACCAAGGACAAATACTATGAGGGCCATGTAACTCTGAACGATGTCAACCTCGGCATTGCCCTGCCGGACGGTCTGCAAAAGCTGGAAGTCGGCTGCAACTGGGGCCAGAAGGCCGTGGATGTGCTGGCTGCCCGCAGTATGTTCGATGGCTTTGTCAGCAGCAGCGGCAGTCTGGACAGCCTTTCCCGGCTGATCTCCGACAATCGCCTTGTGGCTGAATACGCCAAAGCCTGCCGGGATGAGCTGAAATACGGCTGTGTGTTCGCCACTCTGTCGGCAGATGATGCCATCGGCTGCAAGATCCGGTTCCATTCGCCTTCCGCTGCTTCTGCTCTCTGGAACGGTGAGAAGGGCCGGATCGACTGCGGGCTTGCCATCATCGACACCATGAAAGACGAGAAGGACGAAGGCAAATGGACTCCGTCCATCGTCAACTTCTACACGGATAACGACCTGATCGTTCTGCACCGCACCGGGAGCATCTGGACCGCGGAACGGAATCCGCACCCGATGGGCCGGCCGCTGATGGAGCCGCTGATCTGGAACGCCACCAACAGCAAACCCTTCGGTCGTTCCCGGCTGAAACGGGCCATCCGCTCCCTGATCGACGATTACGTTCGGATCATTGCCAATGCCACCATCGCGCTGGAGTTCGACACCACACCCCAGAAATACATCCTCGGCGTGACGGATGAACAGTACGATGCTCTCGTGTCCAACAAATTCAAGCAGTATGTCGGTGCGATCCTTGCGGCCACCACAAACCCCGACACCGGCGAAACGCCCACCTTCGGGCAGCTGTCGCAGGGAAGCCTCTCTCCTCATGTCGAGAAAATGCGGATGACTGCGACCCAGTTCGCTGCCGCCACTGGTCTGACCGTGACCGACGTGGGTGTGGTGAATGACGCCAACCCGTCCAGCAGTGACGCGATCCTCGCCCAGAGTCAGACATTGGTGCTTATGGCCCAGCAGCTCAACACCGGCAACGGCGACGCGCTGAAAACCATCGCGTGCATGGCGCAGGCCATTGCCCGGAACGCATCTTTGGACGAGCTGACCGAGGAAGAGACCGGCATCATGGCTCACTTCAAAAACCCCGCTATGCCCAGTGTGGCCGTCACCGCGGATGCAGCCATCAAGATTGCATCCTCTCGAAAGGAATTTGCCAGCACCGACACCTTCCTCGAGATGATCGGCTTCGATCAGGCGGACATCCGGCGGATCAAGGCACAGGAACAGCGGGTGCGAGGTCAGCAGCTTTTGATGGAGATGGAAGATGACAGTCTCAGCAAAAACGTGGAATGAGTACATATCCCGCCTGTCACGGCTGAACCAGAAAGCAGCTCAGCAGATGCAGGAATACCTCGACCGGAACGGCACCGCGGATTCTTCTGCACTGATTGCCTACGCACACGCCCTGATTACCCGGTACAGCGAGGGCAGCGCGGAGCTTGCCTGCCAGATGTACGACGCTCTGGCCGCTGCCGAGGGTGTGGCAGTTCCGCCTGCGGAGCCTGCAGAACCGGCCAGCTACCGCGAAGTTGCCAAGATGGTGAATGCCACCAAAGACAGCCCGCCTCAGCTCCAGCGGGGTGTCAGCCGCCTTGTGAAGCGGGCTGGCGCGGACACGACCCTCAAAAACGCCAAACGGGACCATGCGGAGTTCGCTTGGATCCCGCACGGCGACACCTGCGCTTTTTGCCTGACGCTGGCTTCCCGTGGCTGGCAGCGAGCCAGCGCAAAGGTTCTCAAGGGCGGCCACGCCGAACACATCCACGCAAACTGCGACTGCGAGTTTGCGATCCGGTTTTCCTCCGGCACCAACATTTCCGGGTATGATCCCGAGAAATACCTCCAACAATATCGGGACGCAGGCGGCGACATCAACAAAATGCGTCGCATCGACTACGCAGCCCACAAGGACCGTATCAACGCCCAGAAGCGGGCAGCGTATGCGGCGAAGAAAGCTGCGACCCTGAACGAAACCTTGCACATGGAGCCGCAGCCTGTTACAATGAAGTCAATCAGCAACGTTAAACCATTCGCTTGTGAAACGTTGAACAGTTCCGGGCAGCGTCAGCTCCAGAACGCTCATAAGCACCTGCTGATGACGGCATTCAAACAGCCTTCCGGGGTAGAAGTTGGCCGTGTGTTCGACCTCCACATGAAACCACTGACGCAGGATATCATAGGAACTTCTGGCGGGCACTCTGTACGGCTGCCAGATCAGAATGAACCTTATGTAGCAATTCACACGCATCCGGCCTGTGGCAATTTCTCCAATGGTGATTTGAGCAATTTTGCCAACGATTCCAACTTAAAATTGTTGACTGCCGTCGGACACAACGGCCATGTATATGCCATCGAAAAGACAGCTTCCTACAACGCCACGCAAGCCCAAAGCGTCACAAACAAATTAAGGATTCAGGTCAGCAAACTGGTTGAATCAAATTTGTCCAACGAGCAGGTGTTGACGGAAGCCGAGAGTTTAATTTCTGAGTGCATAAAGGAGTTGCAGAATTATGGCGTCAAGTTCTATGAGTAGTCCGCTCTACACAGAGGAAGAAATCCAAGAGATGCAGCAGATTCTTCTGGAAACACCAATTGACCCTAGTTATGACGAAGTCTGCAATTCCCTATATGACGGCTGGGACAAGAAGGTTCTTCATCAGATTGCTGCACGCGGCTGTTACAGAGCTTTGAAAGAACTTAACCGGCTGCCGCCCGGCATTGAATAAGCCCTAAACCACCATCCACTCGGACGGTGGTTTTCTTTTGCCCATTTTAGGAGGCACACTATGGATAAACACTCCGGATCCAGCCCCAGCATCGGTTTTTGCGGCCTGCTGGCTCTTCTCTTTATCACTCTTAAACTGACCGGCTTTATTCACTGGTCATGGCTTTGGGTGCTGTCGCCCCTCTGGATCAACCTTGCCTTCTGGCTTGTGCTGGTTCTGATTGTTATAGCGATTGACCGTTGACACAAAATAGAAAGGAACACATCATGAAGAGGATTTTTCTTGCCCTTGCACTTACTGTATCTATCCTGCTCTGCGGCTGTTCGGAGGCAGACAAAGCCAACCACAACATTTCCAAGCAGGCAGATTATTTCGAGAGCGAGCGCAAGATCACCGTCTATAACGCCCGCACC
>CAVKKE010000082.1:0-12786 GCA_963656875.1 Barnesiella intestinihominis | reverse complement strand
GCAAAGGCCATCGGCATCATCATCAACAACCCCGAGTTCGCCGATGTGCGCTCTCTGGAAGGCGTTGCTCCCACCAAGAAGCACGCTGTGTTCACCATTGCTGTGCCCACCACCGCCGGCACCGCTGCTGAAGTCACCATCAACTACGTCATCACTGATGTGGAGAAGAAGCGCAAGTTCGTCTGCGTGGATACCAACGATATCCCGGAGATCGCAGTCGTTGACCCCGATATGATGGCATCCATGCCCAAGGGCCTGACTGCCGCTACCGGCATGGACGCTCTGACCCACGCCATCGAGGGCTACATCACCAAGGGCCATTGCACCATTTCCGATATGTTCCATCTGGAAGCCATCAAGCTCATCAGCGAGAACCTGCGCGGGGCCGTGCAGAATACCCCCGAGGGCCGCGAGGGCATGGCTCTGGGCGAGTACATTGCCGGTATGGGCTTCTCCAATGTGGGTCTGGGCATTGTCCACTCCATGGCACACGGCCTGTCTGCTCTGTATGACACCCCGCACGGTGTGGCCTGCGCTATCCTGCTGCCGGTGGGTCTGGAATATAACAAGAGCGTTGCCGGTGAGCGTTACCGCGCTGTCGGCAAGGCTATGGGCGTGGAGGGCATCGACGAGATGAACGACGCACAGGCCGCTGATGCAACCATCGCCGCAGTCAAGCAGCTGAGCGCTGATGTGGGCATCCCCACCAACCTGAAGGGCATCCTGAAGGAAGAGGACATCCAGTTCCTGGCCGAGTCTGCTTATGCAGACGCCTGCCGCCCGGGCAACCCCCGCGACACCAGCGTGGAAGAGATCGTGGAGCTGTACAAGAGCCAGCTGTAACACACGCCGGAACTTATAACGCATAAACAGCAGCGCCCTGCTTTCCATCCCGGAAGGCAGGGCGCTGTTTTGTTTTTATATGGTTTCCGTCTGGCCGCTTCTCACAACTTCCACCCCTCCGCCTTTTCGCGGATGCGCACAAAGTTCTGGTAGCGGCCGGGCTGACGGATGAGCTGGGCATGGGTGCCCTGTTCTGCGATGCGGCCATCCTCCACCACAAGGATCTGGTCTGCCTGCTCAATGGTTGCCAGCCGATGGGCGATGGTGATGATGGTCTTGCCGCGGGTCAGCTCGGAAATGGCCGACTGGATCAGGTGCTCGTTTTCCGGGTCCACACTGGCCGTGGCCTCGTCCAGAATAATGATGGGGGCATCCTTCAGCATTGCGCGGGCGATGCTGATGCGCTGCTTTTCTCCGCCGGACAGCGTGCCGCCGCCCTCACCGATGACCGTGTCATAGCCCTGGGGCAGCGCCATGATGAAGTCATGGCAGCAGGCTTTCTTTGCGGCAGCGATCATCTCTTCCTCGGAAGCGTCGGGCCTGCCGAAGCAGATGTTCGCCCGGACAGTGTCGTGGAACAGATACACGTTCTGGAACACCATGGAGATATTGGACAGCAGGCTGTCGCAGGTCAGCTCCCGGATGTCGTGCCCGCCCACCGAGATGCTGCCCGCGTCCGGGTCATAGAACCGGGCCAGCAGGCTGCAGATGGTGGTCTTGCCGGAGCCGGAGGGGCCCACGATAGCCGTGGAAGTCTTTTCCGGGATGGTGAAGCTGACATCATGCAGCACCTGACGGCTGTCGTAACCAAAATCCACATGGTCGAACCGGATGTCGAAGTGCTCCAGCGGGATGTCTTTGCCATTGCTGTCGATGAAGCGGTTCTCCCGCAGCTTGTCCAGCTGATCCATGGCGTCGTCAATGACGCTCAGCACATGGGCGCTGTCGCTGATGGGTTCCAGGCTGGCGAAGATGCTGAAGGAGAAGAACACGAACATCAGCACCACGGGCAGTTCCATTTCACCGCTCAGGCCAGACATGCAGGCGGACAGTGCCAGCCCCACAGAGCCGCATTTCAGCGCCAGCAGATGCAGAGCGTTGGAGGGCAGATAGCCCCACTCGATTTTGATATGGATGGCGCGGCTGTCCGCGATGGACTGGTTGATGGTGTCCAGTGCGGCGGCATCCCTGCCGAAGGACTTGACCACTGCAAGGCCCCGGGCGTATTCCAGAATGGCACCGGTCATGTCCCGGTTGGCCTGCGCTTCCACGGGTGCATTCTGGGCGCTGTAACGTGAAATGAGCAGCAGGAGCCCCAGCGACACCGCAGCAGCCGCCAGCGCGATGACCGCCGTGCGGGGGCTGAACACCAGCAGGCTCAGGAAAATGACCGCAAAATTCAGGTAACCGCCCACAAAGTTGTCGATCATGCGGATGCCCATGCCTTCCAGCGTGCCAAGGCCGGTGGTCAGGGAACTGAGGATGTTTCCGGTGCTCACCTGCTGGAAATAGCCCAGTGAGACCCGCTTGAGAGCGTCGCCCACAGCCAGACGGTCGCGGGCCACCAGCTCATAGCTGATGGCTTCCTGAAAGCGGGCGCGGAGATAGTCGAACAGGAAGCGGAAAAACACCAGCATCAGCATCAGCACAAGGCTCTTCCACACCCAGCTCAAATCAAAGGCCGTGCCGTTCATGGCCGACTGCAGCAACAGGCCGATGGTGTAGGCCGCCAGCATGATGGGCAGGGCCGTGAACAGGTGAGAGAAAAACGACACCACGAAGCCCGCGTAGAGCCTGCCCTTGAATTCGCCGCACCAGTCGATGATGCGCTTGACGGTTTTGAACATGGTTTATTCCTCCTTCCCTGCGGACGACACCGCCCACGCCTTGGCACCAATGTGGGCCTGCCACATGCTGCGGTAGAGCGGGCAGCTTTCCAGCAGCTGTTCCGGGGTGCCCTCGGCCAGGATGCGGCCCTCTTTCAGCACCACGATCTTGTCCGCATTGCGGATGGTGGACAGCCGGTGGGCGATCACCAGCAGGGTCTTGCCCCTGGTCAGGGCCGCAATGCTCTGCTGGATCTTATCTTCGTTTTCGGGGTCAGTAAAGGCCGTGGCTTCGTCCAGAATGACGATGGGCGCGTTTTTCAGCAGCATCCGCGCAATGGCGATGCGCTGCTTTTCGCCGCCGGAGAGCCGCTTGCCCGCTTCGCCCGCCGGGGTGTCGTAGCCCTGCGGCAGCTTTGCAATAAATTCCTCGCACTGTGCAGCCCGGGCAGCGGCCTTCACCTCTTCATCGGTGGCGGCAGGGTCGCCCAGACGGATGTTTTCCAACAGCGAACAGCGGAACAGATAGTTGTCCTGCGTAACGAAGCTCACAAGGCCGGACAGCTGGGAAAGGGGCATATCCCGCACATCCACCCCGCCGATGGTGATGCTGCCCACCGTCACATCCCAGAACCGGGCAATGAGCTTTGCCACGGTGGACTTGCCGCCGCCGGAGGGGCCCACCAGCGCCGTGAAGCTGCCCTGCGGCAGGGTCAGGCCGATGCCGTGCAGCACTTCGGGGCCATCAGCCGTGTAAGCAAAACGAACGTTTTTCAGCTCCACGCCGGTGCCCATGACCTGTGCAGGCTGCGCGGGCTCCGGCAGGACGGGCATTTCCAGGAACTCTTCCAGGCTTTCCACGGTGGCTTTCACCTGGCGCATGTTCTCGGAGAACACTTCCAGCTTTGCCAGCGAACCCACCATAGACATGGACAGCATGACGGCCAGCGCCGCCTGCGGGGCGGAGATGATGCCCCGGCCCGCCAGCCACAGACTCACCGGCAGGGTGCCTATGAGGGTGGAGGGGAACAGTGCAAAGGCCAGCTTCATGGTCACCCAGGTGCTGGACAGCCATTTCACCACGAAGGTGCGGAAGTCGGTGATGGATCTTGCGTACTTCTCATAGGAGACGCCCGCCCGGCCGAAGGCCTTGATGACCTCGATGCCCTCGATGTATTCCACGATGGCGCTGTTCATGGCGGCATTGGATTCATCGTAGATCTGGAAGCTCTTGCCGCTGATGACAAAGGTGAGCATCATGCACACCAGCGCCGCCGGAAATGTGACCAGCGAAGCCAGCGCAAGCCGCCAGTCGATGGCAAACAATGCCGCAATGCTCACGATGGGCAGGACGATGTGTCCGGCCCCTTCCGGGATCATGTGGGACAGCGGCGGTTCAATGTTCTCGATTTTGTCCACCATAATGCTCTTGATCTCGCCGATGGAATGCTTCTGCACCTCGCCCAGCGGCGCATGGAGAAAACGCTCCACCAGCCGCAGGCGCAGGCCCTCTAGAATGTGATAGGCTGCATGGTGAGAGACGCCGGTGGACAAGGTAAAGCACACCACCTTACCCGCATAGGCCGCCAGCGACCAGCCGCACCAGCTCAGCACCGCCTGCCGGGAGGCTTCTCCCGCCGCAAACCGGCAGATGACCCGGTACATGCAGTAAAACGGCACCAGCCCCAGCAGAATGCTGAGAATAGACAGCACAACGGACAGCGCCAGCTCACCCTTCGCGTTTTTCGCGTAGGCAAACAGGGCTGCAGTCCAGCTTTGTTTCTTTGTTTTCATGGTTTTCCCTCCTGACGGATCTCGTTCCGGTATTCTGCGGGCGTCCGACCCGTGGCCTTTTTAAATGCAGCCGCAAACTTGCTGGCGCTGTCGTAGCCCACCGCTGCGGCGATGTCCGCCACCGTGCCGCTGCTTCTCCCTTGCTGCAGCAGCCGGGCGGCTTTGTCCATCCGGCAGGCGGTCACCCACGCGCCGATGCTGACGCCGTACACCGACTTGAAGCAGCTCTTCATGGCGGTGAGGGGGATATCGAACTGCTTGGACAGCTCCGCCTGCGAGTGATTCTCGGCGAGGTGCCCTGCCAGATACTCCCGGATGGCCCGCACCTTTTCCACCTGCGTCTTGTAGAAGTAAGGCGCTTCTTCCTCGGCGGGCACCTCCACGGCCTGCAGATACAGCAGCAGTTCCAGCACTTTGAGCTTCAGGTACGGCAGGCGGATACTCTCCGGCACATGGTACATCTCCTCGAACACGCGCTCAGGCAGCTCACTGCTGCCGCCGTGGAACACCCGCGGATATTTCCCAAGCTGGAACTTTTCCAGCAGAGTCCCGGGCCGCACCGGATAAGCCTGCATCTGCTGCGGCAGCGACTGCTCTGCAATGTCCAGGTCAAGCCCCACCGTAATGCCGTGGTAGTGGCTGGACGGGAACACGAACCGCCCCTGATGGGTCAGGCGGCGGTCAAGTTTAAGGTCCCCGGCCTTGATATAGGACAGGGTGTTCTCCCCTGCAGCGTACTCCATGCGGCCCTCCCGGCAGTAGTCGATGGCGAACAGCCGCTGCTGGGTGGTGAAACTGGAATCAAAGGACGCCATGTGGAAATCGTTGACGCTCAGCGCCGCCCCGGGAAACAGCTCATAGGTGGTCATGGTTCCCTCACCGGTCTCATTGCGGAACTGCCACACGCTGCATCCGCCGCTTTGTGCCAGCAGCTCTGCACCCTGCCGGCGGAATTCCGGTTCGTGATACATCCGGAGACTCCTTTCTGAAAAAGCAGATTAGTTTCATCTAACTTTTTAACCTTTAAAAATCGCCTTTCGGCAGTTTCTATTATAGCGTATCCCCTGCGGTTTTCCCAGCCCGGATCAGACAGTTTCGCTCCATCTGGTTTTTAAATTATAGCTTTGTTGGGTTTCAAATCCACCCGCCATGCGCGTTAGGAGTGAGCATAAAAGAAAAAGCTCAACGCACCTTAGTACGTTGAGCTTTTTGGTGGGCGCGGGTGGATTCGAACCACCGAAGCTGAAAGCAGCAGATTTACAGTCTGTCCCCATTGGCCACTCGGGAACACGCCCATATCCTTTTCACAGTCCGTGGACTGCCTGTATATATTACCACTGAACCTGTAGTTTGTCAACATTTTTTGCAGGATTTTTCCCCTCAAATCTCAAAAAATGCACTTTTTTTACACAGCATCGGCTATTTAAAGCGTTTGCATCATCCTATTGCGAAATGCAGAAAATGATGCATTGGCTTGGTAGACTATTGGGTAGCTTATTTGTTAGATTGTGACAGTCTTTCAGGCTATTTCAGGGAAAAACAAAAACGCACAGGCGATTCACTTTCATCGTCTGTGCGTTTATTTTTGGAGCTAGTGACAGGAGTTGAACCTGCAACCCACTGATTACAAATCAGTTGCGCTGCCATTGCGCCACACTAGCATGACCAACCGGTCTTTTGATAGGATACCAAAAAATACCCGGCTTGTCAATATCTGTGGCGGGAAAGTTTTGACCCTCAGGTTCCCCTCTTCCCCGCACGCAAAACAGCAGGAGCTTTGCGGCTCCTGCTGTTTTGATTCATTGATCTGCAACTCAGCGGGCAAGGGCCTGCTGGATCTTTGCAAAGTCTTCCAGCGTGAGGGCTTCCGGACGGATGCGGGCATCGAAACCCGCTGTTTCGATGCCCGCAGTCACTGCATCCTTGGGCAGGCCCAGGCCGCTGGCGATAGAGTTGGCGGCCGTCTTACGGCGCTGGCCAAAGGCGGCGCGCACCAAAGCAAAGTAGCCGTCCTCGTCCTCCACCTGCACGGCAGGAGTGGGGCGGATGTCCATGCGCACCACAGCACTCGTCACTTTAGGGGCCGGATAGAAGCTGCCCGGGGCAGCGGTGAACATCATTTTGGAGGTGGCATAGTAGCTCACAGCGCAGCTGATGGCGCTGGAAGCCCGGGTGCCGGGAGCAGCGGCCAGACGGTCAGCCGCTTCCTTCTGCACCATGACCGTCAGGCTCTCGATGGGCAGGCGGTCACCCAGCAGCTTCATGACGATGGGGCTGGTGATATAATAGGGCAGGTTGGCGCAGACCGCCACTGGCATCCCGGGGAACTCTTCCGCAATGAGAGCTTTCAGGTCCACTTTCAATACATCCTGCAATACCAGCTTGAAATTATCCACTCCAGCCATCGTCACAGCCAGCAGGGGCGGCAGGCGCTCGTCCACCTCAATGGACACCACCTTGGCCGCGCGCTTTGCAAGCTCTTTGGTCAGCACGCCTATGCCGGGGCCGATCTCAATGACGCCGTAGCGCTTATCCACGCCGCTGGCATCCACGATCTTGGTGGGCAGGCCGGGGTTGATGATAAAGTTCTGTCCGAAGCCCTTGGACAATGCGAAGTTATATTTTTCGCACAGGGAACGGATCACCGACAGGTCGGTCAGTTCGGGCATAGATTCCATCCTTTTCCTTTTATTATTCTGCGCTGGAAGATGCCTCATCAGAAGCAGCTTCGCTGGAAGCTTCGGGCTCAGAAGAATCCGCCGTTTCTTCCAAAGAAGCACTCTCTTCCTCCGTGGCGGCGCTGTCGGCAGCTTCGGATGCAGCCGCAGAGGACGCCGCATCATTGACGCCGCCCAGAGTGCTGGTACCGCTGAGCTGCTGTGCCGCGCTGACTGCACGCTGAACCTGCGGGTCAGTCTCTGGGGTATAATCGTAAATGGAAGCGGCTTCCTCCGTGCTGAGGGCACGCTCCACGTCCACACTCAGGCCGGTACCGTCAAAGCTGGAACCATCGCCGCAGACGAGCTTTGCCACTGTGACGCTCACAGCGCTGCCGTCCGACAGGCGCTGGGGGCTGTTCTGAATGGTGCCCTTGCCCATGGTGGTGGTGCCCACAAGCCGTGCGCCGCACATGGTGCGCAGGCTGGCAGCGAACAATTCCGCTGCACTGGCAGTATTGCCGTTGACCAGACAGACCATGGGCAGGTCGATCTCGCTCTGTCCGTCGCTGCTGCCGATGACCGTGCGGTTTCCGTTTTTGTCCTCGGCATAGGCCACGGTGCCCTCCGGGGCCACCAGGTCGATGCAGCTGATGGCATCGTCCAGCACACCGCCGCCGTTGTCGCGCAGGTCGAACACAAGGCTCTGGGCACCACTGCTGGTCAGGAAGCGGATAGCATAGTCCAGTTCGCTGGGGGTGGTGCCGTCGAACTGGCGGATCTTGATGTAGCCCACATCGTCCAGCATCTGATAGTCCACCGTGGTGCTGGTGTAGCCGGAGTGGGTCAGATCAGCCGTTTTGGATGCAGCCGCGCTGTCCAGCCAGGTGACGCTGACCGTGGTGCCGACCTCGCCCCGCAGGCGGGACTGCACAGCGTCCACGCCAGAAAGGCTCTTGACATCCGTGCCGTCAATGGCGGTGATGTAGTCCCCCACCACGATGCCGGCTTCCTGCGCTGGGGAACCCTCGTAAACCTTGGTCACCCTGGCGTAGCCGGTCTGATCCATGCCAAGCTCCACGCCGATGCCCATGATCTTGCCGCTCTGGATGTTCATCAGCTCGGTGTAAGCGTTGGCGGTGTAATAACGGGAGTACTTATCGCCGGTGCCCAGCAGATAGCCTGCGGTCAGGCGGTCATACAGCACCGTCTCGTCGATGTTGTAGTAATCGTTGCTGCGGACATAGCGATCCACCTCAGCGATCTTGTTGTACATGCTTTCCTTTTCCTTGACGCTGTTGACCGTGCTGTCAAACAGACGCATGGCCACCAGCATGGTGATGGAAAAGGTGACGGTCATGGCCAGGATCACGATGGTGACTGCCATGCCCACGGAGATCTTACGGTTCATGCTTGCTCCTCCCCTGTCAGTACAGCAGCATCATGATCACGCTGCCCAGCAGTGAGAGCGCAAACACGCCCGCCAGGATCAGGCAGCCGATGCGCAGCCAGCGCTTTTGTTTTTGTTCTTTCATTGAAACCAGACTCCTTACTTAAACGGAATGTAACCGCGGGGGTTCACAGCGTTTGCCTTGCTGCCGCCCTTCCAGACCTCCAAGTGCAGATGATTACCCGTGGAGTTGCCGGTGGAGCCCACATAGCCGATGAGCTCACCCTGCTTGACATATTTGCCTGCACTGGTGGCCACAGACTTCATGTGGCCGTAAAGGGTGCTGTAAGCCGTGCCGTCGGACATTTTGCCGTGGTAAATGATGACATAGTTGCCGTAGCCGCCGCTGGACCAGCCCGCCGTCTGCACATAACCGCTTGCTGCTGCGTAGATGGGAGTGCCTGCAGGTGCGGCGACATCGATGCCGGCGTGCAGCTTGTTGACGCCGGACACCGGGTTCTTGCGCCAGCCATACTCACTGGAAATGCGGGTGTAGCTCTTCAGCGGGCAGATGAAGCCGGTGAAGCTCAGCTGCGGCTTGCTGGCCGCTGCGGCAGCGATCTGCTTCTGGATTTCTTTCTTCACAGCCTCATAGTTCAGCTCATCGGACTCGATGGCTGCCTGTGCCGCCTGCTGCGCCTTTTTGGCGTCCGCCGCCGACATCTGGGCCGCAGAGATGCTGCTGTTCAGTTCGCTCTGCTTGGACTGCATCTGGCTGTTCTGGCTGTCCAGCTCCGCCTTCTGGCTCTTCAGCTCGGTGCGCTGAGACACCAGTTCTTCCTTATCGCTTTCCAGCTGGGCCTTATCGGCTTCCAGCCCGGCCTTCGCTTCCTTCATGTTGTCCATGATCTCGGTGTCCTTCACCGAAATGTCCTGCATAACCTCGTTGAAGGTCAGCAGCTCATAAAGGTCGTTCACGGCGCTGAGCATGGCCACGCTGCCGCCGTCCCGCAGCTCCTGCATGGCGGCCATGTGCTTTTTGAAGTCATCCCACTGGCCTGCGATCTCTTCTTCCTTTTCGGAGATCTGCGTTTCCTTCTCCGAGATCTCGTTCTCCTTGGCGCTGATCTTCTGCTCAGTCTGGCCGATGCTGTTCTGCACCTGGGCGATCTGGCTGCTGAGGATGCTGATTTGATCCTGGATGACGCCCACCCGCTCAGTCAGCTCACTTTCCAGCGCCTTGGCTGCTTCTTCCTTTTTCTTGGCGTCGGAAAGTTCCTTTTTATGCTGGTCAATGGACTGGGAAAGCTTGTCCAGCTTGTTCTGCAGCGAAGCCACGCTGGAGCTGCTGGTGGCCGCCGAAGCGGGATACACCGTGACGCCTGTCAGCAGGCACACCGCCGCCACGCACAGGCTGACGCCCCGCAGAACGCGGTTCCGGGCCGGTTCCGGCTTTGCGTGCCGAGCGGCATAGCCGGGCAGCTTGAACCGGAACGGTTTTGCATGAGTCGTTTTTTTCATGTTCGGCTCCTTTCGGTCAGACATTCAGGTGCTTGCGGATGGAGAACATGCTGCCCAGGCCGCCCACGATGGCACCGCCTGCCAGACTGTAAGTGAGGATGGTGGGCCATACAGCGCTCACGGGCACCAGAGCCTGACCCATGATCATCTCCCACACGCCGCCAAGGCCGTCGGAAGCCTGCACCATGTAATTGTAGCCGCCGATGCTCGCCGCCGCAGTCAGCGCGCCGGAGATCAGGCCCATGGTCAGGCCTTCAATGAAGAAGGGCAGCGTGACCAGAGCATTGGTTGCGCCCACATACTTCATGATCTCGATCTCGCGGCGGCGTGCAAACACGCTCAGGCGGATGGTGCTGCCCACGGTGATGATGCTGACGATCATCAGCACCAGCACGATGCCGCGGCCCACCTTGGTGACCGAGCGCTGCACTTCCACGAAGACCTTGGTCATCTCCACCGGAGCGGTGACGCTGTACACGCCCGGGATGGCCTGCATCTTCTTGCTCATGGATTCCATCTTGCTCAGGTCGCTGATGGAGACCCGGTAATTTGCCTTGAAGGGGTTATCAGTCTCAAATTCATCCCACAGGGAGGAATAATCCTGCATGTAATTTCGGTAGGTGTTCAGCACGTCCTGCTTGGAGACGAAGCTTACACCGGTGACGCCGTCCATGGCGGCGAGCTTGTCGCCCACAGCTTGCGCTGTGGCGTCATCACATTCGGGGTCCAGATAGACCACGGTCTCGTTCTGGCTGCCCAGGTAGTTGACCATGCTGTCCACGTTCACCTCTGCGAGGCTGGCAAAAACATTCAAAGTCATGCAGACGCTGAGGGAAAGGATGCACACCAGCGTCATGGCCCAGTGCTTGCCCAGATTGCGCACGCCGCGCCGGGTGAGGAAAAAGAAAGTAGACGGTTTCATCATACGGTGGCCGCCTCCTTTTCGGTGAGCTCTGCGGTGCCGGCATCCTCGTCTTCCTCAAAGAGACGGCGCTGATGGTCGGGCCGGGCCTTGATGGCTTCGGGGTCGGCAGGCACATCCGAGATGATGCGGCCCTTTTTCAGGGTGACCACACGCTGATGGAACTGGCGCACCAGTTCGTGCTCGTGAGTGACCACCAGCACCGTGATGCCCATCTCGCTGACCCGCTCCAGCAGCTCCATCATCTCGAGGCTCAGCTCGGGGTCGATGTTACCGGTGGGCTCGTCCGCAATGACCAGCTTGGGGCCGTGGGCCAGAGCGCGGGCCACCGCCACGCGCTGCTGTTCGCCGCCGGACAGGGTGTCCGGGTAGTCGCTGGCCTTGTCTTCCAAATGCACCAGTTCCAGCATGTACTCCACGCGGTCCCGGATCTCCTTGCGTTTCACGTTGGTGACATGCATGGCAAAGGCGATGTTCTCATAGACCGTCATGGTGGGGATCAGGCGGAAATCCTGAAAGATGATGCCCATCTGACGGCGCAAATAAGGCACCTGATGGCGGCGCAGGTGGGCCACATCCTTACCCAGCACAGTCACCTTGCCCTCGCTGGGCAGCTCCTCGCGCAGGATGAGCTTCAGCAGGGTGGATTTGCCTGCGCCGGAATGGCCCAGCAGAAAGACGAACTCACCGTCGTCCACATGGAGGCTGACATCTTCCAGCGCCAGCGGCCCGCCCTTTTTATATTCCTTTGAGACGTGTTCCAAGTCTATCATGGGAAAAATATACTCCTGACATCAATATTTTTGATAGTCAATCCATAACTGCAAAAAGAACCGGCCAGCATCGGTTGACGAGCGGCCGGTTTCTGTGCCGGACAGGCCTTGGCCCGCACGGCTGGACATCAATATTTGGCCGGGTTGTTGGACAGGTACTTTTTGACCATCAGCGCTACCTTGAAGACGATAGCGTCGTCGAACTCACGCAGATCCAGACCGGTCAGCTTTTTGATCTTTTCCAGACGATACACCAGCGTGTTGCGGTGCACAAACAGGCCGCGGCTGGTTTCAGAGACGTTCAGGTTGTTCTCGAAGAAGCGCTGGATGGTGAACAGAGTCTCCTGATCCAGGCTCTCGATGCTGCCCTGCTTGAACACCTCGCGCAGGAACATCTCGCACACGGTGGTGGGCAGCTGATAGATCAGACGTGCAATGCCCAGGTTGTCGTAGCGGATGATCTGCTTCTCGGTGTCGAACACCTTGCTCACTTCCATGGCGATCTGGGCTTCCTTGAAGGAAGTGGCCAAATCCTTCACGTTGGAGATTGGGGTGCCGATGCCCACCACAGCCTTGATGTAGTGCTCGCCGGACAGGGTGTCCACGATGCTGGCAGCCAGCTTTTCCATGTCGGTGCGGTCGATACCCTTGCGGATCTCCTTGACCAGCACGGTGTCCGTCTCGCTGATGTTGAACACAAAGTCCTTCTGCTTGTCGGGGAACAGGCTGCTGACCACATCATAAGCGGAGATGTCGCCGCCGCTGGTCACACGCACGATGAACACCACACGGGACACATCAGTGGCGAAATGCAGCTCACGGGCCTTGGCGTAGATGTCGCCGGGCAGGATGTTGTCCAGCACCACGTTCTTGATGAAGTTGGACTTATCGAACTTTTCGTCGTGATACTGCTTGATGCTCTGCAGGCTGATGGACAGCACAGCAGCAAACTGACCTGCAGTCTCGTCCGCGCCTTCCACGAACACGGCATAATCGTTATGCTTGGCGCTGGAGAACTGCTGGTAGGTGTAACCATCGCGCACAAAGCGGTCGCCTGCGG
>CAVKKE010000081.1:199-12925 GCA_963656875.1 Barnesiella intestinihominis | reverse complement strand
ACCTTGACTTCCTTCACCTTGCCGTCCAGTGCATCCTTCATGGCGTCGAACAGGTTCTTGTTCTCAGCGGTGGCATCTTCAGCAGCTTTCTTCTCTTCCTCAGTCTCAAGGCCCAGATCGCCGCTGTTGACGTTTTTGAACTCCACGGTGCCGTCCTTGCCCTCGGCATTCTTGCGGGGATAGGTGCGCAGGATCTGCAGGCAGAACTCGTCCACATCCTCGGTCAGCAGCAACACGTCATAACCCTTGTCCATGACCAGCTCGGCGGCGGGCAGCTTTGCCAGACGGTCGGTGGAGTCGCCGGCTGCGAAGTAGATGTACTTCTGCTCAGCGGGCATCTTGTCCACATACTCCTGCAGGGTGACCATCTTCTGCTCCTTGGCAGAATAGAACAGCAGCAGGTCGCGCAGCAGCTCGGCGTGCATGCCGTAGTCGGAGTAAGCACCGAACTTGATCTGACGGCCGAATTCCTTCCAGAATTCTTCGTACTTCTCGCGGTCATTGGCCAGCATGGCGTGCAGCTCGTTCTTGATCTTCTTTTCCAGAGCGTTGTGGATCAGCTTGAGCTGGTTGTCCTTCTGCAGCATCTCACGGCTGATGTTCAGGCTCAGATCCTGGCTGTCCACGATGCCCTTGACGAAGCTGAAGTAATCGGGCAGCAGGTCGGCGCACTTTTCCATGATGAGCACGCCGGAAGCGTACAGTGCCAGGCCCTTTTCATAATCCTTGGTGTAGAAGTCGTAGGGGCGGTGGCTGGGTACGAACAGCAGGGCGTTGTAGTTTGCGGTGCCCTCGGTGCGGCTGACGATGACACGGGCAGGGTCAGAATAGTCAGCGAACTTATCCTTATAGAAGGTGTTGTACTCTTCGTCCGTGACCTCGCTCTTCTGCTTCTTCCAGATGGG
Organism: Barnesiella intestinihominis; assembly: GCA_963656875.1. Classification (GTDB taxonomy): domain Bacteria; phylum Bacillota; class Clostridia; order Oscillospirales; family Ruminococcaceae; genus Faecalibacterium. The sequence goes on along the minus strand of CAVKKE010000081.1, from coordinate 12,020 downwards.
CACCATGCTGTTCAGGGTCTCCAGCTCGGTGTAGGTCTCCCACTCGGGCTTGTAGTCCTCCGGCTTGGGGTCGGGTTCGGGCTTCTGGCGGCTCTTCTCGCGCTCCATCTGGATGGGATAGCGCACATAGTCGCTGTACTTCTTCACGATGGCCACGATGCCGTACTCATCAAGGAAGTTGTCGTAATTGTCAGCGTCAGTGTTGGGCTTGATGTGCAGGATGATCTGGGTGCCGACGGTGTCTTTCTCGGCGGGGGTCATCTCGTAGCCGTCCACACCGGAGGATTCCCACTGCCAGGCCTCATCAGAGCCATAGGCCTTGGAGATGACGGTGACCTTGTCAGCCACCATGAAGGAGGAGTAGAAGCCGACACCGAACTGACCGATGATGTCGATGTTCTCGTCCTTGTTGTCCTTTTTGAAGTCCAGCGAACCGGAGTGAGCGATGGTGCCCAGATTCTGCTCCAGCTCATCCTTGCTCATGCCGATGCCGTTGTCCTCCACGGTCAGGATGCGGTTTTCCTTGTCGCGGGTGATGAGGATGCGGAAGTCGCTCTTGTTCATGCCCACGGAAGTGTCCGTCAGGCTCTTATAATAAAGCTTGTCGATGGCGTCCGATGCATTGGAGATCAGCTCGCGCAGGAAAATCTCCTTGTTGGTGTAGATGGAGTTGATCATCATGTCCATCAGCTTTTTGCTTTCAGCCTGAAATTCTTTTTTCGCCATAATGCAAAACCTCTTTTTATCTGTAGTCAGTGCCAGCACTCCGAATGCGTAACTGCTTTTGAATACTTAGCACTCATAACTTTCGAGCGCTAATATACACCGTTGCGGAGCAAAAATCAAGGGCTTTCATAAAAAGTTTAAAAATGGCCGGGTTTGTGCTATAATAAGCCGCAAAGGGTTCCGAAAAGGAGGAAACATCATGCAGCTGAAACAACTGGCCCTCACCGGCGGCGGGACATTGACGGTGTATCTGCGGGATTCAACCGACCGGATGCCCAATGTCATCGACCGGCCGCTGGTGCTGGTGGTGCCCGGCGGGGGCTATGTCCATGTCAGCGCCCGGGAGGGCGACCCGGTGGCGCTGCAGTTTGCGGCGGCGGGGTATCACACCGCTGTGCTGGACTACGCCATCTGCGAGAAGGCGCGGGACTATCTGCCCCTGCGTCAGCTGGCGCAGGCCATCGGCCTTGTGCGGCAGCACGCTGCCCAGTGGCATGTCCTGCCGGAAAAGATCGCCGTGTGCGGCTTCTCGGCGGGTGGACATCTGGCCCTTTCCGGCGCGGTGCTGGACATCCCTGGCGAAACCGCCCAGCCCCGGCCCAACGCGGTGATCCTGGGCTATCCGGTGGTCACGGTAGGGGAATACGCCCACCGCGGCAGCTTTGAGCAGCTGGCGGGCAGCACCGACCGGGCGGCCCAGCAGGCGTTCACACTGGAAGACAAGATCACGCCCGTGACACCGCCGGTGTTCGTCTGGCATACGATGGAGGACGGAACTGTCCCGGTGGAAAACACCCTGATGCTGCTGAGCACTCTGCACAAAGCGGGCGTGCCCTGTGAAGCACATCTTTTTGAAAGGGGCGTCCATGGCACCAGCATCAGTACAGTGGAAGTGGATCAGCCCAGCCGCCACCGGAACCACTGGGTGGAGCTGGCCGTGGAATGGCTGAACGACACTTTTGAGTTTTCAGTCGGCTAAGTCCGGCATATTTGTTCGTACCTACAAAAAATTCACAATTGAACTGTTGACTTGCACAGTGTGCAGGCGTATACTGGTCAGCAGGGACAAACTAAAGGGGCTTGTCCCCATGGAAGAAGGAAATCAAAATGGTTATGGATCCGACTCTGCCGCGCATCTCGGTGCGCGATCTGCTCATGCAGGCATTTCTCACCGGCTGGGAGCTTTCCGACAAAACGGTCTCGCAGGATGAATACCTGCAGAGCTCCATTCAGGTGATCGAAATGCTTCAGGTGGAACCCGAAAACCTCTACGCGGAAGAAGGCCTTGGCCTGCCGGACGGCGAAGAGGTGGATCATCTGGACGACTGGCTGCGTGCAGACGGACAGTGGCTGTACTACGGCGTGGAGGAAGAGAATTTCTTCCTGATCCAGTGGTACCCCGACGAAGCTTCCGCAAAGGCAAAGCTGGCTCAGCTGGAAGAGCTGGGCGACGGCAAGCAGTATCTGGTGGATCTTTCTCTCGAACGGGAGAACCCCTCCGCCGCTGAAAACTTCGGCAATTCCAACCCGGTGCAGCTCCGCTCCTGACCATTTTTCAGATACCCGTTTCGGGCGAAAGGGAACATTGCAGAATGCAGCTTTCTGAGACTGAACGCGAACAGCTTTATACGATCGTTGAAAAATACGATCACCATCCGGAAGTGCAGCGCATGCGGGAATATATCCAGCATGGCTCTGTCACCACTTATCAGCACTGCAAGAATGTGGCGCTGGTCAGTTTCTGGATCAACCGCCGCCTGCACCTGAATGCAGATGAGACTTCGCTGGCGGTGGGGGCTCTGCTGCACGATTTTTATCTGTATGACTGGCACAAGAAGGGCACTTTCCACGGCCTGCGCCGCCTGTTTGAGATGCACGGCTTCTCTCACCCCAGCTATGCCTGCACCAATGCAAAGAAGGTGTTCGGCATCACCCAAAAGGAGCAGAGCATCATTGCATGCCACATGTGGCCGCTGACCTTCCGTCATGTGCCCACCTGCCGTGAGGCCATCATCGTCTGCCTGGCAGATAAGTATTGTGCTGTGGTGGAGAGCATGTTCCAGCGTTCCCGCGCAGGCTCCGTGATGAGCGGCGTCTCTGCCGACAGCGAAGAGTGGTAAGCACATCCTTTCAAGAACACAAAAAAGGGCTTCCTGTGTTGAATCACAGGAAGCCCTTTTTTCTGTCCTTATCAGCTCACAGCTTTTTGTAGCCCTCCGGTTCGTCTGCAGCAGCGCGGTGCTCCATGAGAAAGGTGTCCAGCCAGCGGCCATGGCAGTCCCGGGCGATGCGCTCACGCCGCCCCACCAGACGGAAGCCGCACTTGGTGTGCAGGGCACGGCTGGCGGCATTGTCCTGCAGCACGGTGGACTGCAATGTCCAGTATCCCGCCTTTTCGGCCTGACGGCACAGCTCGGTGAGCAGATGATACCCCAGCCCATGGCCGCGGAATTTTTCGCCCACATAAATGCTCACCTCGGCAACGCCCCGGTAGCACCAGCGGGGGTCCACCCGGCGCAGCGCCGTCCAGCCCGCAATGGCACCGTTCAGCAGCAGCACAAGACGGCACTCCTTTATGTGGGAGGCGTCCCATGCGGCATAAGGCGGACAGTCGGTCTGGAAGGTGGCGTACTCCGTGGCGATGCCCTCTAAATAAATTTTTGAAACCTGATCCCAATCCTCCGGCTCCATGGGCCGGACCGTAATTTCATTCATACTTCTGATCCCGCAGACGGGGCAAAACCGTCTGCACCCTCTTTATCCAAAAAACTATTTTCAGTATAGCAGAATTTGCGGCGCGGCACAAGCGCTGGACTGCACAGATTTGTTTTGACATCGGGGGCGTTTGTGATACAATAAATCTGATAAAGGAATGGCGGCACCTGCTGCCGGAAAAAACGGAGGACACAGAAACGATGAAATGGATGAGGACAGCTGTGTGTGCGCTGGGAATGCTGGCAAGTCTGTCGCTTTCGGCGTTTGCCGCAGAATACGGCGCAGCGGACATCACGACTCAGACCACCATGAAGGAATTGCGCGAGAACCCCAGCATCAAGGGTTCAGGCTTTTATACATACAGCAGTGAGTGGTCAGAAGATGACCACCGCTATGATGACTACACCTTGCTGCAGTACACAGGCTCCGGTGCGGCGCAGGACGCAGCTGACGCCATGAATCTGATGATCGAGAACTACAACCGCGGGGTGCAGATCACATGGCAGGTCTACAGCGAGGAAGAGATCGCAGCCAATTCTCAGCTGGGCATGGTGCAGCTTTATTATTTCCCGGCGAAGACTTCCGGCGCAAAATACGCCATTGTGGTGCCCGGCAACGGCGGCCCCACCACGGCGGAGCTGAATGAAGGCGCAGCTGTGGCTTCCCAGCTGCACGATGCGGGCTACGCTGTGTTTGTGCTGCGCTACCGCTCGTTCTGGGACGCCAGCGACAACGCTCCGATGCAGGACATTGCCAACGCAGTGAAATATGTGGATGCGCACGCACAGCAGTTCGAGGTCCAGCGGGAGAACTATGCGCTGGTGGGCTTTTCTTCCGGCGGGCAGATCATCGGCCTGCTGGGCTCTGACTCCCCGAAATTCGGCTGGAAAGCCTTCGGCATCCCGCAGCCTGCGGCGCTGCTGCTGGGCTACCCCATCAATGACTTTGCCGAGGTCAAGCCGGTGTATCAGGTGCTGATCGATCCTGTGGGCATCGGCTGGCGTTACTATTGGACAGACATTTCGGATGTGGTCAACGAAAACTATACGCCCATCTATTTCTGGTATGGCGACAATGATGTTTACATGCGCCGGATGGTCTTCTGCCTGCAGGGCCCGAAGCTGGAAAAGGCTCTGGCGGACAGCGGAGCAGTTTATCAGTGCCTGCATGTGAAAAACGGCCCCCACGCCAGCGGCACGGCCCGCGGCACCGACGCAGAAGGCTGGGTGCAGCAGGCGATCGCTTTCTGGGAAGCACAGTGCCGCTGAAGCCAAAAATGAAAAAGGGGAGCTTTCGTTGAAACAGAAATTACGGACGGCGGTGCTCAGCATCTGCCTTGTGTTCCTGCTGGCCCTGCCTGCGTTTGCGGCAGAGCTCGGTGAGGCGAACATCACACCGCAGACCAAAATGAGGGAGATCCGCAGCAATCCCAGCATCGTTGGGGCGGGCATTTATACTTATTCACTGGATCAGGACCGGTATCTTGACCGGCTCTATTGGGACACACAGCCTTTGAGCCGCGTGTCCAACCGCTGGACGGCGCAGGATGCAGCAGATGGACTGAACTTTCTCATCCGCACCTACAATGCTGGCACGCAGGTGACATATCCGCTGTATACGGAGGAAGAGATCGCGCAGGACACCAGCCGAGACGGCGTGGAACTTTATTATTTTCCGGCGGAAGGGCAGGCGGCCAGCAATAAATATGCGCTGATCGTCGGCGGCAACGCTGTGGTGGTCAGCGCAGAGATCCGCGAGGGCGTGTCCACGGCATGGAACCTGCATGAGATGGGCTATTCCGCTTTTGTGCTGCGCTACCGCATCGGCATGAAAGCCGGCGGCAATGCTCCGCTGGAGGACGTGGCCCGTGCGGTGCAGTACATCACGGAGCACGCAGAGGAATTCGGCGTGCAGACAGAAGACTATGCCATCGTGGCTTATTCTTCCGGCGGGCAGATCGCGGGGCTTTTCGGCAGCGAAAAAATGGGCTATAAAAACTACGGCCTGCCGAAGCCCGGAGCCATGCTGCTGGGCTACCCGGTAAACAATTTCCTAGAGTACAAGCCCCTCTATCATCTGTTTATTGACATTGATACCATGAAGCAGAAATATTATGACCTGACTCTTTCGGATTATATCACGCCGGACTATCCGCCCACCTATCACTGGTGTGGGCGCAATGACTTTGTGCTGTCCACTATGTGCTGGTCGGCACAGGGGCCGGTGCTGGAAAAGGCACTGGAAAGCAATGGCGTGCCCCACATTTCTCACGTCTATGACAATGCGCCCCACGCTGTGGGTGCCGGAAAGGGCACCGACGCGGAAGGCTGGCTGAATGAGGCGGTCGCTTTTTGGGAGGAACAGACAAGATCATGACAACAAAGCTGAAACGCAAGCTTCTTGCGGCTGGGGCCTGCCTGTGCCTGTTTCTGACGGTTGGCCTGCCGGCATCGGCAGAATATCTGGAGCCGGATGTCAATGCGCAGATGACCATGAAGCAGCTGCGCAGCGACCCGGGCATCATCCGCAGCGGCATCACCACCTATGCCCACAGTGATGCCAACAGCACCCTTCTGCGCAAGGTGTATGAAAACCAGACGCTGGAAGAATATGTCGGCAAGGAAAAGATCGAGGACTGCGTGGAGACCCTGAACATGGCCATTGAAAACGGCAACAAGGGCATTCAGGTCACCTGGCAGCTTTACAGCGAGGAAGAGATCGCAGAAAACCCGGCGCTCGGCATGGTGCAGCTGTTTTATTTCCCGGCGGAACAGCCCAATGCAAAATATGTGCTGACCATAGGCGGCAATGCGGACATCACGACCGGTGAGCTGGGCGAAGCGGTGACATCGGCAGCCTACTTCCACAAAAAGGGCTACACCGTGTTTGCACTGCGCTACCGCACTTTTCTGGATGCCAGCGATGATGCTTCCATGCGGGATGCCCTGCGGGCGCTGAAGTTCATCGACGACCACGCGGAGCAGTTCAGCGTTCAGCGTGAAGATTATGCCCTGCTGGGCTTTTCTTCCGGCGGACATATCGCGGGCATTCTGGCGTCGAACAACGAAAAATACGGTTATCGCCAGCTGGGCGTATCTGCCCCGGCAGCGGTGTTGCTGGCTTACCCGGTCAACGATTTCTTTGAGGCAAAACCGGCATATTCCGTCCTGATGGACCCGGGCGTGCTGGAACAGCGTTTCTACTGGCTCAGGGTCTCTGACGTGATCACACCGGATTATCCGCCCACCTATTTCTGGTGCGGCCGGAGCGACAAGATCCTGGCGCTGCTGGACTGGAACCGCCAGAGCCCGGCGCTGGAAAAAGCTCTCGTCCGGGAGGGTGTGCCGCACAAGGGCGTCTATTATGACCACGCAGAGCATGCGGTGGGTGTCGCCCACGGCACCGATGCGGATGGCTGGATGGACGACGCGCTCGCCTTCTGGCAGACGTATATGAAAAACTGAAAAACCAACGCAGTTCCGGGCTTTGTTCACACAGAGCACGGATTTTGCAACAGGAGACATGAACCATGGAATTTTTAGCATTTCTCTATACCTTTCTTCTGGTGGCCATCTGCCTGATGATGGCACTGCTGCTGTACCGTTCGGCAAAGCCTGCGGCCAGCCGGGACGACGAAGCGCTGAAGGAGTGGCTGCGCCAGCAGCTGGAAGCGCAGAACCGGCAGGTGGAAGCAAAGCTGGCCGAAATGTCGCAGCAGAATCTTGCCGCCATGGGCCAGATCAGCGAGACGCTGCAGACTTCGGTGCAGAGCATGAGCACGGCCCTCGCGGCCGGGCAGGGAAGCCAGCAGCAGATCATGGAGCAGCGCCTGCAGGGGCTGGAAGCATCCAACGCCCGCAAGCTGGAAGAGATGCGCCGCACCCTTGCTGAGGGCATGACCGCCCTGCAGACCCAGAACGCCCAGAAGCTGGACGAGATCCGTCACACCGTGGACGAGCAGCTGCAGGACGCCTTGCAGAAGCGGGTGACCGAGAGCTTCAAGGCGGTCAACGACCAGCTGGAACAGGTGTATAAGGGACTGGGCGAGATGCAGAACCTTGCCGCTGATGTGGGCGGGCTGAAGCAGGTGCTCTCCGGTGTGAAGACCCGCGGCATTCTGGGCGAGATCCAGCTGGGGGCCATTCTGGAAGAGATCCTGGCCCCGGAACAGTATGATACCAATGTGGCCACCATCCCGGGCAGCACCCAGAGGGTGGAGTACGCTATCAAGATGCCGGGTGCCGACGGCGGCACGGTCTGGCTGCCCATCGACTCCAAGTTCCCCGGCGACACCTACGCCCACCTGCAGGATGCGCAGGCTTCCGGCGATGCGCAGGCCGTGGAGAATGCCCGCCATGCGCTGGAAATGGTGCTGCGGGCGGAGGCCAAGGACATCCGCGAAAAGTATGTGGAACCGCCTTACACCACAGCGTTCGGCATCCTGTTTTTACCCTTTGAGGGTCTGTATGCCGAGGTAGTCAACGCGGGCCTGTTGGAAGTGCTGCAGCGGGACTATCAGGTGAACATTGCTGGCCCCAGCACCATGGCTGCACTGCTCAACAGCCTGCAGATGGGCTTCAAGACCCTTGCCATCCAGAAGCGTTCGGGCGAGGTGTGGCAGCTGCTGGGTGCTGTGAAGACCGAGTTTGACAAGTTCGGCCAGGGCCTTTCCAAGATGCAGCAGCGCCTGCGCCAGACGGACGAGGAACTGGACAATCTCATCGGCGTGCGCAGCCGCGCCATCAGCCGCAAGCTGCGGGCCGTGCAGACCATGGACGAGAATGCCGCTGCCGCCCTGCTGGAGCTGGACAACGAGCCCGGCCGTCCGGTGATGGCAAAGCTGCCGGCGAGCGGGGAAGAGCCGGTCTGACAGCCCGGCACCCCGGGGCCTTGATTCCGCGCAAAAAGGTGATACAATAAATATACCAGCACTCTGCTGGGAATTGGAAATGCAAGGAGTGTTTTGCGATGCGTAAAGATTTTGGTTCGAATCCGTGGTTTTATCCGCTGCCGGTGCTCATCATCGGCACCTACGACGAGAACGGCAAGCCGGACGCAATGAATGCGGCCTGGGGTGGGCTGTATGATACCAATCTGGCGGAGCTGTGCCTGAGCGAGGGCCACAAGACCACCAAGAACATCAAGCTGAAAAAGGCGTTCACCATCAGCTTTGCGGACGCGGAGAATGTCGCCGCCTGCGACTATGTGGGCATCGTCTCCGGCAACAACACCCCGGACAAGATGGAAAAATCCGGACTGACCGTCGAAAAGAGTGCCGCTGTGGACGCGCCGCTGTTCACTCAGCTGCCCCTGACGCTGGAATGCAAGTATGTGCGCAGCACCGAAGAGGGCAATATCATCGGCGAGATCGTCAACATCAGCGCCGACGAGCGTATCCTCGGTGAGGACGGCAAGATCGACATGGCGAAGTTCCACCCCATTGCTTACGAGCCGGTGCACAACGGCTATCACGTTCTGGGTGAACGCGTGGGCGCAGCATTCAGCGACGGCATGAAGCTGAAATAATACGAAGTCTGAAAAGCGCTTCTGCCTTTGTTGAAAACGGGCAGGAGCGCTTTTTACTTTAAAAAAACAGCGAACATACGAAAATTCTACTGCTGGTCGGTTGCGCGGCGGCTTGCGGCCCGGTACAATGGAGCCACAAACGGAACGACCGGACAGGAGGAACAAACAATGTACGAACTGGACAAAGCTGCATTCGGCGGTTTTCTGGCGCAGCTGCGCAGGGAAAAGGGCATGACCCAGAAGGAGCTGGCCGCAGACCTTTATGTGTCGGACAAGGCCGTGAGCAAATGGGAGCGCGGCCTGAGTGTGCCGGACATCTCGCTTCTGGTGCCGCTGGCAGAGCGTCTGAACGTAACGGTAACCGAGTTGCTGGAAGGCCGCCGCACCGAAGAAGAGCAGCGTTTCACCCATGAGGAAACGGAAGAACTGATCCGCAAGGCGCTGCAATTTTCGGTGGAGCCGCCGGAGCGCCGGCAGGCCCGGACGAAAAAGTACCTGCCGGTCTACATTGTCTGCTGTGTGCTGGGCATCGCGGAAGCGCTGGCCGTCTGGGGCGCAGGGCTGGCCGATACCGAAAGAGCAAAAACACTCCTGATCCTCGGGGTGGTCTTTGGCATTGTCTACGGGGCCTATTCCATGTTCTGGATGACCGAGACGCTGCCCCGTTACTACGACGAAAACCGCATCTGCAATTTTGCGCAGGGAGGGTTTCACATCCATATTCCGGGCGTGTATTATAATAACCGCAACTGGAAGCACATTCTGAGGACATTCCGGGTGTGGTCGATGGCGTCGCTGATCTTGATGCCGCCCTGCACGGCTGCGGCGATGTTGGCTGAGCATGTCACCGACTGGCAGGTGTGGGGCGCGGTGCTTATTGTATATATCGCATCGCTGTTTGGTACCATCATCATTATGGCGAAAAAATATGAGTGACATCTGGGCTTGGCACCGGACACTCTGTCCTGCTGACGCTCGCCAGACCACCAGCGAAAGAAAGTTTCGCTTACCACGCAAGGCGACAGCGTCGATTTCAGTTTGCCGCCCACCCTTCAGACATGGCGTCGCGTCATCCTGCCAGAGTGTCCGGTGCCAGGCCAAACAGAAAGCTGCTGTCAAGTGCACAGCGGCTTTTTTTGTTGCGCGAAAACCGGCCCTGCGGTACAATAGACCTATTCTATCAGGAAAGAAGAGAGAACAGATGCGAGATCACCACATCGACCTGTGCGGTCAGATCGATTTCACCCGCACCGATGCCACACCGCTTCTGGCGAGGGACGCGCATTTCAGCTTTGCATGCAATGGCTGCGGCGACTGCTGCCGCGGACGGGAAGATATCGTGCTGTCCGGCTTTGACCTGTGGCGCATTGCAGCGCGCCTGCGTCTGCCGCCGCAGATCGTGGCCCGGGGGTTCTGCCGCGCCAGCATCGGCACGGTGAGCCATCTACCGGTGCTACGGCTGGCCCCGGTGAAGGAGAACCGGAACAACTGCCCCTTCCTCACCGGGAACCACTGTGCCATCCATGACGCCGAGCCGTTGGTGTGCGCTCTCTATCCGCTGGCGCAGGAGATCAGCCGGGAAGGGGAGGTGTGCTATTTCCTGCAGCCCACCGGCTGCGGCGGGCAGATCATTGAGGCACGGGTGGAGGATTATCTCGCCCGCTACGACGTTCCGGCCCGGGAGCAGACGGATGTGTGCTGGGCCCAGACCTGCATGAAGCTGGAAGACACGGTGGAGCAGCTGGAAGCGGTGCTCAGCCCAGTGCTGGTGCACCGGATGCAGTCAAAGCTCTGGCAGGCGCTCTATTATGATTTTGACCATGAAAAAGAATTTCTCCCGCAGCTGGAACGTAATCTCGTCTGGCTGGACGGCGAATTTGCGAAACTGACAGAATATCAGGCAAAATTGAAACATCAATCAAAATAATCGATTGATATATTCAACACAATCGATTATAAAGGCCATTTTCGGGCAAAAGTGAGTTGTTTTACGGATAAAACTGTGCTATACTTCACGAGTATAAAGCGAGACTGTACGAGCCCCGCATACAAAAACAATGCTTTCCGGCACGGCGTCCTGTTTGGCCGTGCACGCAAAGAGATAGAGGAGATAGATCATTATGCGTAAAATCACTCGTCGTTCCTTCCTGGCTGCTGCCGCTGCCTGCGGCGCAGCTGCTGCCCTGACTGCCTGCGGCGGTTCTTCTGCATCTTCTGCAGCTGCTTCTTCCGCTGCACCCGCATCCTCCGCTGCCGCTTCTGCCGCAGCTGACGGCCAGAAGTTCACCGTTGGCATCTGCCAGCTGGTGCAGCATGCCGCTCTGGATGCCGCCACTCAGGGCTTTGAGGATGCTCTGACTGCAGCCTTCGGCGATAATGTCACCTTTGACTTCCAGAACGCTCAGGGCGATTCCGCAACCTGCGCCACCATCACCAACGGTTTCGTTTCCTCTGGCGTGGACCTGATCATGGCAAACGCCACTCCCGCTCTGCAGGCTGCACAGTCTGCCACCAACAGCATCCCCGTTCTGGGCACCTCCGTCACCGAGTACGGCGTGGCTCTGGGCCTGACCGACTTCGACGGCACCGTGGGCGGCAACATCTCCGGCACCTCTGACCTGGCTCCGCTGGATCAGCAGGCAGAGATGATCGTGGAGTGGATGCCCGACGCCAAGAAGGTCGGCCTGCTGTACTGCTCTGCTGAGGCTAACAGCCAGTATCAGGTGGACGAAGTCCAGAAGTATCTGGAAGAGAAGGGCGTCACCGTCACCCAGTACGCTTTCTCTGACTCCAACGATCTGTCTTCTGTCTGCCAGAAGGCTGCCGACGAGAACGACGCTCTGTACGTTCCCAC
>CAVKKE010000081.1:0-189 GCA_963656875.1 Barnesiella intestinihominis | reverse complement strand
GTCCGCCGCTGACTACGCCGACGTTGTCTACATCCCCACCGATAACACCGCCGCTTCCAACACCGAGGCCATCGCCAACATCCTGGTGCCCGCCGGTGTGCCCGCCATCGCAGGCGAAGAGGGCATCTGCTCCGGCTGCGGCGTGGCTACCCTGTCCATCAGCTACTACGATCTGGGCTACACCACCGG
>CAVKKE010000080.1:0-13081 GCA_963656875.1 Barnesiella intestinihominis | reverse complement strand
ACACCACCAACGTCGTGCCCTTTGTGGCCATCGGCTGCGGCGATGTGAAGCTGCGCGAGGGCGGCTGCCTGGCCGACATCGCTCCCACTATGCTGCCGTATATCGGCCTGCCTGTCCCCGCTGAGATGACCGGCAAGAGCATCATCGTGGAGTAAGCTTCACCCCCTGAATCGATCATGACTGCGAACCGGAGAGGCTCTTTTGGGCCCCTCCGGTTTTTGTTTGCAGCCAGAGGATCACCGGGGTGAAATATGTGACCAAGTTGAAAAATAATAACATAACTACGTTTTAATCTTCATGTTGGTCAGTTTGACCAAGTTGGGTATATTGACCAAGTTGCCATGTTGGCCAGCCGGTGCATGTTGGTCACGTTGGCCAAGTTGGTTTTTACTCGCTCTGTCGTTGAAAATCGCCAACTTGGCCAGATGACTTCACCACAGTGATCGCGGAAGGGGGACTCCTTCTGTGAGGGAGGCTTTGGTAATAAGGCAAAGTTTCCCCCTTCGTCTGAAGCCTTCCCCCTTGGGGGAAGGTGCTGAACGAAGTGAAGCGGATGAGGGGAAGCCGCGGCTAGATTTCGTTCTGTCCGAGCGGCTTCTGAACACAGCTACCCCTCATCAGTCACCTTCGGTGACAGCTTCCCCCAAGGGGGAAGCCTTATCTCTTCGCCAGGGGTTGACTGAAGGCGTTCCCTCTGCAGGCAAGCAGCTCCATTCCCAATCAAAAACTTTTCTTTTTCGTCCATCCGTGCTACAATAAAAAATGAAATTCTGATGGTAGGAGAAGCGGATGGAAACAACGCACAAACAGATCGTTCTGGGCATTTTAGCCCATGTGGACTCCGGCAAGACCACCCTGTCCGAAGCCATGCTTTATCGCTCCGGCGCGATCCGCAAACTTGGCCGGGTGGATCACAAAGATGCCTTTCTGGACACCGACACGCTGGAAAAGGCCCGCGGCATCACCATTTTTTCCAAGCAGGCCCTGCTGACGGCAGGCGGGACGGACATCACCCTGCTGGACACCCCGGGCCATGTGGATTTTTCCACCGAGACCGAGCGCACGTTGCAGGTGCTGGATTATGCCGTACTGGTGGTCAGCGGCACCGACGGCGTGCAGAGCCACACCGAGACGCTTTGGCGTCTGCTGCGGCGCTATCATGTGCCCACATTTGTGTTCGTGAACAAGATGGACCTGCCCGGCAAGAGCAGGGAAGAGCTGCTCACCCAGCTGAACCGCCGTCTGGGCGAGGGCTTTGTGGATTTCGGCGCGGCGCAGGCCGACCGGGACGAGGCGCTGGCCCTGTGCGACGAAAACCTCATGAACCGGATGCTGGATGCCGGGCAGCTGACTGATGCGGAGATCATCCCGGCCATCGCCCGGCGGTATGTGTTCCCGTGCTGGTTCGGCTCGGCCCTGAAACGCACCGAGGACGATAAACTGGAAAGCGTGGACGCTCTGCTGGACGGCATCGACCGGTTCACCCGGCCTGCCCCGGCGCTGGAAGCCTTCGGCGCCAAGGTGTTCAAGGTGTCGCAGGATGAGCAGGGCACGCGGCTGACCTGGCTGCGGGTCACCGGCGGCGAACTGAAAGTGAAAGCCCAGCTCACCGGCGAAGCAGACGGTGAGCCGTGGAGCGAAAAGGCCAATCAGCTGCGGCTCTATTCCGGCGCAAAGTATACGCTGGCAGAGGCCATCGGCCCCGGGCAGGTGTGCGCCGTCACCGGCCTGACTAAGGCCCGCCCCGGCGAAGGTCTGGGCGCGGAGAGGGACAGCGACGTGCCGGTGCTGGAACCGGTGCTGAGCTATCAGGTGCTGCTGCCGGAGGGGGCGGACGTGCACGCGGCGCTGGGCAAACTGCACCGTCTGGAAGAAGAGGAACCCCAGCTCCATGTGGTATGGAACGAGACGCTGGGTGAAATCCACGTCCAGCTCATGGGCGAAATTCAGCTGGAAGTGCTGCGCAGCCTGCTGGCGGAGCGGTTCGGCCTGCAGGTGGAGTTCGGCCCCGGCGGCATCCTTTACAAAGAGACCATCACCGAGCCCATGGAGGGTGTGGGCCACTATGAGCCCCTGCGCCACTATGCCGAGGTGCATGTCAAGCTGGAACCGCTGCCCCGCGGCAGCGGGATGCAGTTTGCCGCCGACTGCCGGGAAGAGGTTCTGGACAAGAACTGGCAGCGCCTTGTGCTGACCCATCTGGAGGAAAAGCAGCACCTCGGCGTGCTCATCGGCGCGCCGCTGACCGACGTGAAGATCACCCTCATTGCAGGCCGCGCTCACCTCAAGCACACTGAGGGCGGAGACTTCCGTCAGGCCACCTACCGCGCGGTGCGGCAGGGCCTGATGATGGCAAAAAGCCAGCTTCTGGAGCCCTGGTATGCCTTCCGGCTGGAAGTGCCTGCGGAGAACATCGGCCGCGCCATGAGCGACGTGCAGCGCATGGAGGGCACCTTTGACCCGCCGGAGAGCGGGGAAGAGACGGCTGTCCTCACCGGCTTTGCGCCGGTGTCCACCATGCGCAGCTACCCCATGGAGGTGGTCAGCTACACCCGTGGCCGGGGACACCTGAGCCTGACGCTGGACGGCTACCGCCCATGCCACAATGCAGCTGAGATCATTGAAGCTGTGGGCTACGAGCTGGAGCACGACCTTGACAACCCGGCGGACTCGGTGTTCTGCGCCCACGGGGCGGGCTTCGTGGTGCCCTGGGAGCAGGTGCGCAATCACATGCATGTGGACAGCGGGTGGGGCAAATCCGCCCGTCCGGAGCAGGAGACGCAGGCCGCACCCCAGCGCCGTGCCATGGCCTACCGTGCCACGCTGGAAGAAGACGCCGAACTGCTCAAGATCTTCGAGCGCACTTACGGCCCCATCAAGCGGGACCCGCTGGCGGCGTTCCGCCCGGTGCAGAAGCGGGAACGCCCGGACTTCAACGCAGAGCAGTGGGAAATTCTGCCCGAATACCTGCTGGTGGACGGCTACAACATCATTTTCGCATGGGACGAGCTGAACGCCCTCGCAAAGGAAAGCCTGGAAGCTGCCCGCCACAAGCTGATGGACATCCTGTGCAATTATCAGGGCTATCAGAAGTGCAACCTCATCCTCGTGTTCGACGCCTACCGCGTGCCGGGCAGCCCCGGCTCCATCGAGCAGTATCACAACATCCATGTGGTCTACACCAAGGAAGCCGAAACGGCGGACATGTTCATCGAGCACGTCACCCATGAGATCGGCAAGGGCCGACGGGTGCGCGTGGCCACCTCCGACGGCATGGAGCAGATCATCATTCTGGGCCATGGTGCTTTGCGCGTGTCGGCCCGCATGTTCCACGAGGAAGTGCAGAACGTGGAAAAGCAGATCCGCAAACTGGTGCAGGGCGAAGCATAAGCAGCCGTTTCCCGTTCCGGCTCCACCCGTGAAAAGGCGTTTGGAACTATTGCAAAAGGGAAACGTCCTCGCCCTCTCAGTCATCGCTTATGCGATGCCAGCTCTCCCAAGGGGAGAGCCCTTGGCATAAAGATGAAGTCTGTGGGGATTGCCAAAGGCTCCCACTTTGGGGGAGCTGGCGCGTCAGCGCCTGAGAGGGCGAGGACGCTAAAAATAAAAGCGACACTTGGAGGTGCAAAAATGACTTCTGAGATCACATCCGAATTTGTCTGGCGGCACATCCCGCCCCGCCCCCGTGACAGCCATAAAGGCACCTTTGGCACCGTGCTGGCCGTGGCGGGCAGTGCCTGCTACCGTGGCGCGGCCCTGCTGGCGGCAGAGGGCGCTCTGCGCACCGGCGCAGGCATCGTGACCCTTGCCAGCGTGGAACCGGTGCTGGCCGCTGCTGTGGCCCGCCTGCCGGAGTGCTGCCTGTGCCCCTGCATCGCGGGGGCCGAGGGCGGCATCTCGCCGGAAAGCATCCCGCGCATCCAGCGCCAGAAAGCCACCGTCCTGCTGCTGGGCCCCGGCCTTGGGGGCATGGCCCAGAGCGCCGGACGCGCTGCGGAGACCTGCATGCTGGTGCAGAAGCTCCTGCCCGGTTTTGCGGGCAGCGCTGTGCTGGATGCCGACGGCCTGAATGCTGCCGCCCGGCTGCTGGCCGCGGGGGAAGCTCTGCCCCACCCGGCGGGGGAACTCATCCTCACCCCGCACCCCGGGGAGATGGCCCGGCTCACCGGACTTTCCGCGGGGGAGATCAACGCAGACCGGGAGGAAATCGCCCGGCAGTATGCGGAAAAATGGAACACTGTGGTGGTGCTGAAAGGTGCACGCACGGTGGTGGCATCCCCGGATGGCCGGGTGTGCACGAACCCCACCGGCAACCCCGGCCTTGCCCGGGGCGGCAGCGGGGATGTGCTGGCGGGCATGACGGCGGCGCTGCTGGCCTGCCGCCTGCCTGCTTACGAAGCCGCGGCCTGCGCGGTCTATCTGCACGGTGCCGCCGCTGACCGTGCCGCAAAAAGGCTTGGCGAATACGGAATGCTGCCCCACGACATCCTGCCGGAATTGGGCCGGATGTTTGCGGAAAATCACCGGTGAATTCTGGATAAGATAAGGGCAGCAGCCTCGCCCTCTCAGTCACCGTTGGTGACAGCTCTCCCAAAGGGAGAGCCCTTGGCAAAGAGATTGAGTTTTGTGCGAACTGCCAAGGCCTCCCACTTTGGGGGAGGTGGCATTGCGTAAGCAATGACGGAGAGGGCGAGGCCGCTAAAAGAAAAGCATCTGCAACAAATTCTTTCCGATTTTTGAATATCGGGAGAGTTTATTACAGATGCTTTATTATTTTATGTTGAAGGAACTGCCTTACATGGCCAGCACTTCGGCCCACTTTTCCTCGGCCACGGGGATGCCCAGCTCCATGTTCTCCTTGCGGCTGCGGTGCTCGCCCATGCCGGGGCAGCGCACCTCGCGGCCCGGTTCGGCGGGTTCGCTGGAAGCCACGTCGGCGGCGATGGCGTCAATGATGCTGTCGGTGATGTCCGCATTCTGGAACTTTGCCGGGTCGATGGCGATCATGATCTGGGTCAGGCCCACTTCGTCGCCGAAGGAGCCGATCTGTGCCACCGAGTTTGCGCCGGTGAGGATGGTGCCGATCATGTCCAGCAGAATGGACAGGCCGCTGCCCTTCCAGTAGCCGATGGGGATCATGCGGCGGGTCTCTTCGATGGCGGCGGGGTCGGTGGTCAGGTTGCCGTCTGCGTCATAGCCGCCGGCCACGGGCAGCTGCTTGCCCGCCAGCCGGGTGGTTTCCAGCTTGCCGTAGCTGAACTGGCTCAGGGCGCAGTCCACCATGATGTGCTCGCCGCTCGAGCGGGGCACGGCCAAAATCAGCGGGTTGTTGCCGATGTGGTTGTCCTTTGCGCCCCAGGCGGGCATGTTGGGGCAGGTGTTGGACCAGCAGATGCCGATGCAGCCCGCGTCCGCCGCCTGCCAGCCGTAGGTGCCGCCGCGCATCCAGTGGTTGTTGTTGCCCAGCGCCACCATGCCGATGCCGAACTGATGGGCCAGCTCCACGGCGCGGCCCATGGCGTGCTTTGCGTTCAGCGGGCCGAAGCCGCGCCTGCCGTCCCAGCGCTCCATGGCCCCGAAGCTGGCCGTGCACACTGCTTCGGCGACGGGGTCGATCTCGCCCTTGCGCAGGTATTCCACCACCCGGGGGAAGCGGTTCAGCCCGTGGCTGAACACGCCTGCCAGACTGTTCTGCGCAAAAATTTCGGCGGCTTCGTGGGCACGCTCCGGGCTGAAGCCGTATTTCGTCAGCACACGCTCAAACTCGGCCAGCATGGTCTCATAGGGTACTCGCATGATACGAACCTCCTGAAAAAATACATGTCTGTGTGGGTTCCGCCGCTGTGTGCCAGCGGGCAGAACGCTTTGATTTTATTATAGCAAGCCGCTCTGAAAGACGCAAGAATCTATATAAAAACACAGGATAAGTCGCACTTTTCCAAAGATTGACAAGTTTTTTACGAAAAAACTGTTGACAGTTTTTCTTCGGCATGATAAGATAACACTCGATTTTGAGAGACAAAGCATGTCGGAGTCTTTTCAAAGCAATTTACTCAAGGACCGCCCAGCGGGGCTAAGGCCATACGGACAGCCGGGTCCACTGCCGACCGGCGGCGCAAGCTGCCATTATTGATTGAGTTGAAAGCTCAAATTTTATAAGTTGGTTCCTTTACAACCATGAAATTGCACGAAGCGTCGTGCAGACTTGTGAAACGGTCAATAAGAGTAGTAAAAGTGTAATTGCTATATAGACTCTCGTCATCCCGTCTTTTGAATCATGCGAAGTGGGTGTTCCTCGGCACAGCGGCCGGGGGTGTTTTGCCCGCGCATTCAAATGATTTTTTCAAAGCACAAAGTCTGCACAAAAAGCGTGCAGGGCTTTGTGCTTTTTTGTTTTGTACCAAAAGGGAACTAGGGACGGAGGAAAAACATGAGTGAGAACCATACGCGGTTCAAGCTGAACCAGAACCGTGCGCCCATCTACGAGGCGCTGGAACGGTTCCGGCAGATGCGGGTGGTGCCCTTTGACGTGCCCGGCCACAAGCGGGGCCGCGGCAACCCGGAGCTGACCGCCTTTCTGGGCCAGCAGTGCGTGGGCGTGGACGTGAACAGCATGAAGCCGCTGGACAATCTCTGCCACCCGGTGTCGGTCATCCGGGAAGCGGAGGAGCTGGCCGCAGACGCTTTCGGCGCGGCACATGCCTTCCTGATGGTGGGCGGCACCACCAGCAGTGTGCAGAGCATGGTGCTGACGGCCTGCAAGCGGGGCGACGAGATCATCCTGCCCCGCAATGTGCACCGCAGCGTGCTGAACGCGCTGGTGCTGTGCGGCGCAGTGCCGGTGTATGTGAACCCTGAGGTGGACAAGCGTCTGGGCATCTCACTGGGCATGAAGCGCGAACAGGTGGAAAAGGCCATCAAAGAGCACCCCAATGCAGTGGCCGTTCTGGTGAACAACCCCACCTACTACGGCATCTGCTCCGACCTGCGTGCCATCGTCAAGATGGCCCATGACGCCGGGATGCTCTGCCTGGCCGACGAAGCCCACGGCACTCACTTCTATTTCGGCGGCGGTCTGCCGGTGTCTGCTATGGCGGCTGGCGCGGACATGGCGTCTGTCTCCATGCACAAGAGCGGCGGCAGCTTAACGCAGTCCAGCCTGCTACTCATCGGACCCAATGTTCACCCGGGCTATGTGCGGCAGATCATCAACCTGACCCAGACCACTTCCGGCAGCTACCTGCTCATGTCCAGTCTGGACATTTCCCGGCGCAATCTGGCGCTGCGGGGCCGTCAGGTCTTTCATCAGGTGGCCGACATGGCCGAGTATGCCCGCGAAGAGATCAACAACGTGGGCGGCTACTACGCCTTCGGCAAGGAGCTGTGCAACGGCAACTCGGTGTTCGATTTCGACACCACCAAGCTCAGTGTTCACACGCTGGACATCGGCCTGGCCGGCATTGAGGTCTACGACATTCTGCGTGACGAGTACGACATTCAGATCGAGTTCGGCGACATCGGCAACATTCTGGCCTATCTGTCCATCGGCGACCGCCCGCAGGAAGTGGAGCGTCTGGTCAGTGCGCTGGCCGAGATCAAGCGCCGCTACCGCACCGACGGCGCCGGCCTGCTGAGCCAGGAATACATTGACCCCGTGGTCGCCGCCAGCCCGCAGGAAGCCTTCTACGCCCCCAAAAAGAGCCTGCCCCTGCGGGAGACCGAGGGCATGGTGTGCAGCGAGTTCGTCATGTGCTACCCTCCGGGAATCCCCATTCTGGCCCCGGGCGAGCGCATCACCAAAGAAATTTTGAACTACATCGAGTACGCCAAGGCCAAGGGCTGCAGCATGACCGGCCCGGAAGACCCCGACATTTTACACCTGAACGTTCTGGCATAAGGAGGAGAGCCGCATGGAGTTTTGGTTTTCGGAATTTCACACCCCGGACGTGAAACACAGCATCCGGGTGAACCGTCAGCTCTATTCCAAGCAGAGCGATTATCAGCGCATCGATATCTTTGAGACGCCCGAGTTTGGCCGGGTGCTCACACTGGACGGCAACGTGATGCTCACCGAGCGCGATGAATTCATTTACGATGAGATGATCGTTCATGTGCCCATGGCGGTGCATAAGGAAGCGAAAGATATTCTGGTCATTGGTGCCGGAGACGGCGGCGTGGTGCGGGAGCTGACCCGCTACGACCGGGTGGAGCGTATCGACCTTGTGGAGATGGACCTGCAGGTGGTGGAAGCCTGCCGCGCCTATCTGCCCGGCAACGCCTGCCGCATGGATGACCGCCGGGTGCACATCTACTTTGAGAACGCCCTCAAGTTCATCCGCCGCTGCGAGGAGGAATACGATCTCATCATCGTGGATTCCTCCGACCCCTTCGGCCCGTCCGAGGGCCTGTTCACCCGCGAGTTCTACGGCTGCTGCTTCAACGCCCTGAAAGCCGACGGCATCATGGTCAACCAGCAGGGCAGCCCCTTCTACGCCGAGGACGCCAGCGCCATGCAGCGCAGCCACAAGCGCATTGCGTCCACCTTCCCCATCAGCCGTGTGTATCAGGCCCACATCCCCACCTTTGCCGCCGGGTACTGGCTGTTCGGCTTTGCAAGCAAAAAGTACCACCCCATCGATGATCTGGACGCGGCTTCCTGGAAGGCGCTGAACATGCGCACCCGCTATTACACCACCCGGCTCCATGTCGGGGCATTCTACCTGCCGGCATTCCTTGAGGAAATGCTGCGGGAAGTGGAGGAACACTGATGCACCCCAACGTTGAAACTTTCATCGGCTGCGACAGCAGCTACCGTGCCGCCAGCATCGTGCTGTTCGGTGCGCCCTACGATTCCACCACCAGCTACCGCCCGGGTGCCCGGTTCGGCCCGGCGGCCATCCGCCATGAAAGCTACGGCCTTGAGACCTACAGCCCCTATCAGAACGCCGACCTGACCGACTTCGACATCTTCGACAGCGGCGATCTGGAGCTGTGCTTCGGCTCCAGCGAAAGCGCCCTTGCGGACATCGAAGCCCGTGCGGAAGAGATCCTGCACGACGGCAAGTTCCCGCTGCTGCTGGGCGGCGAGCATCTGGTCACGCTGGGCGCGGTGCGCGCTGCCGTGAAGAAATATCCCGGCCTGCACATCGTCCACTTTGATGCCCACGCCGACCTGCGGGACGACTATCTGGGCGCAAAGCTCAGCCACGCCTGCGTGCTGCGCCGCTGCCATGAGCTGGTGGGCGACGGCCACATCCATCAGTTCTGCATCCGCAGCGGTGACCGCGCCGAGTTCGAGTTTGCGGCCCAGCACACCGAGATGAACAAGTTTGATTTCGATGGCCTTGCCCAGCTGACCGAACAGCTCTGCGAGAGCAAGGTGCCCGTCTATCTCACCATTGACCTCGACTGCCTTGACCCATCCTGCTTCCCCGGCACCGGCACCCCGGAGGCCGGCGGCGTGAGCTTTTTACAGCTGCTGGACGCCATCCGCACCGTGACCAGGGCCAACATCATTGGGGCCGACCTGAACGAGCTGGCCCCCACGCTGGACACCACTGGTGTTTCCACCGCCACTGCCTGCAAGGTGCTGCGGGAACTGCTCATCGCACTGGATAAGGGCTGGCCCGGATTTCAGGTATAAGAAAAACAACATCCCATTGACATAAAGGAGAAAAATCATGAGCAAAGTTCTGATCATCGGCTGCGGCGGCGTGGCTTCCGTCGCAATCCACAAGTGCTGCCAGGTGCCCGAGGTGTTCTCGGAGATCTGCATCGCCAGCCGCACCAAGTCCAAGTGTGACAAGCTGGCCGCAGAGCTGGCCCCCAAGACCGCTACCAAGATCACCACCGCACAGGTGGACGCCGACAAGACTGAAGAGGTCATTGCCCTCATCAAGGCTTATCAGCCCGACCTCGTTATGAACATCGCCCTGCCGTATCAGGATCTGACCATCATGGACGCCTGCCTGTCCTGCGGTGTCAACTATATGGATACCGCCAACTATGAGCCCGAGAATACCGACGACCCCGAATGGCGCGCTATCTATGAGAAGCGCTGCAAGGAAGCCGGTTTTTCCGCTTACTTTGACTACAGCTGGCAGTGGGCCTATGCCAAAAAGTTCGAGGAAGCCGGCCTGACTGCCCTGCTGGGCAGCGGCTTCGACCCGGGCGTCACTCAGGCTTACTGCGCTTACGCCAAGAAGCACGAGTTCGACACCATTGACACCATCGACATTCTGGACTGCAACGGCGGCGACCACGGCTATGCCTTCGCCACCAACTTCAACCCGGAGATCAACCTGCGCGAGGTGTCCGCCCCCGGCAGCTATTGGGAAAATGGCCACTGGGTGGAGATCCCGGCCATGAGCATCAAGCGGGAGTACAACTTCGACAAGGTGGGCCAGAAGGACATGTACCTGCTGCACCACGAGGAGATCGAGTCCCTTGCCAAGAATATCCCGGAAGCAAAGCGCATCCGCTTCTTCATGACCTTCGGCCAGAGCTACCTCGACCACATGCGCTGCCTCGAGGATGTGGGCATGCTGTCCACCACGCCGGTCAACTTCAACGGCCAGGAGATCGTGCCCATCCAGTTCCTGAAGGCTCTGCTGCCCGACCCCGCCAGCCTTGGCCCCCGCACCAAGGGCAAGACCAACATCGGCTGCATCTTCACTGGCAAGAAGGACGGCAAGGAAAAGACCTATTACATTTATAATGTATGCGACCATCAGGAGTGCTACAGCGAGGTGGGTTCTCAGGCTATCAGCTACACCACCGGCGTGCCTGCCATGTGCGGCGCGCTGATGCTGCTGACCGGCAAGTGGACCACCAAGGGCGTGCACACCGTGGAAGAATTTGATCCGGACCCGTATCTGGATGCATTGGATAAGTACGGCCTGCCCCGTTCCGAGAGCCACAGCCCGGCTCTGGTGGACTGATGCGGCTGGCAGACAGCCGCCCGCCCTTTGCGGGGCTGGCGAACCTCTCCGAAACAGCGCTGGCAGCTCTGCCCACGCCCTGCTACCTGCTGGACGAAGCTCAGCTGCGCCGCAACGGCGAGATCTTGCTGGGTGTGCAGCAGCGCACCGGCTGCAAGATCCTGCTGGCACAGAAAGCCTTTTCCAACTTCGATCTCTATCCGATGCTCAGCCCCTATCTGGCGGGCACCGAAGCCAGCGGCCTGTATGAGAGCCGCCTTGGCAGGGAAGAGCTGCCCGAAAAGGAAAATCATGTGTTCTGCGCGGCCTACCGGGCGGACGAGTTCAGCGAGCTGCTGAATTACGCCGACCACATCGTGTTCAACTCGCCCCGCCAGCTGGCAAAGTTCGGCCCGGCGGCGAAAGCAGCGGGCAAAAGCGTGGGCCTGCGCATTAACCCGGAGTGCTCCACCCAGGAAGGTCACGAAATCTATGATCCCTGTGCCCCGGGCAGCCGTCTGGGCACCACCCGCGCCCAGTGGAATGACGCTGTGCAGGAAAATCCGGCTCTGCCGGAGCTGCTGGACGGCTTGCACTTCCACACCCTGTGCGAGCAGGACTCCGATGCGCTGGCGGTGACGCTGGCGGCGGTGGAAGAGAAGTTCTGTGATCTGCTGCCCCGCATGAAGTGGCTCAACTTTGGCGGCGGGCACCACATCACCCGGCCGGATTACGACCTCGCCACACTGGAACGGTGCATCACGGAGACACAGAAAAAATATGGTGTGCAGGTGTATCTGGAGCCCGGCGAAGCCTGGGCGCTGAACGCGGGCTATCTCGTCACCACCGTGCTGGACACCCTGCGCAATGGCGAAAAAGACCTCGCCATTCTGGATATGTCTGCTGCCTGCCACACCCCGGATGTCATTGAGATGCCCTACCGCCCGCCGCTGCTGGATGCGGGCGAAGCAGGGGAGAAGCAGTGCACTGTCCGTCTGGGCGGTCCCACCTGCCTGGCCGGAGACGCCATCGGGGATTACAGCTTCGACGCCCCGCTCACCGAGGGTGACCGGCTCATCTTCGGCGACATGGCCATCTACACCACCTGCAAGAACAACACCTTCAACGGAATGCCCCTGCCGCCCATCTGGCTGCTGACCGAAAACGGCAGCTGCCGGGAGCTGGTGCACTTTGGTTACAGCGACTTCAAAATGCGTCTGGGCCGGATGAAGGAATAACAAAAAGGGAATGCTGTGCACAAAGGCGCGGCATTCCCTTTTCTGTTGGTGCGGTCCAATTGTGAAATCTTTTTGGGGAGGCTTGCCCTCGGGTCACACGAGGGGTGTATACTCAAGCCAGTCTGAAACTGAAAATCAAATGCAAAGGAGCATCCGATGAAAGA
This sequence comes from Barnesiella intestinihominis, assembly GCA_963656875.1. Lineage (GTDB taxonomy): Bacteria > Bacillota > Clostridia > Oscillospirales > Ruminococcaceae > Faecalibacterium. Next base: position 760 of record CAVKKE010000080.1, on the reverse strand, counting down.
TTTTGTTTACGAGAGCGGTGTGCGCATCTTTTATGGTGCGGGGCAGAAAGAACGGGTCGTGGAAGAGATCGCAAAGCTGGGCAGGCGGCTGCTGAACAGTGCGCTCAGCCTGTCCGGCATCAACGATCTGGGCCGTTCCCCGGAGTTTGCGCCGTATCCTCTGCAGTCCTTTGCACAGCGGTATCTGGGGCTGGATTATCCCCATGCACTGACGGGGCTGTTCCCGTACTGGCTGAAAACGATCTACCGCGCCAGCGCCGAAAAGGACATTTTCCGCCGCTACTTCCGGGAGATCCTGCAGGTCGAGCCGGACGGCAAAGCAGACGAGCCGCTTCTGCAGGAAGCACTCGCTGCGCTGGAACAGCTGTACTGGGAATTCGGCATTGCGTTCACCTATGGGGAGCAGGCCGCAGACCCGCAGGAGCCCGAAAAGCTGGCGCAGATCATCGCGTCCTTCGGGCCGATGCCCTGCCAGATCCTGCCCCTGACCACCGAAACGATGGCGGGCATGATCCAGGATGCCATTTCCGGCAGCCGTGACTAAGAAAAAACGCTGAAAAATCAAAAAAGGGGAGCTGCAGCTGGACTGCCTGCGAATGTTAAAAGCAGGTCGGGCTCAGTGATGCAGCTCCCGTTTTTAATGTGAAAAAACGAAGAGGAAAAAGAAAAGCACCACACATTCCTGTGCAGTGCTTTTGATCTGGTGGAGAATACCGGGATCGAACCGGTGACCTCTTGCATGCCATGCAAGCGCTCTCCC
>CAVKKE010000079.1:0-13471 GCA_963656875.1 Barnesiella intestinihominis | reverse complement strand
TTCGCCATAAAAAACCTCCAAACAAACAAGAAACGCGGACCTTGCGGCCCACGTTTCAGGTTAAACTATATCGTACTACTAGAATATACCATACATCCTGCGATTATGCAAGCTTTTTCGCAGATTTTTTTCGCCGCAGGGTCTTTTACAGCACCCAGACGCCATCGCGGAACAGCTCCACAGTGCGTCCGTCGCGGCATTTGCCGGTGATGTGGCTGTCCTCAGCGCCGATCATCACATCCTCGTGCAGATGGGACTGATTCATGCCGCGGGCCAGCAGCTGGTCTTTGGTCAGCGCCGTGCCGCCTTTGGTGGTGCCGGGGTAGCTGGCACCAAACGCGATGTGGCAGGCGGCGTTCTCGTCGAACAGGGTGCTGTAGAACAGCTTGCCGCTGCGGTTGATGGGACTGGATGCAGGCACCAGCGCCACTTCGCCAATGCTGCGGGAGCCCTCGTCGCCGTCCAGCAGACGGCCCAGCAGGACCTGGCCCTCTTCTGCGCCGTAGTCCACCACGCGGCCCTTTTCGAAGGTGACATGGAAACCCTTGATGAGCTGGCCGTTGAAGACATAGGGCTTGGTGCCGTAAACAACACCCTCCACCTTATCCTTGTGGGGCGCGGTGAACACCTCTTCCGTGGGGATGTTGGGCAGGAACACCACGCCCTTTTCGCTCTTGCTGGCAGCACTCTCCCACACAGCCTGATCCGCCAGACCCACGGTCAGGTCAGTGCCGTTGCTGCTTTCAAAATGCACGCTTTCCAGGTCGAGAGCGTTCATTTTGTCCCGCAGGGCACTGAGCCGCTCCATGTGGGCTTTCCACTCGTTCACCGGGTCGCCACCGGTGACGCGGCAGACGTCGAAGATTAGCTTCCACAGGGCATCCATGGCGGCGTCTGCGTCCAGTTCCGGGAAAATTTTCTTTGCCCACGGCACGCTGGGCAGCGCCGCGATCGACCACTGCACCCGGTCGTTCATGGTGTACTCCTGCCACTCTTCCATAAAAGCGCGGCGGGCAGCATTCACTCGGCTGATCTTGTTGCCGTCCAGGCCGGCATACAGCTCCGGGTCGTCCGCGATCAGGTGCAGCACGCACACGCCGCCCTCGCTCTCAGCGTAGTCGAGATACCGGCGCAGCTGCCAGGGCTTGAAGTCGGTCAGGGCTTCCTCGCTGCCCAGCTCCATGCGGGCGCGGGCCACAGCGTCATCCGTCCAGTTCACCTGCACATCCCGCGCTCCGGCTTCGTATGCGCTGCGCACGCACAGCCGGGCTAGCGGGGCACCTTCCAGCGGGCAGTTGATGATAAGGGTCTGGCCCGGCTGCGGGTTCACGCCCACCCGGACGATGAAATCGGCATATTTTTTCAGCAGTTCGTTGAAGTTTTCCACAGTAGAACCTCCTGAGGTGTAAAAGTATATCTATTTTAAGTATAGCGCGATTCTGCAAAATTCACAAGCCAAATGAACACCCGTTTTCCTGTGCCCTTATCCAGCCACCTACAAAACGAAAAGGAACCGTTCCCCTTTTATTGAGAACGGTTCCCTGAAAAACATTAAAATTTTATGATTTAGGATTTATGATTTGCTCTTTCTTTGAAATAAATTCCTCTTCGGTAATATAGCCTTTTTCGAATAGCCCATTTAACTTTTCAAGTCGTTCGAGCTTGCTTTCTGCGCCAAAACGCGGATGTTTCTCAGCAATAGTCTTCCGCTTTGGTTTCACCGACATTTTTGGAAGTTCCGTTCCTAAAAGAACCGCACCAATCGCTAAAAGCAAAATGGATACCGGCGTATAGAGCCTTATGAGATTCCATTCTATTGTACCCATCTGCCATACTGCCCACACAAAATGTACTACCTCAACTCCGCCTGCGCCAAAGCAAATCAATCCGGCATATTTTTTATGCACTAAAGAAACCGCCATTGAAATCGTTAAGATGCTCCAAAAAATCACCCAGAAAACGCCATAACTCCATACACCATTTGAAATCATCCTTATGGCCAGCGAGGCCAAACTTACTACACTTCCTGCGAGTATCAAAGCAGGTGCCTCCGCGAATATTGCTGCTCCAACAATAAATTTTCCTGCCATATCGATCCACATGGCTACGCTTACCCAAGATTCACCAAATAATATTTCATGCTGAATATAGAATACAATTTCAACTACAGCTGCAAGCGCAAAAAATACTCCCGACGTGCATTCGAGCTTTTCATCCTTTTTTGTCGCCATTACATTTTCTCCAGAAGCTCCGCTTTGATTTTACCATACTCTTCGTCACTTAAAGTTCCCTGTTCATGGAGCTTTGCTGCTTTTTCAAGGTTTGCAAAGGTGTCCTGTGCCCCTGAACCTACAATGCCTTTTTTCATAGCATCCTCTTCATAGCAAGAGCCATCCGCCGGGAGAAGTTTTCCGGTTGCGATATTGGCGATGTCAATAATCCAAAGAACGCCGAAGCAACCGCCTGTCAGAAGTTTCAGTACACCCATTCCGGTGTATCCCAGATAAAACCGATCTGCTCCAAGTCCGCCGACAAGAATCGATAGGATCAGTGCTGTCGTTTTGTTTTTCATCGCATGACGCCTCTTTCTTTTTTGTTATCCATATTGGTTTTCATCATTATTTTACCATCGTTTGATAGTAAGTCAAGTACTATCGAATAATAGTATCCTATACTCTTTCAAAAGGAGTATGCTATTATGTATTATCTACGCCGTCTCCGTGATCTGCGTCAGGATCACGATTTGACCCAGAAGGAAGTTGCAGGCCTGCTGGAGATCGATCAACGTGTTTACAGCACCTACGAAACCGGGAAGCGTGAAATACCCATTCATCATCTGGTATTTCTGGCAGAGTACTATCACACCAGTACAGATTATCTCCTTGAGCTTACCGATTTTCCTACACCTTATCCCAGTAAAAAATAAAGCGTCGTTTCATTCTACTCGTGCAGAAAGAAACGACGCTTTATTTTTTACTTTATTTTCTCAGAGTTTAGAACTCGATCTTGCTCTCGATGTAGCTCTTCAGCTCGGAGATGGGCATACGCACCTGCTCCATGGTGTCGCGGTCGCGGACGGTGACGCAGTTGTCAGCCACGATGCCCTTGGCCTCGTCGCCCACGGTGTCGAAGTCCACAGTGATGCAGTACGGGGTGCCGATCTCGTCCTCACGGCGGTAACGCTTGCCGATGGAACCGGTATCGTCGTAATCCACCATAAAGTACTTGCTCAGCTCGTTGCGGATCTCCATGGCCTTCTCGCCCAGCTTCTTGCTCAGGGGCAGCACAGCGCACTTGTAGGGAGCCAGTGCCGGATGCAGGTGCAGCACGGTGCGCACATCTTCCTTGCCCTTGCTGTCGGTCAGGTGCTCTTCGTCGTAAGCCTCGCACAGGAAGGCCAGAGCCACACGGTCGCAGCCCAGAGACGGCTCGATGACGTAGGGGATGTAGTGCTCATTGGTCTCGCTGTCGAAGTACTCCAGGCTCTTGCCGGAAGCTTCCTGATGGCGGGTCAGATCGTAGTTGGTACGGTCTGCGATGCCCCACAGCTCGCCCCAGTCGGTGAACGGGAAGGCATACTCGATGTCAGTGGTAGCGCGGCTGTAGAAGGCCAGCTCTGCGGGCTCGTGGTCACGCAGGCGCAGGTGCTCCTTCTTGATGCCCAGGCTCAGCAGCCAGTTCTCGCAGTAGTCCTTCCAGTAAGCAAACCAGTCCAGATCGGTGCCGGGCTTGCAGAAAAACTCGCACTCCATCTGCTCGAACTCACGGGTGCGGAAGGTGAAGTTGCCCGGGGTGATCTCGTTGCGGAAAGCCTTGCCCACCTGGCACACGCCGAAGGGCAGCTTGCGGCGGGTGGTGCGCTGGATGTTGGCAAAGTTGACGAAGATGCCCTGTGCAGTCTCAGGACGCAGATAGCAGGTGGAAGAGCTGTCCTCGGTGACGCCGATTGCGGTCTTGAACATCAGGTTGAACTTGCGGATGGGGGTGAAGTCGTGCTTGCCGCAGACGGGGCACACGATGTCCTCGTGCTCTGCGATGAAAGCATCCATCTCGTCGAAGCTCATGGCGTCAACATTGACCTCGGGGTGCTCCTCGCCGATCAGCTTGTCGGCACGGTGGCGTGCCTTGCAGGCGCGGCAGTCCAGCAGGGGGTCCGAGAAGCTGGAAACGTGGCCGGTGGTCACCCAGGTCTGGGGGTTCATGATGATGGCTGCATCCAGGCCCACATTGTAGGGGCTCTCCTGCACGAACTTCTTCAGCCATGCCTTCTTCACGTTGTTCTTGAACTCAACGCCCAGGGGGCCGTAGTCCCAGCTGTTGGCCAGACCGCCGTAGATCTCAGAACCGGGGAACACATAACCACGGTTCTTGCAGAGATTGACGATCATATCAAGGGTCTTTTCGCTCTGTTCCATTGTAGTACATCCTTTCCGTCCGCGGCTGGTTTGCCGTGTCGTGTTGTGTCATTCCGGCAGCTTTCCCCACTGCCGGGCGTGCTTTTCCAAGCGGAAGCACAGTACCTTTACTGTATCATGTTTTGGCCCGGTTGTAAAGCCAATGCGGCATTTATCCGTTCTTCTGTCCGCAGCTGGCGCACGCTTTTGCCAAAGCCTGCAGCACGGCAGCAGAATCCAGCGGTTTTGTCAGGTAGTCGGTCATCCCGGAGGCAAGGGCTTTCTGCCGGTCTTCCACAAAAGCGTTGGCCGTCATGGCAAAGATGGGCACCGTGCGGGCGTCGGGCCTGTCCATAGCGCGGATGGCCCGGGTGGCGGCATGGCCATCCATCACCGGCATCATCACGTCCATGAGAATAGCGTCATAGAAGCCCACCGGCGAAGCTCTGAATGCTTCCGCTGCCTGCCGGCCGTCCATCGCTCTGTTCACGCAGATGCCTGCTTCCTTCAACAGGAACTCGGCGATCTCAATGTTCAGCTCGTTGTCCTCGGCCAGAAGCACCTGCGCCCCATGCAGAACACTCAGGTCTGCAGGCCGGCTGTCGCTCTCGTCCGGGGCAGCGCTGTGGTCAACGGCAAAGGGCAGCGTAATGGTGTAGGTAGTCCCCACATCCTTTTTGCTCGTGAACTCAATGGTTCCCTTCATGCGGTCTACCAGGCTTTTGGTGATGGCCATGCCAAGGCCGGTTCCGCCGTAGGTGGAGCGGGCCCCGCTGTTCTCCTGTGTGAAGGGCTCATACATCCGCTTCTGGAATTCCTCGCTCATGCCGATGCCGGTGTCGGCGCAGACAAAACGGATGTTCACGTTGTCTCCCTCGCCGGGCAGCTCTTCGCATTCCAGCGTGATGCTGCCGTTCTCCTTGTTATATTTGACGGCGTTGCTGAGGATATTCATCAAAAGGCGCTTGACATGCAGCGGGCTGCCGATGAGCCGGGAGTGCGCCACTTTCGTGGGGCGGCGTTCCATGCGGATGCCCCGCTCCGCCGCCTGCTTTTCCAGCACTGCACAGGTCTCGGTCAGCAGTTCATTCAGGTCGAAGGGTACCTTTTCCAGCACGACCTCTCCGGACTCCAGCTTGCCCATATCCAGAACTTCGTTCACCAGTTCCAGCAGCAGGGTGGAGGCGTCCCAGATCTTTTTCCGGCAGTCCGCCTGTTTCTGCACATCCTCCGGGGAATGGCCTGCAATTTCCACCATGCCGCGGATGCCGTTGATGGGCGTGCGGATATCATGGCTCATGCGCTGCAAAAACTCAGTCTTGGCCACATTGGCGGCTTCCGCCTTGAGAGCTTCGGCCTTGAGCTGCTTCTGATATTCCTGCTCCCGCAGCAGCTGCTGTTCGCGGTAGCGCTGGGCCGTTTTCCAGCGCAGCGTCTGCACCAGAAACAGGATGACCGCGTATATAAACACCGCAAACACCATGTTGCGGGGCGTCGAACTGAACACTTCCGCTTCCGGCCGGAACACATAGACATAAAAATTCCGCCCGCGGTCAATGATGCCGTAAGAGCATTCCGGCCCGCCCCAGCCGGTGTGGATGTGGAGCATTTTTCCGTTGACGCCCTGTTCTTTCAGGCCCTCCAGCGTTGCCACATCCTCCACACTGCCGCCGATCAGTCCCGTATCATTGCTTGCCACGATCACGTCGCCACGGGCCACCACGATGGTGCCATCCACGCCCGGATCATAGCCCTGCACGATGTTCTGATAAGAGAGGTTATAGTTGCGCACATATTCTTCCGATGTGTGGTAGTACACCACCAGCACGCCCGGCCTGTCCTCCCGGGCACAGGCCGCGAGATCCACATAGGATTCGTCCGGCATTTCGATGCGCCCGGCATAGACCTGCTCCGGGTGATCCGCCACGCCCAGCAGGGCCGTGCGGGACAGCTCTTCCGGCAGCTCCTCTGCCTTCAGTGGATTCTGTGCCAGTTCATCGGTAGACGCCTTGCACTCTGCCTTTCCATCCAGCGTGAGCAGCAAAATGCCCGACACCGTATGGGTCTGCAGATAGCGTTCCAGCGCTGCATCGTCCATCACAAGCCCCGGATCAAGTGTCCTGTCCGTGGTGATATCCCGGCGCAGATGCCGGGCATTTTCGATGACGCGCATCAGGCTTTTTGTCTCCGAGGCAAGGTTCAGGTTGTCGTAGCCGGTGCACTGCTCCTTGATGTAGCTCACAGCATCCGTGAAGCGTTTTTCCGCCATCGTCAGGTCTGCCTGCACCGAGCCAGCCAGAACGCCGCCCATCACCAGCAGGCCAATGAGGATACAGACCACGGTGTAGTGCCACCGGATGAAGAGTCTGCGGCGCGTTTTATCCATTGACCCCGCCCTCCAGCCCTTCCAGATAGTGGTCCGGGTCGTCCAGATAGCGGCTGATGATCTCCCGCACCGTTCCGTCTGCCAGCATCTCCCGGAAGGTCTCGGTCAGCTGCCGGGGCAGGCCGTCGGCGCGGTCTTTTGCAAAGGCCACACCCAGTTCCGCCACCATCAGCGGTTCTTCCAGAATGCGGTATTCCACACTGTAATCTTTCATGAACTGCCGGATAGCACTCTCGTGGGCTGCCAGTGCGTCCGCATAGCCTTTGATGAGGGTGGTGTAGATCAGGTCGCGGTCCTGCAGGGAATACAGCGCCCTGAGCTGCGGCAGATTATTTTCCTCACGGTTCAGGAACAGTTCCTCGGGCTTGGTGGTGGACTGAACCACCAGCGTTTTGCCTTCCAAATCCGTCAATTTATAGATATCGCTGCCCGTCCGCACCGCCACCACCTGACGGCTGCGCAGATAAGGCCCGGCCCATGTGTATTCGTCTTCCCGCCCGTTCATGGAAAAACTGCCCCAGGCACAGTCGATGGTGCCGTCTTCCACCAGCGCCTTTTTCTCTTCCCAGTTGATGGTGACAAATTCCGCCCGGCAGCCCATCCGCCGGAAGGCCTCCGTGGCAAGCTCCACGTCAATGCCCGTGGGCCGGCCATCCGAGCCCGCATAATTGAAAGGCGGATAGTTATCACTGCCCACCACAATGACCGGCAGGTCAGACGCGCTGTCCACCGCCGCTTCCTTTCTTTTCCCACAGCCGCACAGCAGACCCGCCGTCAGGCACAGCGCCGCAAACGCTGAAAGCTGCAGGAAGCTTCTTCTGTCTTGCATGGTCTCTCTCCTTGCTTCCCTGTTTTCGTTTTGTTTCCTTGCAGTTTTGTGATAATGAAAAAATTTGGTGATATTATAGCGAAAACCGCCGCAAAGTAAAAGCCGCAAAATGTGTCGCGGCACATTTTCCCGGCGAAAGAACTTCTGCCGCAAAAAACAAAGCTCCGCCCTGCCCCTGAGAACACGCTTCTCAGGAAAACAGAGCGGAGCTTCAAGCTTTATTTTTACTTGTGGTATTTCATTCCCGCATTGATGGTGCAGGCGCGGTAGATCTGCTCGGTGAGCACGAGGCGGGCCAGCTGATGGGGCATCGTGATGCGGCCCATGCTGAACTTGAGGGCCGCAGCGCGCTTCACTTCATCGGACAGGCCGTGGGACGAACCGATGACGAAGGCCACATCCCCCGCCCCGCTGTTTGCGCGGTCGGCAAGGAACTGCGCCAGCTCGTCGGAGGAGATCTGTTTGCCTTCGATGCACATCGCCACGATAGATGCCCCCTTGCGGACATTGGAAAGGATGGCTTTGCCCTCCTTATCCAGTGCCTTTTTCACCACAGCGTCGGAGGCGTTTTTCTCTTCGATCTTCTCTTCCGGCAGCTCGATGATGCGGAAAGATGCGAACGCGGAAAGGCGCTTCTGATATTCGGCAACGCCCTCGGCGAAATATTTCGCATTGAGCTTGCCCACACAGATCAGGTCGATATTCTGCATTTGATGGTTCCTCTTTTCAAGGCAGACGATTTAAAATGCCCTCCGTTTCACTCTGGGCATAATCAGCGGAAAATTTATTTTTATTTTCGTGTTTGTCGCGGCCTGCGGGCCGCTCCAAACACATTTTCACGAAAAGGTCGTAACGCAAAAACGCATTTTATAATTCCGGCCTCTCCTGTGAACATGCAGATCAGAAAAGCCCGCAGGCTTTTCTGATCTGCAAATTATAAATAATTCTTCCGCTAAGAATGGCAGAGCGAAGCGGAGCCATTTTTCAATAAAACAGTTTTACAGCAGCGTCAGCTGCTCCCCTTCATCCTCAGCGCGGATAAGAGCACCCGTTGCCGGCAGGCTACGCACACGGTAGCGGTGCGGGTTTGCCAGTTCCAGCGTGTCCGCCGGAACCACCGATGCGATGGTCTGGTTCTTTTTCAGGGTGACCACTGCCACGCCCTGGCTGTCGCGGGTGGTCTTGGCAGCGATCTGTGCCGAACCCACCAGCAGCATCCGGCTGGCGCTGGTGCGAATGGCAAGTTCCGTTTCTTCCGGCAGGAACAGCAGCTGCGCCAGCGGCTCCTTGTCGCAGTAAGCTTTCAGCAGCTTGCGGCGGTTCTGCTTGGTGGCGTAGGAGCTGAGCGGAATTTTTGCGCATTTGCCGCTGGCAAAGAAGAACAGCATATGGCCGCTGTAGTCGCCGGTGATGACCATGGAGAGCACATTCTCGCCCTCGTCCATGCCCAGACGGCCCGGAATGAAGATGCCCATCTGAGCCACTTTGCCGTCTTCCAGCTCTGCCAGACGCACCTTGTACACCTGCTGTTTGTCGGTGAAGAACAGTGCTTCCATGTTGTTCCGTGTCTCGATCTGCTGAACGATCTCGTCGCCCTCTTTCAGCTTATGGGCACCGGCAGTGCGCAGGCTCTGGGGCGGGATCTTCTTGAAGTAACCCTCGCGGGTGAAGAACACCGTGACGGGGTAATCCGGCACTTCCTCTTCCTCAGAGCCGCTTTCTTCCTCGGGCAGGTCGTAGAGGATCTCGCTGCGGCGGGGCTGGCCGTATTTCTTGGCCACATCGTTCAGCTCATTGATGATGATGCGGCGGATGCGGGCAGGCTTTGCCAGGATGTCGTTCAGGTCGGCGATGTCCTTTTCCAGCTGCTCGATCTCGCTGGTGCGCTTGAGGATATATTCCCGGTTCAGGTGGCGCAGCTTGATCTCCGCCACATAGTCCGCCTGCACCTCGTCGATGCCGAAGCCGATCATCAGGTTGGGCACCACTTCGCTCTCTTCCTCGGTGGTGCGGATGATCTTGATGGCCTTATCGATGTCCAGCAGAATGGCTGCCAGGCCCTGCAGCAGGTGCAGGCGCTTTTCCTTGCCGTGCAGGTCGTAGTAGGTGCGGCGGCGCACGCATTCCACACGGAATGCCGTCCATTCTTTGAGAATTTCACGCACGCCCATGACCCGGGGCTGGCCGGACACCAGAATGTTGAAGTTGCAGCTGAAGCTGTCTTCCAGCGGTGTAGCCTTGAACAGCTTGGTCATCAGCTTGTCGGCATCCACGCCGCGCTTGAGGTCCAGTGTCAGCTTCAGGCCATTCAGGTCAGTCTCATCGCGCATGTCGCTGATCTCTTTGACCTTGCCTGCCTTGACCAGCTCAGCGATCTTGTCCATGATGGCTTCCACCGTGGTGGTGGGCGGGATCTGGGTCACCTCGATCATGTTCTCGCCCGGCACCGTGTTGTAGCGGGCGCGCACCTTCACGCTGCCGCGGCCATTCTCATAAATTTCACGCATCTGCGCTTCATCGTAGAGAATTTGTCCGCCGCCCACAAAGTCCGGGGCAGGCATGGTGGTGGAAATGTCGTGGTGTTCGTCCTTCATCAGGGCCACAGTGGTGGCGCACAGCTCCGCCAGATTGAAGGAGCAGATGTTGCAGGCCATGCCGACCGCAATGCCCAGTGTGTTGTTTGCCAGAATGGTGGGGAAGGTCACGGGCAGCAGGGTAGGCTCGGTGGTGGTGCTGTCGTAGTTGGGCACAAAGTCCACCGTCTCTTTATCGATGTCCCGGAACAGTTCCTCGCACACGCCTTCCAGCTTTGCCTCAGTGTAACGGGCAGCAGCACAGGACATATCGCGGCTGTAGGCTTTGCCGAAGTTGCCCTTGCTGTCCACGAAGGGCACCAGCAGGCTCTCATTGCCGCGGCCCATGCGCACCATGGTGTCATAAATAGCCGCATCGCCGTGGGGGTTCAGGTGCATGGTGCTGCCCACGATGTTGGCAGACTTGGTGCGTGCACCCTTGAGCAGGCCCATCTCGTACATGGTGTACAGCAGCTTGCGGTGGGCCGGCTTGAAGCCATCGATCTCCGGCAGCGCACGGCTGACGATGACGCTCATGGCGTAGGGCATATAGTTGGTTTCCAGCGTGCGGGTGATGGGGTCTTCCAGCACGCTGCCTGCATTTAAGATCTCAACGCCGTCGCCCAGCTGCGGACGCACAGGCTTCGGGTTCTTTTTGGTTGATTTTTTTGCCATTGTAAATCCTCTTACCTCTTAAGCCTTCCCCCGAGGGGGAAGGCTATTTCAGCTCACATCCAGATCGTCCAGATATTCTGCTCCGTGCTGAGCAATGTGCTCCTTGCGGCCGACCAGATTATCGCCCAGCAGGATGTCGAACACCTGCGCCGTCTGGATCACATCGGTGGGCATCACCTTGATCAGCCGACGGCTTTCGGGGTTCATAGTGGTCAGCCACATCATCTCGGGGTCGTTCTCGCCCAGACCTTTGGAGCGCTGGATGGTGTACTTTTTGTCGCCGATTTCTTCCAGGAAGGCAGCCTTTTCCGGCTCCGTATAGGCGAAATAAGTGCGGTCTTTTGTGGTGATCTCGTACAGCGGCGACTCCGCGATATACACATACCCCTTGTCGATGAGGGTCGGGGTCAGGCGGTAGAGCATGGTGAGCACCAGCGTGCGGATCTGATAGCCGTCTACGTCGGCATCGGTGCAGATGACGATCTTGTTGAACCGCAGGTTGTCGAGGTTGAAGGTGGCCAGCTCCTTGTTGTGCTTGCCGCCCAGCTCCACGCCGCAGCCCATGACCTTGATGAGGTCCACGATGACATCCGACTTGAAGATGCGGGCGTAATCCGCTTTCAGGCAGTTCAAAATTTTGCCGCGGATGGGCATGATGGCCTGATATTCACTGTCGCGGCTGGACTTGACCGCGCCCATAGCCGAGTCGCCCTCCACGATATACAGTTCGCGGCGGGAAGCATCCTTGGTGCGGCAGTCCACGAACTTCTGCACACGGTTGGCGAGGTCGATCTGGGTGGACAGGGTCTTCTTGATGCTCTGGCGGGTCTTTTCGGCGTGCTCACGGCTCTGTTTGTTCACCAGCACCTGCTGGCAGATCTTCTGGGCCTCCTCGGGCTTTTCGAGGAAGTAGACCTCCAGATAGTGCTTGAGGAAATCGGTCATCGCCTGCGAGACGAACTTGTTGGTAATGGCCTTTTTGGTCTGGTTCTCGTAGCTGGTGCGGGTGGAGAAGCTGGAGGACACATAGACCAGACAGTCCTGCACATCCTGAAAGCTGATGGCGCTCTCACCCTTCTTATAGAGGTTCTTGTCCTTCAGATATTTGTTGATCTGGTAGACAAAAGCGGTGCGGACTGCGTGCTCCGGGCTGCCGCCGTGCTCCAGCCAGGAAGAGTTGTGGTAGTATTCCAGCATCTGCACCTTATTGGAGAAGCAGAACGCCGCACTCATACGCACCTTGTAGTCCGGCTGATCCTCACGGTCACGGCCGGTGGCCTCGCTTTCGCAGCTAAACACCGGCGTCATGGCGTCCTCGCCGGCCACTTCGGCCACATAGTCCGCGATGCCGTGCTCGTAGCACCAGCTTTCCTTCCAGGGCTTGCCGGTGGCAGGGTCTTTTTCCCTTTCGTCGGTGAAGTTCAGGGTCAGGCCCGCATTGACCACGGCCTGACGGCGCAGCGTATCTTTGTAATAGCTTGCCGGGACGTCAATGTCCGTGAACACCTCGTCATCCGGCTTCCAATGGATGATGCTGCCGGTGCGGCGGCCCTTATAGGCTTCCTTCTGCAGACCGCCCACATTCTCGCCCTTTTTAAAATCCAGATGGTAGTGATAACCGTCACGGTAGATGTCGGCGGTCATCCATGCGGAAGCATACTGGGTGGCGCACAGGCCCAGACCGTTCAGACCCAGGCTGAACTCGTAGTTGTCCTCGCCCTCACCGTACTTGCCGCCTGCGTACATCTCGCAGAACAGCAGTTCCCAGTTGTAACGGCCTTCGCCGTTGTTCCAGTCCACGGGCATGCCGCGGCCAAAGTCTTCGACGATGACGCTGCCGTCCTTGCAGCGGGTGACATTGATGGTGTCACCGTGACCGTCGCGGGCTTCGTCGATGGAGTTGGACACGATCTCAAAGATGGAGTGCGCACAGCCCTCCACGCCGTCCGAACCAAAGATGACAGCCGGACGCTTGCGCACACGGTCGGCACCTTTTAAGGAAGTGATACTCTCGTTGCCATATTCCTGTTTTCTTGCCATGCTGATCCTCCCGGCCCGGGCAGAAGTTTTCCGCGCGGGCCGTCTGTAGTCAAATCAAGACGCTTCCGCTCTTTGTCTTATAATAAGTATAAGCCATTTATAAAGAGCAAAAGCGCCTGTAATCATTCTCCTTTATTAAACCATAGGTTGTTAAATTTGTCAATCGCAGTTTGGCCGAGCCGCCGACCCGGCAGCAGCTCTGCAGCTCGTCCAAAAAGTCATTCTTATTTTACGCGATAGACCGCTCAAAATCAAGAAAGTTTCAATTTTCTCAAAAAATTTTGGATTTACCCCTTTACAAAATCGAAATTTCAGGTATAATAATCATCGTCCGGTGCGCCTCTGTAGCTCAGTTGGTAGAGCAGGGGACTGAAAATCCCCGTGTCATTGGTTCGATTCCGATCGGAGGCACCATTATGCGGCCGTAGCTCATCTGGTAGAGCGCCACCTTGCCAAGGTGGAGGTAGCGAGTTCGAGCCTCGTCGGCCGCTCCATAACGGAGTAGCAATCACTGCTCCAATGTGGCCCGGTAGCTCAGTTGGTTAGAGCACCAGCCTGTCACGCTGGGGGTCGT
>CAVKKE010000078.1:0-13634 GCA_963656875.1 Barnesiella intestinihominis | reverse complement strand
GCAAGAACACTTGTGTTTGTGAGGTGAACAAGTTGGAACGCCGCTTTTATCTGGTGGATGCGCAGGTGCTGCCTGAGGTTTTCCTCAAGGTGGTGCGCGCCAAGGAGCTTCTGGCCAGCGGGGAGGCCCGCAGCATTTCGGCTGCGACCCGCGCGGTCGATCTGTCGCGCAGCGCATTTTATAAGTATAAGGACTGCATCTTCGACTCTGAAAATGGCCGCGAGGTCATCACGGTGATGGCAACGCTGCGGGACGAGACCGGTGCGCTGCAGAGCCTGCTGGCCGGCATCAGCGCCGCAGGCGCAAGCATCGTGACCATCAATCAGTCTACGCCGGAAAATGGCGCTGCCCTTGTGGCAGTCACCATCCGCACCGACACCATGAAGATGACCCCCGAAGAGCTGACCGAAAAACTCTCGCGCCAGCACATGGTGGTGGGCGTGCACTGCGGATATAATCTCTGATCCGCGCAGAAATAGGAAGCAAGGGAGAACGATACAATGGCTAAAATTGCAATTCTGGGCTTTGGCACGGTCGGCAGCGGCGTCTATGAGGTGCTGTGCCGCAACGCTGCGGGTGTCTCTCGCCGTGCAGGCGAGCCGGTGGAAGTCAAGTATATCCTTGACCCGAAGGACTTTTCCAATCACCCGGCTGCAAACCTGTTCGTCAAGAACTTTGATGTGATCCTGGAAGACCCCGAGATCAAGGTCGTCGTCGAGACTATCGGCGGCACTCGTTTCGCTTATCCGTATGTGAAAGCCTGCCTTGAGAGCGGCCGCAGTGTCTGCACCTCCAACAAGGAGATGGTGGCTACCTACGGCGCTGAGCTGCTGGCTCTGGCAAAGGAGCATGACTGCGCCTTCCTGTTTGAGGCATCTGTGGGCGGCGGCACCCCTATCATCACCCCGATGCATCAGTGCCTGGCCGCAAACGTCATCACCGAGGTGCAGGGCATCGTGAACGGCACCACCAACTTCATGCTCACCAAGATGGTGCGCGAGAATCTGGGCTTTGACGATGCGCTGAAGATCGCACAGGAGCTGGGCTATGCTGAGACCAAAGACCCCAGCGACGACGTGGACGGCCGCGACGCCTGCCGCAAGATCGCAATCCTGTCCTCGCTGGTCTGCGGCCACCAGATCTACCCCCAGAATATCCCCACCCGCGGCATCCGCGACATCACCACGGCGGACGTGGAAGCCGCTGAAAAGCTGAACTGCGTCATCAAGCTCATCGCCTGGATGAAGCGCGGCGATGACGGCAGCGTGGCTGCAGGCGTGGAGCCCTGCCTGGTGCCCAAGGCAAACCAGCTGGCCAGCGTGGACGACGTGTTCAACGCTGTGCTGGTCAAGGGCGATATGCTGGGCGACGTGGTGTTCTACGGCAAGGGCGCAGGCAAGTTGCCCACCGCCAGTGCTGTGGTCGCCGATGTGGTGGATGCCCTGAAGCACGGCTCCAAGGTGCATGACAGCCTGTACTGGCAGCCTGCCGAACCGGTAGAGGGAATGCTCACCGACCCGGCCCCTGCAGCATATTATGTGCGTGTAGCGGGTATTGCTCCGGCGGTGGTGGAAGCCATCTATGGTTACGGCAAGGTCGTGGATGAGCGCTATGACGGCTGCGCTTACTTCGTGGAGCGCGCTGACGAAAAGGCCCTCGCCGAAGCAGCACGCAAGGTGGAAGCCGTGGGCGGCAGCGTGAAGCTGGTGCTCAAGCGTCTGCCGGAAGAAAACTGACAACGGACAAAGGAAAGGTGCGGCGGCTATGAAGATCAAGGTTTCTGTCCCGGCCACCAGCGCAAACATCGGCTCTGGCTTCGATGCGCTGGGCTTGGCGGTGACGCTGTACAATACGGCTACTTTTGAAGAGAGCGAGGTGCTGGACATCTCGTCTGCAGACGGCACCCGCATCCCGCGCGGTGAGTCCAACCTCATTTACCGCTCGGCAAAGGGCTTGTTCGAGAAGGTGGGCAAGCAGATCCCGCCGCTGAAGATCGTGCAGACCAACCCCATCCCCATGGCCCGCGGCCTGGGTTCTTCTTCGGCCTGCATCATTGCAGGCCTGCTGGGTGCCAACCGGATGCTGGGCGATGTGCTCAACACGCAGGAACTGCTGACACTGGCAACCTCCATCGAGGGCCACCCCGACAACGTGGCTCCGGCTCTGCTGGGCGGTCTGACCAGCAGCGTTTTTGAAGAAGGCAAGGTCTATTCGGTCAAGCGGAATGTGGACGAAAGCCTGTGCTTTGCCGCCATCGTGCCGGACTACAAACTGCTGACCGAGGCCGCCCGCGCAGCCCTGCCCAAGGAAGTGTCCCACAAGGACGCGGTGTACAACCTGTCCCGTGCGGCACTGATCCCGGCGGCATTCTGCGAGGGCCGCCACGACCTGCTGGCCATTGCCACCGAGGATAAGCTGCATCAGCCCTACCGTATGCCGCTGATGCCCGGCTCCAAGGAAGTGTTCGACATGGTCCGCCTGTGCGGCGCAAAGGCTGTCTATGTGTCCGGCGCAGGCAGCACCGTGATGGCTGTGGCCGAGAAGGCCGACGCCGAAAAGTTCTATTCCAAGCTGGAAAAGGGTCTGGAGCTTCTGGAAGGTCTGGACGGATGTGAAGCATTTACATTGCTGCGATTGGATGCCGATAATACCGGCGCAACAGTGGAATGATAAATGGGAGAGGGAAGTGCAAGGTTCGGCCTGCCGCTTCCGCCCGGTGTACCCCCTCAAACTGAGGGAGAAAAAGAGGAGAGTGACAAGATATGGCGTTGATCGTACAGAAGTTCGGCGGTTCTTCGGTGAAGGACCGTGACCGTATCTTCAACGTGGCGCGCATTGTGGCAAACACCCACAACGCGGGCAATGACGTAGTTGTGGTGGTGTCCGCTCAGGGCGACACCACCGATGACCTGATCGCCAAGGCTGGGGAGATCACCCACAACCCTTCGGCGCGTGAGATGGATATGCTGCTGGCCACTGGCGAGCAGATCAGCATTTCGCTGCTGGCCATGGCGCTGAATGAGCTGGGCTGCCATGCCATCAGCCTGACCGGCTGGCAGGCAGGCTTCCGCACCGACCGCGCCTACACCAAGGCGCGCATTACCCGCCTAGAGACCGAGCGTATCTCCTCCGAGCTGGAGCGCAACCGCGTGGTGGTCGTGGCGGGCTTCCAGGGCCTGAACAAGCTGGACGACATCACCACCCTGGGCCGCGGCGGCTCCGACACCAGTGCTGTTGCCATTGCAGCTGCTCTGCACGCAGACCGCTGCCAGATCTTCACCGATGTGGAAGGCGTCTACACCGCAGACCCCCGCAAGGTGCGCAACACCCGTAAGCTGGATGAGATCACCTTTGACGAGATGCTGGAGCTGGCATCTCTGGGCGCACAGGTGCTGAACAACCGCAGCGTTGAGCTGGCTAAGAAGTATAACGTGGAGCTGGAGGTGCTCTCCAGCCTGAATCCCGTCCCCGGTACGGTGGTCAAGGAGGTTACGAAAGACATGGAAGGTATGCTGATCAAGGGCGTCGCAAAGGACACCGATGTTGCTGTTATCACGATTCTGAATGTTCCCGATGAGCCGGGCATGAGCTTCAAGATCTTCGGCCTGCTGGCTCAGAAGAACATCAACGTGGACATCATCCTGCAGTCTACCGGCCGCGACGGCAAGAAGGACATCAGCTTCACCTGCTCTGAGGGCGAAGCTGACCTGGCCATGCGCGTGCTGAAAGACAGCGCACACTTCAACGATGTGAGCGTGGACAACACCTGCGCCAAGGTTTCCATCGTGGGTGCCGGTATGCAGAGCCACAGCGGCGTTGCTTCCAAGATGTTTGAGGCACTGTCCAACAACAACATCAACATCAAGATGATCTCCACCAGCGAGATCAAGATCTCCTGCATCATCAACCGCGACGACGCTGATAAGGCTGTCAGCGCCATCCACGATATGCTGTTTGACTGATTTGTAAAAGCGTAAGAAATGCCGCACTGCCTTTCGGGGTGGTGCGGCATTTTTGCGTGGAAACTCCTCCAGTCGCCTGTGGCGACAGCCCCCTCTGGAAGGGGGCCTTTGGCAGAGCGGGAAACTTTTCTATTCCGCTAGAACTTCCCTCATTGAGGGAGGTGGATGCGAACTTGTGAGCGGACAGAATGGGCAAAGCAGCTTCCCGCACGACCCCACCCGTGAAAAAGCAATTCCGAAAAGCCCGCAGGCTTTTTGGAATTGCAAATATAAAAATAAAATTTCCGCTGATATGCCCAGAGCGAAGCGGAGGGCATTTTCAATCGTTTCCTGACGGTCATACTTATTTTACACTTTCCGGCGTTTACACAAAATGCAAAGGGGTGTATAATAAAGACTGTATCTGTGCGGCGCAGCGCGCTGCAAATCACGGAAAAGGAGCTGCAACGCGCTATGGAACCGTCCCGACGGAACGCACCATCCCCTCAGAAACCACGCCTGACCCGCGCCCAATGGAAGCGCCGCAAACGGCTTCGCCTCGCCCGCAACTGGGCGATCCTGCTTCTGGTCTGCGCCGCCATCGTGGCCCTGATGACCAAAGGCATCCTCTGGCTGCTGCCGAAGGTGAATGCCATGCTGGCCGGGCCGAAGAGCTTTGAGGCCGCGGAGTATGACGGCACAGGCTACACTTTCAATGCGGCGGACGAGCGGCTGGTGCTGGTGAATGCGAATCTGCCCTACGAGGAAGAGCCGACCCCGGCTCTTGCCGCCGCCGAGGCCAGCGGCATTCAGCTGGAAGCCGAAGCCGCCGCAGCTTACCAGAGGATGGCGGCAGCGGCGCAGGCTGACGGCGTTGAGCTGGTGCTGAACACCGGATATCTGGATGCAGATGCCCGCAATGCTGTCTTTGACGCGCGGAAACAGAGCTATCTTGAAAAGGGAAAAACAGAAGAAGATGCTGCCAGCCTTGCCGCTGCCATTGAGCCGCAGGCCGACTGTAATGAGCATGGCACCGGTTACGCGGTGGACATTCTCAGCGCAGACTATGCGACCCGGGACACCGGGTTCGTCAGCACCCGGGCTTACGAATGGCTGACTGCCTACGCTGCAGAGTATGGCTTCATCCTGCGCTATCCGGAAGACCGGCAGGCGGCCACCGGCGTGGTGTTTGAGCCGTGGCACTGGCGCTATGTCGGTGCCGAAAACGCCCTTGCCATCCGGGCCAGCGGCCTGAGCCTGGAAGAATTTCTCGCTGTGCAGAAGGCATCATAATCAATAAAAGCTCCCTGTGAAAACAGGGTGGAGGAACACAATTGGAACGAACTCTCATTGCGCCGGGCGTGCATCTTTCCTGCGATCCGGCGGAAAAATTCAACCGCTGCCGCATCAGCATCCACTTCGCCTTCCCGGCAAGGCGTGAGACTGCGACGGCCCACGCACTTTTGCCCCTTGTGATGGAGCGCGGCTATGCCGACTGCCCGGACATGACCCGCCTGACCAAAAAGCTGGCCAGGCTCTATGGCGCAGACCTTACGGTGGACGCCCGTCCCATGGGCTGCAGCCACAACCTGTGCGTCAGCGTCACCGGCATCAAAGACCGGTTCGCGCTGGAAGGGGAAGAGCTGACGAAGGAATATGCATCCATTGCGCTGGGCGCGGCATTCCATCCTTATTTTGTGGATGGAACCTTTGACCCGGAAGCCGTGGGCATCGAAAAGCAGATGCTGAAAAAGGCGCTGGAAGACGAGGTCAACGACAAGCGCATCTACTGCCTGCATCAGGCCAACCGGGAGTTCTTCGGGGACAGCCCGGCAGGCGTGCGGCAGGAAGGCTATCTGGACGAGGTGGACGGCCTGACCCCGGCTATGCTCACCGACGCATATCATGAGATGCTGCGCACGGCCAACATTGAACTCATCGTGCTGGGCTGTGACGCGGCCCAGACCGCAGCCGTGAAGGACGCTCTGCTGGCAGAGCTTGCGGCCATCGACCGTGCCCCGCTGCTGCTGGCAGAAAACATTGCCATGCCGCGCCGGGAGCCGGTGCACAGGACCGAAAACTACGACATGGTGCAGGCCAAGCTCTGCATGCTGTTCACGCTGGGCGAACCCATGAAGGTGGAACAGCTGGCGGCGGTGCGCCTTGCCATGGCACTGTACGGCGGCAGCGTGACCAGCCGTCTGTTCCTCAATGTGCGCGAGCGCGACCATCTGTGCTACTACTGCTCGTCCTCGTTCCAGAGCTTTACCGGCAGCATGGCCGTGAACAGCGGCGTGGAGCATGCCGACGCAGCCCGGGCGGAGCAGGCTATCCTGAAAGAGCTGGCCGACCTGTGCGACGGGCCCATCACCGATGACGAGTTCGAGGACTGCCGCCGGGGCCTGCTGAGTGGGATGCAGGGCGTGGAGGATACCTTGGGCGGCATCGAAACATGGTATTACATCGAGGTGCTGCGCAGCAATGGCGACCCGGCCATGGTGCAGACCCCGGACGAAGCCCGCGCTGCTCTGCAGGCTGTGACCAAAGACGATGTGCGCGCCATCCTGCGCAAACTGACCCTCTCGGTCAGCTATCTGCTCACAAAGGAGGTGCCCGCTCATGCCGCAGAATAACCAGACTCTGCTGGAAAAGACCGTGGCCGACCAGTGGCAGACCCTGCCCTCCGGCCTGACCGTCATCGTGCGGCCCATGCCGGGCTATTCCAGCACCCATGTCATTTTTGCCACCCGCTTCGGCTCCATCGACCGGGATTTCCGGCTGGACGGAAAAGAAGTGCATCTGCCCGCCGGTGTGGCCCACTTCCTTGAGCACAAGATGTTTGAGGATCAGGACGGCGACGCCTTTGCAAAGTACGCCAAGACCGGTGCCAACGCCAATGCGTTCACCAGCTTTGACCGCACCTGTTATCTGTTCACGGCCACCCAGCAGCTGGACGAAAGTCTGGATGTGCTGCTGGGCATGGTGACCCACCCCTACTTCACGGAGCAGACCATCGCCAAAGAGCAGGGCATCATCGGGCAGGAGATCAAAATGTACGACGACAGCCCGGACTGGCGGCTCATCACCGGCCTGTTCGAGTGCCTGTATCATGAGCATCCCATCCGCAGCGACATTGCGGGTACCGTGGAAAGCATCGCAGAGATCACCCCGGAGATGCTCTACGACAGCTGCAGGGCGTTCTATGCGCCGGGCAATATGGTGCTGGCCGCAGCGGGCAACACCACCATGGAGCAGATTTTGGCCGCGTGCGAACGCCACGGCCTGATGGAACCCCGCACCGCCGAGGGCGTGCAGCGCCTGTGGACGCCAGAGCCCATGACGCTGGCGTCCACCGAAAAAACGCTGACCATGCCGGTGTCCAAGCCCTGCTTTGGTGTGGGCTTCAAGGAAGAGCCGCTGCCCTCGAGCGACCTGCGCACAGAAGCACTGTATGATCTGATCCTGAGCTGCATCACCGGCGGCATGTCGCCGCTGTACCGCAGGCTCTATGACGGCGGTCTTGTGAATCCCGGCTTCGGCGGGGAAGTGCTGCGGGTGGACGGCTGCTGCTGCATCCTGTTCACCGGCGAGAGCGACGAGCCGGACACTGTAAAACAGATGCTGCTGGATGAGATCGCCCGTATCCGCGCCGAGGGTGTGGACCGGGAAATCTTCACTCTGTGCAAGAATGAAAAATACGGCCAGCTGATCGAAAACCTTGAAAATGTGGAAGATTCGGCCAGCCAGATGGCAGATTTTGCCCTCTCCGGCCAGACGGTGGCCCAGCAGATCACTATGCTGGCAGGCCTGACTGCCGAGGATGCGGATGCAGCGCTGCAGCGCATCCTCAGCACCGGCCGCATGGCCACGATGTATATCCAGCCGGACGGCACCGCGCCGCTGGCGGAGGACGAGGAGGAAGCAGAATGACAAATCTGGTACAGTTCCCGGGCCTGGGGCTGAGTTTTGAGATCAACCGCGTGGCCTTTTCCATCGGCGGGTTCAACGTCTACTGGTACGGTGTGTGCATTGCGTTCGGCATCTGCCTGGCGCTGATCTTTGCGTTCCGCCACAGCCTGGAATTCGGTGTGGACCCGGACAGCATGGTGGACGTGATCCTCATCGGCATCGTGCTGGGCATCGCAAGCGCCCGTGCTTATTATGTGGCGATGGCACCTTTCAAATATGAAAGCATCTGGGAGATGATCGCCATCCGCGACGGCGGCCTTGCCATCTATGGCGGCATCATCGGCGGCTTTTTGTTCGGCGGCCTTGCCTGCAAGTGGCGGGGCGTGCCGGTGCTGCCCATGTTCGACATGACCGCCATGGGCTTTCTGCTGGGCCAGTGCTGCGGCCGCTGGGGCAACTTCTTCAATCAGGAGGCTTTCGGCTGCAACACCACGCTGCCCTGGGGCATGTACAGCGAAGCCACCAAGGCGTATCTGATGGGCGGCACGGTCACGGCGCAGAATGGTGTGGTCATCGACCCGAACCTGCCTGTGCACCCCACCTTCCTCTATGAGAGCATCTGGTGCCTGGTGGGCTTCATCCTGCTGTTCCGCTACATCAAAAAGCGCAAGTTCAACGGCGACATCGCGCTGCGGTATATGATCTGGTACGGTGCGGGCCGTTTCTGGATCGAAGCCCTGCGCACTGACAGCCTGATGCTGGTGCCGTCTATCGGCCTGCGGGTGTCCCAACTGATCGCGGGCATCGCTGTGGTGGCCGGTGTGGCTGCGGAGATCTACTTCACCCGCAAGTTCAAGGACAAGCCCCTGATGGTGAAGCTGGCCATGAACGCGGACAACAAGGCGGCGCTGGGCAAGCTGCGCAAGGAAAAAGGCGCCATCGGCCTTGTGCTGGATGCAGACACTGAGCTGCTGGCTTCCAGCCCGCGCAAGCTGTTCGTGGAGCGCACGGAAGCTTACAACGCAGAAGTCAAACGCATCATCGATGAAACCGGGACGAAGGAAAAATAAAAAATCTTCGAAAAGAGGAAAATTCCTCTTGCATTCCCATCGTTTTTTTGCTATACTATTCTAGCCGCGTGGTGTGGGCGCCTGAAATGGCCCTCCGTAAGGGCCTGCCTTTACGACCAGCGAGTACAACGAAAAGGAATGAACAAAATGTACGCAATCATTGTTACCGGCGGTAAGCAGTACCGCGTGGAGCAGGGCGACATCGTCTACATCGAAAAGCTGGACGTTGAGGCCGACTCCGAAGTGAAGTTTGATCAGGTTCTCGCTATCGGCGAGGAGGGTTCTGTGAAGGTTGGCGCTCCCGTTGTTGAGGGTGCTACCGTTACTGCCAAGGTCATCAAGAATGGCAAGGGCAAGAAGCTGAACATCATCACCTATCGCGCAAAGAAGCACAGTGCTCGCCGTATGGGTCATCGTCAGCCCTATACCAAGGTTGAAATCACTGCGATCAACGGCTAAGGAGGTAAATTACAATGGCACATAAAAAGGGCGTAGGCAGCACCAAGAACGGCCGCGATTCCGCAGCACAGCGTCTGGGCACCAAGCGTGCAGATGGTCAGTTCGTTCTGGCCGGCAACATCCTGGTTCGTCAGCGTGGCACCCACATCATGCCGGGTGAGAACGTTGGCAAGGGCAGCGATGACACCCTGTTTGCTCTGGTGGACGGTACCGTCCGTTTCGAGCGCGTGGGCAAGAACGGCAAGAAGTGCAGCGTGAAGCAGTAACTTCTTTCGGATAACTGCAAAAACGTAGAGAGCCGGACCCTCGTGGCCCGGCTTTTTTTGATGAAATAAGGAGGGGCTGTATGGCAGCACAAACCAACTTTATCGACATCGCCACGATATGGCTCCACGCGGGCAAAGGCGGCGACGGCGCGGTGAGCTTTCACCGTGAAAAATTCGTGGCCGCAGGCGGCCCGGACGGCGGCGACGGCGGCCGCGGCGGCGACATCATCTTTGTGGTGGACGACCACCTGACCACCCTGATGGACTTCCGCTACAAGCGCAAGTATGTGGCTCCGGAGGGTGGCAAGGGCGGCGCAAGCCTGTGCCATGGCAAAAATGCCGAAAATCTGGTCATTAAGGTGCCTCTGGGCACCGTCATCAAGGACGCTGAGAGCGGCCTTGTGATCGCGGACCTGTCCGACCACAATCCCGTCACCATCGCAAAAGGCGGCCGCGGCGGTTACGGCAATGCACATTTTGCTACCCCCACCCGCCAGATCCCCAAGTTTGCAAAGCCCGGTATGCCCGGTGAGGACATTCAGGTCACGCTGGAGCTGAAACTGATCGCAGATGTGGGCCTGATCGGCTTCCCCAATGTGGGCAAGTCCACCCTCATCTCCACTATCAGCGCGGCCAAGCCCAAGATTGCAAACTACCACTTCACCACGCTGGTGCCCACCCTGGGCGTCGTGTCCGTGGCGGAGGGTGCAAGCTTTGTCTGCGCCGACATCCCCGGCCTGATCGAGGGCGCCAGCGAGGGCATCGGCCTGGGCCACGACTTCCTGCGCCATGTGGAGCGCTGCCGCCTGCTGCTGCATGCGGTGGACGTCTCCGGCAGCGAGTGCCGCGAACCCATTGAGGACTTCGAAAAGATCAACGAAGAGCTGGCAAAGTTCAGCCCCGTGCTGGCCGAGCGCCCGCAGATCGTGGTGGGCAACAAGTGCGACCTGGCCACCGAGGAGCAGATCGAGAGCTTCCGTAAGTATGTGGAGGGCAAGGGCCTGACTTTCGTGCCCATCTCCGCCGCCACCATGCAGGGCGTGAAGGAGCTGCCGGGCCTGGTCTATAACCGCCTGAAGGATATCCCGCCGGTGCCGGTGTTTGCCCCCGAGTACAAGAAGCCCGAACCCAAGGCAAACGACCGCGCGTTCAACATCAAGCGCATGGAAGCCCATGTGTGGAGCGTGGAGGCTCCGTGGCTGGAGTATATTCTGGCCGGCAGCAATGTGGACGACTACGAGAGCCTGCAGTTCTTCCAGCGTCAGCTGGGCGAGAGCGGCATTCTGGATGCTCTGGTGGAAAAGGGCGTGCAGGAGAACGACACCATCCTCATCGGCGATTACCAGTTCGATTACATCTTCTAAGAGGTCACTATGAACGAATCGGAAAAGATCGACCCGCGTGAGCTGAGCCCTCTGGCGCTGGCCTTTGTGGGTGACAGCGTGCTGGAACTGCTGGTGCGTCAGCGCCTTGTGGAGCACCACCGCCTGTCCGCCGGAAAGCTCAACGCGGAAAAGGTCAAGTATGTTTCCGCCCGGGCACAGTTCCGGGAAGAGCAGCTGCTGGAACCGCTGTTCACCGAGGACGAGCTGGCCGTGTTCAAGCGCGGCCGCAACGCCAGCAAGGCCAGCGTGGCAAAGCACGCTTCCCCCGAGGAATACCGTGCGTCCACCGGCTTTGAGTGCCTGCTGGGCTGGCTGTATCTGAACGGCCAGCTGAGCCGTGTGCATGAGCTGTTCGACACGCTGTGGCAGCAGTTCGACCCCAACGACAAGTAAGTAAACATGCGAAAGCCCGCTGCTTTCCGCACTGGAAAACAGTGCCGGAGGGCAGCGGGCTTTGCGGTTTGAGATTTGAGAAAGGTCAAAGGCCCACGCCTGTGGTCCATCAGGCGTAAAGGACGGCTTTATCGGCTGTTCTTGGCGTTGCTGGAACGGCTGTTCACAGAGTTCTTGGCGCTCTCATCGTCGGCACCCTTGGTGTACTGGTTGGGGTGCTTGTGCTCGTTGGTGGCGCTGTTGGTGGTCTGATTGCTGGTGCGGTTAGAAGTCTGGTTGGACGTGCGGTTCGAGGTCTGATTCTTGCAGTTGCTGCTGCGGTTTTCGGTTGCCATAGTGAATGATCTCCTTTCGGTTTTCCGTGCGGGGCGGTGTGCCCCTCACACAGCCTAGTTTGGCCGCAGACGGCGGCTTTATACATCTCCACAGGAGGAATGCAGAATGCCCATGGAATATTTTGAGCAGCGGGAGCGCGCCCTGCTGGGGGAGCGGTTTGATGTGCTGTACGCTGCCCCGCAAGAGACGGCAGAGCGCGGTGTGACCGTTTCGGCCCTGCGCACGACGCCGGAACAGTTTGCCGCAAAGGCGGACTTCCCGCTGGAAGCGTCGCCCTTCTGCCGGGCGGCGTTCGTGGTGCATCAGCCGGACTTTAAGCCCGGACGGCATCCGTACCATCATGCGGGCGTGTTCTATTCGCAGGAGCCGTCGGCATCCTCGGCGGCCCCACTGCTGGGCGTGCAGCCTGGAATGCGTGTGCTGGATATGTGTGCGGCCCCCGGCGGCAAGAGCAGCCAGCTTGCGGCGGCATTGCAGGGCCGGGGCGTGCTGGTGAGCAACGAATACGTTGCCGCCCGCGCCGACATCCTGAAAAGCAACCTCGAGCGCATGGGCGTGTCCAACGCTGTGGTGCTCAATGAGACGCCTGCCCGCATTGCGGATGCCCTGCCGGAGTTTTTCGACCGCGTGCTGGTGGATGCGCCCTGTTCCGGCGAGGGCATGTTCCGCAAGGAACCGGTGGCCCGCACCCAGCACTGCGAAGCGCTGGTCAAGCAGTGTGCCGAGCTGGGCGCACAGATTCTGGACTGCGCCGCCGCCGTGCTGGCCCCGGGCGGGCAGTTGGTGTACTCCACCTGCACCTTTGCGCCGGAAGAGGATGAAGGTCAGGTGGCGGCATTTCTGCAGCGCCACCCGGAGTTCGAACTGGCGGATGCTCTGGGCAATGTGGATTACACCTTCGGCAGCGAGGGCGAGGCCGACCGCACCGGAGGATTGCCGCTGGATGTGACCAAGGTGCGCCGAATCTGGCCCTGTCAGGGCGGCGAAGGCCACTTTATGGCACGGCTGGTCAAAGCGGGCACGCCCCGCACCCTGCCCGCAGAAGGGGAATATTCCCCGGAAGAACAGCTCTGGCTTGCCGCTGCGGAAGCCGCAGGCAAAAAAGCGCAGGGCCGCGGCGGCAAGCCCGCCAAAGGCCCGGATGCCCGCAGCGCCCGCCGCGAGAACGCCCGTGCCTGCCGCGAAGCCGTGCAGGGCGGCAAACACAGCCGGCAGGCGTCTGCCGAGGCGATAAGCCCCGCCCAGAGCCTTGCCGCGTGGCAGGAGTTTGCAAAAGCGTATTTCCCGGCGCTGGCCGCGCGGCCCGCTGTGGTGCATGGCGGCGGCGTGCTGCTGCCGGTGCCCTTCCCGCAGACAAACCTGCATGTGCTGCGCGCGGGCGTGTTTGTGGGCAGCGTGCAGAAAGGCCGCTTTGTGCCGGAGCACCATCTGTTCACCGCGTTTGGCGCGTTGTGCCAGAACCGCGAGGAACTGACCCTCAGCGACCCGCGGACCGTGGAGTACCTCTCCGGCCGTGAGGTGGAAGCCCGTACCGCTGCCGACGGCTGGTGCTGCGTGCTGGTGGACGGCTGGCCGCTGGGCGGCGGCAAGGTGTCCGGCGGGCGGGTGAAAAACCACTACCCCAAGGCGCTGCGACTGCTGTAAAATGGCAGAAAAAGCGCATTTTCTCGCACGATTCGCCGAAAACCGGGCCGATAAGGCTTGAACGCTCTGCCCGGTTGTGCTACAATAATAGAGTTAGATTTTGTGTGCTGCCACAATGCGGGCGACCACAGCCCGTCTGCCCGCAGGCGGAGATTTGAGAATATACAGGAGGCTCTTTCCCATGTCTGGACATAGCAAATGGAACAATATTAAGCGCAAGAAGGAAAAGAC